>NZ_JBEZYD010000074.1:0-30968 GCF_040638335.1 Nonomuraea sp. NPDC026600
TAAATGCGGAAGAAGCCCTTCGATACCTCCATGAACGCACTCCGTACACGATCACCTACCGGACCGCCCCATGTCACAAGATCAGCGACAGAGCCCATCAACTCGTACCTAGCCCTGCACCGGAGTCCGTACGCCGACACCAGGACCTGAACGCGGCCGAGGCGGCGAAGGTCGATCAGTACGTGGCGGCGGTGGAGGCGTTCGCGGCGAGCAACGCGCTCATCTTGGCGTTGGCCGATGAGCTGGCCGCGGGCACGATCGACAAGTTGATGGGCAAGAGCGACCTTGAGCTCGGCATCGAGGCCCTGTTGCGCAACGGCAGGCTGTAGAGCGCCGTTCTCACCGTCGGCGGCCGGGCCGGCGTGCCGCAGCGTGCTGCCGGCCGGACCGCCTCGTGTGCGAGCGTGCCTCCCTCCAGAACACGACACCGCACCACTCATGCATACCAGTGACCACCGGTCGCGATCGGTAAACACCCGAGTTTCACGTTTCCTCGCCGACCCCGACCGCCTTTCGGGCTTCAGCGTGCAGGGTCTCCGATCAAGAGGGACTCCAGACGCAGGTTGTCCAGGCCGTCCGGTACTTCCAGTTCACGTCCAGGGAGATGGTGTGCGGGTGATCAAGCCCTTGGACTGGTACGGGTGAGATCCATGTGACAAGAGACGGCCACTCCGTAATCCTTCGATTCGCTCATATCAACATGAAGGGGACGAAGTGGCCGTCAATAACATTGTGCCCGCTGCTGGGGAGTACTTGGAAGACACCCTCGCCGCAGCGAGCCCGGACCTGCTCCGGACGATGATCCGCGAGTTCGCGCAGCGGATGATGGACGCCGAGGTCGAGCAACTGTGCGGCGCCGGCTACGGCGAGGTCAGCAGCGAGCGGGTCAACACCCGTAACGGCTACCGCGCCCGTCCGTGGGACACCCGGGCCGGGTCGATCGAGCTGGCCGTGCCACGGCTGCGGACCGGCTCGTACTTCCCGGACTTCCTGCTGGACAAGCGACGCCGAGCGGAGCGGGCGCTCACCTCGGTGGTGGCCACCAGCTACCTGCTGGGCGTCTCCACGCGGCGGGTGGAGAAGCTGGCCGAGGCGATGGGCATCACCAGCCTGTCCAAGTCGCAGGTCTCGGCGATGGCCGCCGAGCTCGACGGCATGGTGGAGCAGTTCCGCTGCCGGCCGCTGGACGGCGGCCCTTATACCTTCGTGTGGATCGACGCGCTGACTCAGAAGGTGCGTGAGGGCGGCCGCACGGTGACGGTGCACGCCCTGGTCGCCACCGGCGTCAACGCCGACGGTCAGCGGGAGATTCTCGGCCTGGACGTCGTTTCCTCCGAGGACGGCGCGGGCTGGCTGGCGTTCCTGCGCGGCCTGGTCGCCCGCGGCCTGTCCGGGGTGCACATGGTCATCTCCGACTGCCATGCCGGGCTGCGCGATGCAATCGCCTCCACGCTGCCGGGCGCGTCCTGGCAGCGGTGTCGCACCCATTGGAGCCGTAAAGAATCAAGGTGTCGATTCTGTGACACGTGGGATGTCGTTGTGCGGTGTGATGGCGTTCAGGAGCGTGTCGGCGCTGGGGTATCGGGTTGCGGATCGGGTGACGGCGTAGCCGGTCTCCTCCAGCAGTGGGCGGACCCAGATCTTGGCGTTGCCGATCGTTCGTCGGCTCACTTGGAACAGTTCGGCTACGACCTGCCAGGTGCAGACTTTGCGCATGCCGAGGATGACCGCCAGGACGCGCTCGGCGTCGGTGATTTTCTCCTGGAAGATGCCTGCGCGGGCGTCGGCCTGCCGGTCACCGCCGCGCTGGCGATGCTTGCGCTGCTCGGCCTCGGCGGCCTGCCGCAGTGACAGCCGCTTGATCAGTGCGGCCAGTTCCGGGCGGCTCATCCCGGTCAGTGCCGGATCTCCGAGCAGCGTCAGCCGGTTCGGTCGTGTCGGGACGGTGTTGCTGTCCAGGAAGTCGCGGAGCGCACCGGCGCTGGTGAAGCGCAGCACGGTGGGGTCGATCTTGAGTTTGCGGGCGGCCAGTAGCTTGCCGGTCTCGGTGACCGCCTGACCGATCGGGGGCTGGCTGATCTCGAGCATCTCCGACAGGACGCGCTGGGAGCAGATCTGGCGGAGATAAACGATGGCGATCAGGACCTTGTCGGCGTCGGTGAGCAGGGGGCGTCCGTGGTTGGCTTTGGCCTGTCGGCGTGGGCCACCACGGATTTCGAAGTTGCGCTGCTCGGCCAGGGCCGCCTGATCCGAGATCAGGGACGCGGCCAGCTCGTTCAGCTCCTGGCGGCTCATTCCGGTCAGCCGGGGATCGGCCAGGGCGTGCAGGCTTTCGGACCGGATGCGCGCCCGGTCGTCACATTGGGGCAGGTGCGGGTTGCCCTCTGCCGGGCCGATTGTGTAGTTCCAGGCGCCGCGCTCGGTATGCGGGACGATCGGCAGCATGCTCATCCGCTCGGCGGACACCGACACGCCCAGTGGGTAGGCGTTGGTGTCCAGTTCGGCCGCGACGGTCAGCCCGGTGCGGGTGCGGGTCGCGGCGATGCTGTTGACCACGACCTCGTGGCTGGTCAGGGGTCTGCCGCGCCAGTTCATGGTGATGTGCGAGAACAGCCGGTGCTCTATCTTGTTCCACTTGCTGGTGCCGGGCGGAAAGTGGCAGACGGTCACCGCCAGCCCGGTCTCGGCGGCGAAGTCGGCCAGCTCGGCCTTCTATAACCGGTAGCGATAGCTGTTGGAGCCGCCGCAGTCCGCCGTGATCAGCAGCCGGTTCGCGTTCGGGTGGTCCAGGCTGCCGCGGCCGCGCCACCAGCGCCGGATCGACTCCACCGCGAACGCCGAGGTGTCGTGATCGATCCCGACGTTCACCCAGCCCGTGTCGTTGACCACGTCGTAGATCCCGTACGGGATCGCGTGCGGCACGTCCGGGCCGGTGAAGAAGAAGCTGTGGTCCTCGACCCGAACCGGATCGCCCTTGGGCCGCCACTGCCGGCCGGCGTTCGGCAGATCGCCCAGATGCTCCTTCTTCTTCGTGTCCACGCTGCACCGGCTCGCCGTCCGCCTGATGGGTCTTGACCTGCTCGTTGATGTAATGGAATTGCGCGTCCCGGTCCGGGTGCTGCTTGCCTTCCAGCGTCTTGGCATTGGCCTGCAGACTGAAGCCTTGTTCCTTCAACAGCCGGCCCACCGTCGGCGCCGAGACTGGATGGCCCTGCCTGGTCAGCTCTTGGGCCAGATCGCGCAGCGACTTGGTGGTCCAGCGCAGCGGCGACATCGGATCCCCGCGCTCATCCGGCTCCACCAGCGCCAGCAGTGTTGGCACCAGATCCGGGTCCTGAGCTTCGGCGGCCTTGCGACCTCCACCACGACGACGGACGCGGCCGTCCGGCAGTGGATCCTCGCCGGCCTCCAGCTCGAACACCCCGGTGCGGACCGTAGTTTCGGACACTCCGGCCACCGCCGCCACCGTCCGCACCCCACCATGTCCGAGCAGCCGAGCCTCCTGCCCCATCACCAGACGCCGCTGCCGCTCGTTCAGATGCGGAAACAGCACCCTGAACCGCGAGACGAGCTGATCGCGGACCTCGCTCGGTATGCCCATACCAAGTCAACGAGCTCAAGATCGAAAAGCAACGCCTTATTTCTTGACGGCTCCATTACGCGAGGAATCTGCTCTGCCGCGTTCCGAAGTCGGCGCAGCCGTGGGTGGCGACCATGCTGCGCACCGTCTTCGAGCAGCCCGACGCCGAGTCCGTCTACGCCCAGCACCGGCACGTCGTGCAGACGCTGGAGGCCAAATACCCGGCCGCGGCCGAGCACCTGGACGAGGCACGCGAGGACATCCTCGCCTTCGCCGCCTTCCCCAAAGCCGTCTGGCGCCAGACATGGAGCAACAATCCCCAAGAACGCCTGAACAAGGAGGTGCTCACACCGAGCGCCAGGTAGGGGTGGAGGTGCCGGTCAGCCGGCGGGTCATCGCGTCGGTCATCGCCCAGTACACGCGCGATTCGGAGCTGGCTGGATCGTGTTCGTAGTCGCGCACCAGGCGACGGTGCAGGGACATCGTGCCGTAGGTCTGCTCCACCACCCACCGCTTGGGCTGGGGGACGAACCCAGCCTCGGCGGGGTTACGCTCGACGATCTTCACGGCGATGCCGTGGGTGGCGCCGTGGGCGACCACCGTGTTCTTGAAGCCTTGATCGACCAGGGCGGTGCGGACGCTGCCGGGCGCAGTGGCGGCGACGGCCCGGTCCAGCAGCGCGTTGCCGATGGCGTTGTCGTGGATCGAGGCTGCCGCGACCACCACCGCGATGACCAGGCCCAACACATCGGTGGCAAGCCCACGCTTGCGACCCGGTACTTTCTTGGCCGCGTCCCGTCCGGTCGTGGTGGCGGGGACTCCGACCGCGGCGCGCACGCTCTGGGTGTCGAGCACCACCAGGCTCGGGTCGGCTAATCGTCCCTGTTTCTCCCGCACCTGGAAGCGCAGCAAGTCGTGGATGGCCTGGTCGGTGCCGTCCTTACGCCAGGCGGTGTAGTAGTACATGACCGCGCTGCGCGGCGGCAAGTCATGGGGCAGCAAGCTCCACTGGCAGCCAGTCCGGCTCTGGTACAGCAACGCGTTAACGATCTCGCGCATCTGGTATTTGCCCTGGTGGCCGCTGACCGAAGGGTGGGCGGCCTTCCACGCCGTGATCACCGGCTCGATCAGGGCCCACCGCTCATCGGATAAGTCCGTCGTGTACGGCTTGCGTTCACTCACCCGGCCATCTCAACACGTCCACGCCCACCAGCTAGACATAACGCTACAGATTCACTCGATCACACTATGACATCAGGGGCGTCGGCCCACAGACCGCCCTCTGAACCGCCCCACGGGGCTTGCTTGAGCCGTGTGCAGCGACGAGTTGCACGCACGGTTCTGAGGGGAGGGCGGCGCAGTAATGCGCCGCCCTTACCCGGCGAGTGGGGGGCCTTGTAGGTGCGCAGCGCGAGCCGGGCGGCCTCGGTCACCGGCTGCCCAGTGTGGCCGGCCAGCCGGTGCATGGTGCGCACGGCGGCGATGGCCTGCTCGACGCTGGCCGGCGCCTGCCCGGCCTCGCACAGCTGGGAGGTGTATTCGGCCAGCGTGTGCCCGGTGGCGGGCAGCGCGACGCGGCCGTGCTCGGCGCACCAGGAGGTGAAGGCGGCCCACTGGCGCGCGTAGGCGCGGCGGGTGTTGGCCGGCACGCCGTCGGCGATCCGGCTGCGGGTCTGCTCGCTGAGCGTGTAGTCGGCGGCGGTGTGCGTGCCGCTGTTTTCTGGAAGCGGGTAAATCGGTGGCCGCTCCCCCGCCGCCGGTGCCGGCAGCGCCCGCTCGTCGTCGCTCATGTCCGTTTTGCGCCTTTCTCGACGGGGAGGCGCGCGCCGCCGCCGCGGCGGCCGAGCAACGCGCCACCGCGGCGGCCAACACCGCCGCCACCCGGATCGCCGCCGCCGAACAGGCCCGCGCCCAGGCCGAGACCGCCCGCGACCGCGCCGAAGAGCGCGAGCAGGACGCCTGGCGCCAGGTCGGCGAGCATCAGTCCTCCCGCGTCCAGGCCGAGCAGGTCGCCGACGAGGCGGCTGGCCGTCAGCGCCAAGCCGAGAACGACCGCGACACCGCCCAGCAGCGAACCGCCGAGCTGACCGCGCTGCACACCGCGGCGCGTGTCCGTATCACCGAACTCGAGCAGCTGGCAGCGGACCGGGAACGCGAGCTCGCCGCCCTTCGTCGGCAGGCCCAGGACCGGGAGGAACGGGTACGCGAGACCGAACGCGAACGCGACCAGGCCCGCGGCACCGCTGCCGCGCATGCCCATGAGCTGGAGCGGCTCCGCCAAGCACTGGCCAGCGAACAGGAGCGACGCGAGCAGGCGGTCACCGCTGCGGCCGTGGCCGAGCAGGCTCGCGAGGCCGCCGCCCGGGCCCAGGCCGACGCCGCCGATGAGGCCGACCGGCTGCGTGCCGAACTCATGGACGCCGCGAGCGCGCTCAAGACCGCGCAGCACCAGCGCGAGGAGGCCATCACAGCCGCCGCCGTAGCACAGGCTCTGCTGCGGGAGCAGGAGACGTCACGCCTGACCAGCCACGCCGGCCCCGCTACAGGTCATCCCGCCCGTACCACCGATGTCACCGAATCGGCTCGTACGTCATCCGATCGAACTCCCACCGCCGCCGGCCCCATGCCGGGCGACGTATCGCCGTCGGAGCGCGCCTAACACGGACGTGAGCCATGAGTCGTGTTCAGCTCAAGGTCGGGTTCTGGCAGGATATTTCGGTGGTCCCGCTCAAGATCCGTCCGACCTCATCCGGCGTCCATCTGTTTGGCCGGCGCACCGGGCTCAACATCCTCCTGGAGCCGGTGAGCACTGGCTTACGCGCGCCTTCGCTGGCGCCGCGGCCCGAGCGCCTCTTCAGATCATCCCGCCCCGGGACCAGGAGGTTGTCCGTGCAGAGCATGTCGCTCTGGCGGTTGAGAGCATTGAGGGTCTGACCCAAGGCTCCTCGCTGTCAGCGTATTTCGGCCTGTGTACACACGACCTTGTACTGATCGACACAGATTTGTTGGGGGGACCAGAATCCGTCCTTGATGATGGTCGGCAGGACGTCTTTCTGGGTGACGGTCTTGATGGGCGTGTTGACCGTGGGGACGTCTTTACGTCCGTTCGCGAATGCGGCGTTCACCAGATTGGCGGGTGGCCGCTTCCCGTTGGCGAGGGCGACGGCAAGTTCGGCGGCGGCCTCCGCCTGCGGCTGGATGGGCTTATATACGGTCATGTACTGCTCGCCAGCGAGGACGCGCTGGATTGCGGCGAGTTCGGCGTCTTGCCCGGTGATGGGCGGCAGTGCCTTCATGCCGGCGGTTTTCATGGCTGCGATGGCACCGCCCGCAGTGCCATCGTTGGCCGCGTAGACGCCCGCGATGTCGCCCGCGCCCATCTTGGTGATGGCCTGGTCCATCTGTTGCTGCGCCTTGTCGGGCGACCAGTCCGGGGTGTCGTATTCGGCGGCGATGGTGAAGCCGCTGGTGTCCAGGACACTGTGGGCGCCTCTCTTGAACTGAGCGGCGTTGTTGTCGGTGGGTGAGCCGTTGATCATCACGATGTTGCCCTCGGTCTTGCCGTCCGCCTTGAGCGCGCTGATGAGGGCTTGGCCCTGCATCACCCCGACCTGGTAGTTGTCGTTGGAGACGAAGTAATCGATGTCGGCGTTGAGAATCGGCCGGCTGTAGGCAATGACTGGGATCTTGGCCTGCTTGGCGCGGGTGACGAGTTGGGCGGAGGCCGTGGAGTCGACAGGGTCGAGGACGAGCACCTGAGCACCATCGGTGATGGACTGTTCCACCTGCTGCTGCTGTTTCGCCGGGTCCTGCTCGGCGTTGTAGTACAGGACCTCACAATCGCCGCAGAGCTGCTTGATCTTAGCGGTGAACAACGGCCGGTCCTTGGCCTCGTAGCGCGCCGTCTTGCTCTCCGGAAGGAAGAGGGCGATCTTGACCGGTTTCCCTGCGCCTCCAGAGGAGGTACCGGCGCCGGAGGAGCAGCCTGCAAGTGCAGCGACCGCTGCGAGCGCGATGATCGCCGTGTTGCGTGATGAGACGACTGACATGTGCCTCCACCCTTCGTTCTGTGGTGACGGTGCGTGGCCGTCGCTGGTGGTCGGAAACCAGCGCGTAACACCGTGGCTATATGTATAGACATTTGAACGGCTATCTGTCTAGCATGTGAGCGGAAATTATCGCTGGTAGCAGCCGCGCCGCAGGGCGAGAGGACTCAAGCCCCCGGTCGGCTGCCTGGTAAGTGGAGGCGTCATGACGCCTGTCCTGCTGTCGCTGCGTGACATCAGTAAGCGTTTCGGTGCTGTGACGGCCCTGAGCTCTGTATCGCTGGAAGTTCGCGAGGGCGAGGTCCTTGCTCTTGTGGGGGACAACGGAGCAGGAAAATCGACTCTCATCAAGGTCATGTCAGGCGTAGGTCCCGCTGACAGCGGAACGATCCACGTCGCTGGACAACAAGCAGAGATCACCAGTCCCGACCAGGCCAGGAGTCTGGGGATCGCGACCGTCTATCAGGACCTCGCATTGTGCGACAACCTGGATGTGGCCGCCAACCTCTTCCTCGGCCAGGAACGCGTCAGTGCCCTGAGGGGAGCTGGCATCGGCTGGTTGTCGCGAGGCCGCATGCAACGGGAAAGTCTCGCTCTGCTCAGCGATCTGTCAGCTCGCTTCGCCGATCCACTCGCGCCGGTCGCCAGCCTGTCCGGTGGCCAGCGCCAGACGATCGCCATCGCCCGCGCCCTGGTCGGCAACCCACGCGTCGTGCTCCTGGACGAACCGACGGCCGCGCTGGGAGTGGCTCAAACGGCACAGGTGCTGTCGCTGATCCGTCGCCTGCGTGACAGAGGGCTGGGTGTGATCCTCATCAGCCACAACCTGGGGGACGTGTTCGCGGTCGCCGATCGTATCGAGGTCCTCTACCTGGGGCGCAACGCGGCGAGTCTGCGGACCGGCGAATGTACCCGCGAGCAGGTGGTCGCGGCGATCACCGGTGCCTCTGATCCGGCCGGCTCCGCCGAGCGGCTGGACGCTTCTGAAAGGTCTATCCATGAGCGTGATTGAAGAACCGGCAGTAATAGAGGCGGAAAGGGCCGCGCCGTCCACGGCTCGTCAACGGGTCGCCGCACTGGCCCTGCGAGCGCGCAGTGGCGATCTGGGGGCTCTGCCCGTGGTTCTCGCGCTGATCGTCATCGTCTCGGTCTTCCAGGCACAAAACGATCGCTTTCTTTCCCCCGTCAACATCACGAACCTGTGCCTGCAGGTGGCGGCCGTGGGCACGATCGCGGTGGGCATCTACTTCGTCATGATCGTGGGAGAGATCGACCTGTCGGTCGGCTCAGTCAGCGGGGTCGGCGGCGGTCTGCTGGCCGTCCTGCTGGTGAAGAACGGGATTCCCGCTCCGCTCGTGGTCGTGGTGGTGCTCACCGCGGGTGTCGCCATCGGCCTGTTCCATGGAACGGTCGTGACCCGGTTCGGTGTTCCTGCCTTCGTCGCGACACTGGCGGGCCTGATCGGCTGGCAGGGCGTGCAGCTCTATCTCTTGGGGCAGTCCGGCACCATCAATCTGCCTCAGAACGCCGTCACGGGCTTGAGCAGCACGTTCCTGCCCGTAGGCGTCGGTGTGCTCCTTTCCGCGGCCGTCGTGGTGATCTTCCTGGCGGCGCAGCTGCCGGAATTGAGATCCCATCGCACCGTCATGTCGGCGGGCAGGCCCACATGGTCGGGTGTAGCCGTGCGCACCGGCGGGATCGCCGTGGCGATGGCCGCAGCCGTCTGGACGTTCGCTCAAGACCGCGGCGTGCCCCTCAGCTTCGTGCTGTTCGTCACTCTGGTGGTAATCACCGATGTCATCGTGCGCCGCACCCGCTATGGCCGTCATCTTCTGGCCGTAGGGGGAAACCGCGAGGCCGCCCGCCGAGTGGGGATCAAGGTACGCCGCGTCGAACTGTCCGCCTTCATGATCTGCTCGCTGCTGGCGGCGATCGGCGGAATCCTGGCGGCTTCCCGGTTGCAGTCCGTCGGCCAGTCAAGCGGCGGAGGCGATGTCCTGCTCAACGCGATCGCAGCCGTCGTCATCGGCGGGACCAGCCTGTTCGGAGGCCACGGCCGGGCATGGTCAGCCCTCCTCGGCATTCTCGTCATCGGGTCGGTCAGCAACGGCATGGACCTACTCGGACTCGACTCCTCGGTCAAGTTCATCATCACCGGCGGCGTACTCCTGATCGCGGTCACCGTCGACGCACTCGCCCGCCGAGGCCGCGCCCGAACGGGACGCCCTTAGGCCGCTCACGCCCACCTCTCATCACCTGGAAGGACACAGATCCACCATGAGCCGACACCTGGCAGATCTTCCCCGCCGGAGGCTGATGCTCGCCTTCGACCATCGCGGGCTCTTCAACCAGCTTGTCCGGGAAAGCGGCTTCACCGAGCTACAGCCTCATGGGGCCGTCGTGCACTGCAAGCGGCTTCTCCTGCAGGCCGCCCTGCGGGTCGCTGAGGCCCCTGGCCCCGAACTCCAGGCACCGCCTCACCATTTCGGCGTGTTCATCGATGAGCAGTACGGAGCCATGCACGCATGGATCGCGCGAGACCATGGTCTGACGCTGGCGATGCCGGTCGAACAGAGCGACTCCGCGGCCTTCCATCTGGAGTTCGGGTCGCGGTTCGGCGAACATCTCGCTCACTTCATGCCCGACTACGCCAAGGTGCTGGTGCACTACGACAGCAGCTCACGGCTCACCGAGGACGAACTCGTGGCCCTGCGGACCGTGTCGGAGTGGTGCCAGAGGTCCGCCACCACCGAGTTTCTCTTCGAACTCCTCCTGTCGGCACCCGAGCCGCCGGCCGGTCACCCGCCCGCCACCGCGGCGGCCGCCGAACAACAGCGCCTCGGCCACACGGTGGCCGCGATCGAATGGCTCTACCGGCAGGGCATCGAGCCCACTGTGTGGAAGGTCGAAGGCGGCTTCGACCGCGCGGGATTCGCCGCCCTGGCCGACACCGCCCGATCAGGCGGCCGCGATCACGTCAGCCTGATCGTCCTGGGCGGAGGGCGGAGTCTGCGCGACGCCGCCGAAAGCATCCGTGCGGCCGCCGAAGTAGAGGGTTTCATCGGCTTCGCCGTCGGCCGCACGATCTGGAGCGATCCACTGCGCAGCCGGCTCAGCGGCCTACAGGACGACGAAGAGACCGTTCAGCAGATCGCCGACAGATACACGCGGCTGGTCCGCGCCTACCTCGAGGGCGAAGCCACCCGCGTCGGCCAGGTGGCGCTCTCATGACACGGACACCGCAGGACCTGCCATCCGAAGAGCCGTTCGACCTGATCACCATGGGACGGGTAGGTGTCGACCTCTATCCCGGGCAGCTCGCCACTTCCCTGGCGGACGTCACGACCTTCCGTAAGATGCTCGGCGGCAGCCCGACCAACGTCGCTGTAGCCGCTGCCCGCCTCGGCCTTCGCTCCGCCGTCATCACCAAGGTGGGGGCCGACGCATTCGGCGTCTTCGTTCGGCAGGCTCTCGACGCCTTCGGGGTGGACAGCGCATGGGTCACTCAACATCACGAGCTGCGGACACCTCTGACATTCTGCGAGATCTTCCCGCCTGACCACTTCCCGCTCCTGTTCTACCGGCAGCCCACCGCACCGGACATGACCCTCAGTGTCGAGGACCTGCCTCTTACGGAGATCGCCACGGCCAGGATCCTGTGGACGACGGGAACCGGACTCGCGGACGAGCCCAGCAGGACCGCCACCCTCGCCGCCCTTCAAGCACGGCCCGCGAACGCGATCACCATCCACGACCTGGACTTCCGGCCCTCGCTATGGCCGAATCCCGCGGAGGCGGGCCGGTGGGGCCGCCTCGCCCTGGAGAAGGCCACGATCGCGATCGGCAATCGCGAGGAAGTCGCCACCGTGGTCGGAGACCGGCCCGCGGAGGAGGCGGCACGCGCCCTCCTCGATCTCGGCGTCGACCTCGCGGTCGTCAAACTCGGAGAACGCGGAGTCCTGGCCGCCAGCCACCACCAAACGGTCATAGTGCCGCCGACACCGGTCAAGACCCTCAACGGTCTCGGCGCCGGCGATGCGTTCGGCGGAGCCTTCTGCCACGGCCGGCTGGCCGGCTGGCCGCTGGAGCAGCTGCTCGGTTTCGCCAACGCGGCAGGAGCTCTCGTCGCCTCCCGACTCGGGTGCGCCGACGACATGCCGACCGAAACCGAAGTCCACCGCCAGCTCTCCGACCATGCGCCGCACGCCCGCAACAGCGGCGACCCAGCAGCAGCCCGAATGTGAGGAATCGACGATGACACTCATCACCCACTGGATTTCCGGCGCACCCGTCGACGCCGGCGAGCAGCAATCGTTGTACGACCCCGCGACCGGTGAGCCGAGCGGCAGCGTGGTCATGGCCGACGATGCCATCGTCGACCAGGCCGTGCTGTCGGCCGCCAAGGCCTTCGCTTCATGGTCACAGACGTCACTAGCGCAGCGCTCCGCCGTGATGTTCCGCTTCCGCCAGCTGCTCGAGGACTACAGCGACACGCTGGCCCTGTGCACCGTCCGCCAGCACGGCAAAACCATGGACGACGCGCGCGGCGAGGTCAGACGCGGCATCGAGGTCGTCGAATACGCCTGCGGACTGGGCCACCTTCTCAAGGGGGAGCACTCCCAGAACGTCTCTACCGGCGTGGACACCTACTCCGTCCGGCAGCCGCTCGGAGTGATCGCGGGCATCACGCCCTTCAACTTCCCGGTCATGGTGCCGCTGTGGATGTTCCCCATCGCGCTGGCGGCCGGCAACAGCTTCGTCCTCAAGCCCAGCGACCGCGATCCTGGCCCGTCGCTCATCCTCGCCGAACTCCTCCAGCAGGCCGGGCTGCCCGAGGGAGTCTTCAACGTGGTCCAAGGAGGAAAGCCCGCGGTCGACCGCATCCTCGACCATCCCGACGTCGCCGCGGTGTCCTTCGTCGGCTCCACTCCGGTCGCCCGCCACGTCTACGGCCGCGCCACGGGAAACGGCAAGCGCGTGCAAGCCCTCGGCGGCGCCAAGAACCACGCGGTGGTCCTGCCCGACGCCGATCTCGCGCTCGCCGCCGACGCCATCACCGCGGCCGCCTTCGGCTCGGCGGGCCAGCGATGCATGGCGATTTCGGTGGTGGTCGCGGTAGGAGCCGTCGCCGATCCCCTCCTGGAGGCGCTCGCGGCCCGCAGCCGCCGCATCATCGTCGGCGACGGCGAGAATACGACATCCCAGATGGGGCCGCTGATCAGCGGTGAACACCTCCAACGCGTTACCGAGCTGATCGGAACGGGAACCCCCGACGGCGCCACGCTCATCATGGACGGACGCACACTGTCGCACGACACCGGCGGACATTTCCTCGGCCCGACCATCTTCGACCACGTCACTCCGGCGATGCGCGTCTACACCGAAGAGATCTTCGGACCTGTGCTGTGCGTCGTACGGGTCGACACGTTCGATGAGGCCATCGAACTGATCAACGCCAACCCCTACGGCAACGGCACAGCAATCTTCTCCACCGACGGCGGGGCCTGCCGCACATTCCAGACCCGCGTGACCGCCGGCATGGTCGGCATCAACGTGCCCGTCCCGGTCCCCGTGGCCTACCACTCCTTCGGCGGCTGGAAGAACAGCCTGTTCGGCGACCTGCACGTGTACGGGCGTGACGGCCTGCAGTTCTGCACCAGGGGACAGGTGGTCACAAGCCGCTGGCCAACGCGCTCCGACGGCCCCAACTTCAGCTTCCCGACGACGGACCGATGAGGACCGCCATGCTGAGCATCGTCAAGACACAATCGGGTCGTGGTCACCTCGAGCTGCGCGAACGCCCTCGTCCTCAGCCTGGCCTCGGTCAGGTTGTCCTGGAGGTCATCGCCGCCGGAGTGTGCGGCACCGACCTGCACATCGAAGACGGAGAGTTTCCATGCTCCCCGCCGGTGGCGCTGGGCCACGAGATCGGCGGTGTAGTCGTCAGCGCCGGAGCAGGCGTGCCGGAATCGCTTCTAGGAGCGAGAGTCGCGACCGAAACCTACTTCGCCACCTGCGGACACTGCGCCGCCTGCCGGGCAGGACGCATCAACCTCTGCCCCGACAGACAATCCATCGGATCCCATGTCGACGGGGGCTTCGCCCATCAGATCCTGCTCCCAGCGCGTAATCTCCATCCGGTGCCCGAGCGGCTGTCGGACGCCGCTGTCTCCCTGTGCGAGCCGCTGGCCTGCGTATGCCAGTGCCTGTGCGACCCGGCCGCGGTCTCTCCCGGAGACAAAGTCCTGGTGATCGGCCCCGGCCCCATGGGGCTGCTGTCCGCCCAGGTCGCCCGCGCTCAAGGAGGCAGCGTCACCCTGCTCGGCACCGACCGGGACAGCGTACGCCTAGCCGCCGGCCGGCAACTGGGTTTCAACGTCGCCGAAGGCGGTTCCCAGGCCGGCCCAACCGCGCTGGACGGAGCCTTCGACGTGGTCGTCGAATGTTCCGGCAGCGCCGGCGGAGCCGGTTCGGCCCTGCGGGCGATCCGTAAGGGCGGGCGGTACGTCCAGGTCGGACTGAGCGGGAAACCCCTGCTCATCGACATGGACGAGTTCTGCTATCGGGAAGTGGACTTCAGAACAGGCTTCGCCAGCACACCCCGCTCCTGGCGACGTGCCCTGGCGCTGATCGACGAAGGACTCGTCAACCTCGAAACGCTGGTAACCGGCATCTTCCCGCTGACCGGCTGGACAGAGGTCTTCCACGCCACACGCTCCGGTGAAGGCGTCAAATTCGTCTTCGATCCACGCCTGAACGAAGGGAGCACCTCATGACATCTATCCCGGCAGCCACGACCCACAACCAGCGCCACGCGGTCATCTTCGACTGCGACGGGACGCTCGCCGATTCCGAGCCCCTGGCCCGCGCCGCTTGGGAGAGTGTCCTCGGAAACTACGGGCACCGAATCACCGACGCCGACGCCGAAACCGTTGTCGGACTCGACTACCCACGTGTGCATCACTACTACGCACAGCGCTTCGCCGGCCTGCCGGACCACCTCACCCTGTGGCCGCAGCTGCGAGAGATGATGCTCGATCTCATCGACAAGAGCCTGCTTCCCTTCGACGACGCAGTGTCCTGCGCCCGTGAGCTCGCCGCGGCTGGCGTCCCCATCGCCGTCGCGTCGAGCAGTCCCCGGGTACGCCTCGATGCCACCTTGGAAAAGCTAGGCCTGACCGGGCTGTTCCCGATCACGACCGCGGGAGACGAGGTCGCCCACGGCAAACCCGCACCGGACATCTTCCTGAAGACCGCCGCCGCCCTGGGCGTTCCCGCGACATCCTGTGTCGTCGTCGAAGACAGCCCGTCGGGGATCCGCGCCGGACATGCCGCAGGCATGCCCGTCATCGCGGTGCACCGCGCCGACACGCTGCCGCCACCGACCTTCGACCTGGCAGAGATCGCCGTCGACGCCCTCCACATCTCCCAGTTCGAACAGATGCTGGCTCTTCCCGCCCATCGGCCCCGTTCCGCACACGTTGAGGAGCTCACCCATGATTGAATCCGCCACTCATACCGTGCCCCTCCCCCTGGGAGGAAAGCACGCCGTCGTCACCGGTGTGTCCCGAGGCATCGGCCAGGCCATCGCCATCGCGCTCGCCGGGGCAGGGGCCTCCATCTGCGGCATCGACCGTGACGAAGCGGGCATGCGGGAGACCGAGAAGGCCATTCACGCCATCGGCCGCGACACCATCATGATGACCGGAGACACGGGGCGCGCCACCGATGTGGAAGCACTGGCCCGGCTCGCGCTCGAACGGTGGTCCAGCATCGACATCTGGGTCAACAACGCCGCCGCGCTCCTGGTGAAACCTCTTCTCGACACAACGGACGAGGACTGGCACCGGCTTCTCGGCGCCAACCTGCACGGATACTTCTACGGCAGCAGGGCGGCCGGACGCGTCATGGCCTCACAACAGTCGGGGCGCATCATCAACCTCAGCTCAGCAGCCCGGATTCTGCCGGTCGCCGGGCTGTCGGCCTACACCGCCGCCAAAGGCGCCGTCCACGGGCTCACCCAAACCCTGGCACTCGAACTCGCGCCGCTAGGAGTCACCGTCAACTCCGTCGCCCCAGGCGCCACGGAGACACCGCTCAACGCCAAGGCGTACACCCCCCATGTCCGCGACACCTACCACCAGCGCATCGCCGTCGGACGCCTCGCTCTCCCCCAGGACATCGCCGACGTCGTGGTGTTTCTCGCCTCCGACGCCTCCCGCTACATCACCGGACAGGAAATCGTGATCGACGGCGGCCTGACGATCAATGGAACCGTGGGACATGCCCTCACCTGACCACAACAGCACCACACCTGCGACACCGCGTCCTCAATCGCCCACAGAGCTGACACCGACGCACGGCGCGGCGCGGCGATCGGCCCAGGAGATGCTCGATACGGGTCTCATCAGCGATCCGCGCGGGCTCGCCACCGCCACCCCATGCCTCATCGGCCACGACAGCGGACAGGTCATGCGGGCCCTCGACCTGCGCTGTCTTGACGGTCTGGACCTGCGAGTCCTGCCCGACCGCGGCCTAGACATCGGATACGCCTGGTTCCAGGGTGTTCCCCTGGCATGGCGGTCGAGAATCGGCGACACACCGCCCATCAGACACCCGCGCGACCACCAGTGGAACGGCGCGTTCGGAGGCGGGCTGCTGGCCACGTGCGGGATGCGTAACGTGGGAGCCCCTTCGGAGGGACACGGCCTGCACGGGGAGTTCGACCACACACCCGCGTCTCAGGTGCGGGTGGAACAGGAACACCGCGACGGGCAGGTGATCCTGCGCGTGACCGGCGTCATCGAGGAGATGAACGCGTTGACCACCCACCTGCGCTGCGAACGCGTGATCGAGACCACGACGGGAACAGCGCAGGTGGTCATCCATGACACCGTGACCAACCTGGGCCCCCGCACGGAAGCCGCCCCCTTCCTCTATCACGTCAACATCGGCGCACCGCTGTGGGCGCCCGGGGCGCGCCTGCACATGAGCTCCGAGCACGTGGACCCGCGCGATGAGGACTCGGCGGCCCACTTGTCCTCGTGGCGTGACGCGCCCCCCGTCTCAGCCGACGCCCCTGAACGCGTCTTCGAACATCGTGTAACCCCGGACCCGGACGGATGGGCCCACGCCGAGGTTGTCAACACCGCCATCGGCATGGGCGTTACCATCGCCTGGTGCACGCAGGCTCTGCCCCGTCTGCACCAGTGGGTGCATCCGATCCGGGGCGCCTACGCCCTGGGCATCGAGCCCGCCAACTGTTCGCTTCTCGGCCGCGCGGCCGACCGGGAGAACGGAACCCTGCCCACCCTGGAACCAGGCCAGGTCCGGTGCACCACCGTGCGCGTCTCAGCACGCCTTCTTCGATCGACATGACGCACGAAAGGGGGCGATCCATGCGCAAGCCAGTGATCGATGTTCTCCTGCCCGGAGTCGGAGTCGGAGTCGGCTCAGACCAGGGCCATATCGCCTTCTGCGGAGTCTTCCTCGTCACCGCTCCCCGTCGTGGACACGGGGCACGTCGGACGTCGCAGCCTCCTCATCGAGATGCTGGCGGCCCGTGGCATTGTGGCGACCGACATCGACATGGTCGTGCTGAGCCACGCGCACTGGGACCACATCCAGAACGTGGATCTCTTCGACCGCGCCGACATCCTGCTCCACCGCCACGAACTTCGTTACCTGCGCAATCCTCACCCTGCGGACTACGCAACCCCGCCGTGGACCGGTCGCCTCTTCACTGAAGAGCGCCTTCGCGTTGTCGCCGACGGCGAAGAACGGGCCTCCGGCGTAAACATCCTCGCAGCGCCAGGTCACTCCGCAGGCAGCCTGGCAGTGGCGGTGGCCACAGCCGACGGGCTCGCGGTCATAGCCGCTGACGCGATCCAGAACGGCATCGTCGCGGCGACGCGGCGCAACATCATGGTTTTCTGGAACGCCGAGCAGGCGGACCGCACCGTGGCACGCCTCATGTCATACGCCGACGTCATCTATCCGGGACACGACCATCCGTTCCGCCTCAACGGCCGAGATATCGAATATCTGGACAGCCGTCCGATCAATGTCACGAGAGTCCCCGGACAGGCGGTGCATGTCGAGAAGCAGGACGACGTCCAGCCATGGCTCATGCCCGGAATAGAGCAGCAGGGCGCTCCAAGGGTGAGCGTCCCGGCTCGCGGGCGCGGGTTCATTCTCCAATCGAGGGGTGCGCGACGACGAATTCGACTTCAAGCCTGTACCGTTCGCTGACGTACCGGCTTTCCGTGTATTCCAGGGGCTTCCCGGCGTCGTCGCTGATGATCCGCCGCTCGATCAGCATGGGCGTGTGGCGAGGCAGCTGAAGCAACTTGGCGTCCTGGCCGGCGATGGCCGCGGCGGTGACGGAGCTGCGACCAGAAACCGGGGGGAAGCCGAGCTTGCCGAGCGCCGCATGAAGCGATCCCCGCGCGAGATCCTCATCGAGAATCGGCGAGCATTTCTCTTGTAGGACGCTGAACTCAACAGCCATGGGAGTGTTATCCGCCAACCGCACTCGGTGCAGGAAGACCACCTCGGATCCTACGGGAATCTCCAGGGCTCTGGCCTCTAGATCACTCGCCGGCCGTACGCCCGAATCGATAACCTTCGATGAAGGGGTCATTCCACGTCGGCGCATTTCATCGCTGAAGCTCATCAACTGGGACAGATGGCGGTGAACCAACTGCTGCGCCACGAAAGAGCCTCTTCCCGGCTCTCGGCGAACCAGCCCTTCCCGCACCAATTCCTTCATGGCAGCACGAGCTGTCATGCGACTAACACCAAACTCCTCGCACAGCTCCGTCTCGCTCGGGAGTGGATCCCCGGGTTGCGCTGCCTCGATCCGCTGGCGCAGCGCCTGTTCGATCTCGAAGTACCTAGGCGTAAAATTCCGCTGCGACATGCTCTCAGTCCCCCATTCGCGCCACCAGAAGGCAAGCGAAGCAACATCAGCTCGAGAAGAGTCGATGCGAACCACGTACCGGTTCCCGTACACGCTAAGTGTAGCTCCACATGTATAGCTGAATAGACATTTGATCGAGAGCCCGTCCGTCGCCAGCAAAGCCGCCAGGCACAAGGGGTGACGTGCCACCAGCAATCATGCTTGTGAGGACGTCGATGCCCTGTGCGGTAGAGGCCGCCCCCACGCCTGCGAAGGGGTGCGTATGTGGCCTCGGTACTGGAACAGCCATGAGCGCAAAGGGCCCGATCTTGATAGAACCTGCAACCTGACGAGTGGTGATGCCTCATCAGACGCATCGCGTTCGACGGCATCGTCGACAGCAGGCGGCTGACGCCGGGGCGCCGGGCTCTTGAGCGGGACGTACGCGATGCAGATGTGACAGGTAAGAGAATTATCTGTCACATTGGCGGTCGTCGGGTCGTGTACGCCCAGCTCGGCCTCCGCTGCGCTGCCGGCGACTCAGCAAGGTTATGTGTCGCATCCACGTGCAGGAGGGACGAACGGTGTCCGTCGTGGCGCTCCCCACCCCGCGCGACCCGAGCGCCGGCGGCTCCACCACCGCCGCAGCCATCGCGCGCTTCCTGGAGTCCCGCACCGCGGCCACCACCCGCGCCGGCTACACCGAACCCTCACCCACCTCACCGCGATCACCGGCCCGGACCATCCCGTCGCCGAGCTGACCCCCGAGCAGTACGCCGCGGTGATGGACCGCTGGAACACTGCGGCCGCGGCCACCTGGAACCGGCATCTGTCCGCCCTGGTCTCCTTCACCACCTGGGCCCAGCGCCAGGAACTGCTCATCACCAACCCGGCCCGGCGCCTGGAGCGCCGCAAGCCCGCCCGCCGCGGCGACCGCGCCATCCCACGCACCCGGCTGGAGACACTCTTCACTGACCCCGCCCACGCGCTGCGCGAACGAGTCCTGTGGAGGCTCTTGTACGACACAGCCGCCCGCGCTGAGGAAATCCTCACCCTCAACATCGAAGACCTCGACCCAGAGTTCCGCCGCGCCCGCGTCACCAGCAAGGGCGGCGCCATCGAGTACGTGCACTGGGCCACCCCCACCGCCCGCATCCTGCCCCGCCTGCTGGTCGGCCGCACCGCCGGGCCGGTGTTCCTGGCCGATCGGCGCGCCCCTGCCTCCGGATCTCGCGCGCCCGCGGCCGCCGACATCTGCTCCGCCACGGGGCGGGGCCGACTGTCCTACCCCCGCGCCGAGTACCTGTTCAAGACCGCCTCCGCCAAGTTCGACTCGCACCGCCAGGGGTGGACGTTGCATCAGCCGCAGTGCGCTGCAGCATCTCGCCCAGGCCGGGCGTACCACCTCGGAGTTGCAGGCCAAGAGCCGCCACCAGCACCTGGCCAGCCTCGGCCGCTATGTGCGCCTGGGCGAGGAGACCTCCGCGCGCATCACCGCTGAAGCCGACCCCGCCCGCCGCCGACGGACCCGCTGATCTTCAGGCCGCACCGGGTGGCGAGGCTTCCCACACCCGCAGCACCTCATCATCACCAGGATCAGGCGGCCTCGTAGCGCGTGAGCTTCTACGCGGAAAGCTCGGCCTCGTCGGCGCAAGCGATCAAGAACGGCGCTCCGTCGCCTCCGCCCTCAACGACATCGGCATCGCAGCCACAGAGCCGTACATCGTCGCAGGTCAGGAAAATACGACCAAAATTTCCCAAGGACTACAGCGAGGCCTCCCACGAGCAGGCGGGAGGTGCGGTGGCGGTATCGGAGTCGAGCCGGTTCAGCCCTGTCCGTGCGCGGTACGGGAGCGCCGCGAGAGGGAGTCCACGATGACGGCGAGCAGCAGGACCGCGCCGGTGATCATGAACCGCACAGAAGAGTCGAAATTCAGCAGGGTGAGCCCGCTCGAGATCGACTGGATCACCACGATGCCCAGCAGTGCCGAGTATGCGCTTCCCCGGCCGCCGAACAGGCTCGTGCCACCGATGACCGCGGCGGCGATCGCGTTGAGGTTGATGTCACCGGCGCCACTGCCCTGGTTGGCTGCGGCGAGCCGTCCGGCCACCAGGAGGCCGCCGAGGACGGCGAAGGTCGAGCAGAGCGTGAAGACACTGATGTAGATCCGGCGGACGGGCAGACCGGCTCGCCTTGCAGCTTCGACGTTACCGCCCACGGCGAAGACCGAGCGCCCCCATCGCGTACGGCGGAGCAAGAAGTCCATGACAACCACTATCGCCACGAAGAGCACGAACATGGAGCCCACGCCGCGGCTCGTATTGAGGTACCACACCGGAAGGACCAGTACGGTCGCGAGCAGGACCGCCTTGACCATGATGCCGTTCCCCGGAGCCGCCGACAGGCCGGCGGAGGCACGGCGCCGCCTCCGCGCGAAGAACGATGCCGACAGAGATCGTCCCAATGGCTGCGCAGTCCAGCAGGAGGTTGGACAGGTTGCGGCTGGACAGGAAATTGTCGTTGAGCGAGCCGAACACGATCCAAAGGTCTCGTTGTTCCGACCGAGGCGCAGGACGGCCACCCGGTCCGCCACGGCCTGAACATCCGCCATGTTGTGGCTGACAAGCACGATCCCGAGCCCAGACTCACGCAGCCGTCCGATGAGGTTGAGCACCTCAGCGGTCTGCGCCACTCCCAACGCCGCCGTCGGCTCGTCGAGCATGACGACCTTGGGATCGCCGAGCAGGGAGCGAGCGATCGCGACGGTCTGACGCTGCCCACCCGACAGCGAGACGACGGGGACACGAACGGACGGGATCTTGGCCGAGAGCTGGCGCAGCAGCCCCCACGACCGACGCTCCATGCCGACTTCGTCGAGCGTACGGCCACGCAGCAGTTCCTTGCCCAGGAAGAGGTTGGCCACGACGTCGAGATTGTCGCTCAGGGCCAGGTCCTGGAACACCGTCGCGATCCCCAACTCGCGCGCGGCGGTCGGACTGGAGATCGAGACCTTCCGGCCCCCGAACAGGACGTGGCCCTCGTCGGGGGAATGAACCCCCGCTATCACCTTGACCAGGGTCGACTTGCCGGCACCGTTGTCCCCCACCAGCGCGATCACCTCACCTGGGTGAACGTCGAAGTCGACGTCCTGAAGCGCCTGAACGGCGCCGAACCTCTTGTTGATTCCGCGCAGTGACAGGACCGGCTCGCGAGCCGCTTCGCGGGGGGCAGCTTCGAGGGTCTTTGAGGGCACGTGCGCCTCTTCGGCGGCCCGTAGCCGGGTCCGCTCGGCGAGGTATCTGGGCTCCTTCACCATCATCACCCGTCGGCTCAGGAAAGACCGGCGGCCGTGCACGCCTTGGCATACTCGGCGGTGCAGATGTCGGAGACCTTGTGGAAACCGTCCTTGACCACGGTGTCCGCCACGTTGTCTTTCGTCACGACGAGGAGCTCCAGGAGCGTGGCGGGCAC
The DNA here is from genome assembly GCF_040638335.1 of Nonomuraea sp. NPDC026600. Lineage (NCBI taxonomy): Bacteria > Bacillati > Actinomycetota > Actinomycetes > Streptosporangiales > Streptosporangiaceae > Nonomuraea > Nonomuraea sp. NPDC026600. Next base: position 21,999 of record NZ_JBEZYD010000074.1, read on the forward strand.
ACCGCCGACTTTCGCCTACGTCGAAGGCGAACTGGCCGACGGCCACCACCAGCCCCTCATCAGGCTCCGCTACGGCGGATCGGCCTCCATCTGGGGGTTCGGGCTCTACCTCACCAGCAGCGGCAAGTACGAGAACCAGATCCTGCCCACCGGAATGTCCGTCGGCACGCCCCAAGAAGCCCTCGACTGCGCCTGCGATCTCTACCTCAGCCACTGACCCCGGAGAACTTACGGGCAGGACCACTTAGAAGGCGACCTTCACGTCGAGGCCGCCCTGGGGTAGGGGGTGGGCGGTGAGCTCAGCATCGTGGGCGGCGGCGACGGCGGCGACGATGGACAGGCCGAGACCCAGGCCGTCGCGCCCGCTGGTTCGGGTGGCGTCCAGCCGCCGGAAGGGCTCGAAGAGGGCGTCCACCTGGTCCGGGGGGATGATCGGGCCGGTGTTGGTCACGCGCACGGTCGGGCGACCTGCATCGGTGCCGGTCCAGGCCTTCACGTGGCCGCCGGGGATGTTGTGGCGTACGGCGTTGTCCAGGAGGTTGGCCACCAGACGCTCGACCAGGCGGGGGTCGCCTGTCGCGGGGGCGGGGTTCAGGTCCGCCTCGACGGGTGGCTCCTGAGCGGGGTCGAGGAGGGCGGCGGCGATCTCGGACAGGTCCAGAGGCTCGCGGCGGTCCAGGCCGCGCTGGCTGCGGGCCAGGGTGAGGAGGGCCTCGATGAGCCGCTCCTGGTGCTGGTTGCCCGCGAGGACACGCTGGCAGGTGGCGCGTAGCTCCGCGGCACTCGCATCCGGGTTGGCCAGGGTGATCTCCAGCAGGCTCCGTTCGAAGGTCAGCGGGGTGCGCAGCTCGTGGGAGGCGTTGGCGACGAACCCGCGCTGCGCCTCGAAGGCTGCCTCCAGGCGACCGAGCAGTCCGTCGAAGGTGTCGGCCAGGTCCTTGATCTCGTCGTTGGGTCCGCGGCGGTCGAGGCGCTGGTGCAGGTTCCGTGCGGAGATCTCCCGTACGGTGCCCGTCATCGAACGCAGGGGACGTAGCGCACGCCCGCTCACCAGCCAGCCGAGCCAGGCCGAGACAAAGGCCATGATCACCAGGGCGATTCCTGACGCCGCCAGGAACTGTCGCAGATCGTGGGCCCGCTGGCGGCCGAGCTGGTCAGACAGGTCAGGAACGCTTGGCGTCGGGGGTGGCACGAAGGGGCCGCCCAGCTCAGGTGCCGGCGGCGCCTCCACCGGCAGGAGCGGCAGGGCATACGCCACCAGCACATATGTGACGGCCAGCAGTAGTGCGCCCGCCGCCAGGAAGAGGCCTCCGTACAGCAGGGTGAGCCGCAGCCGGATGGTCCAGCGACGGCCGCGGACACGACTGGCCAATCTCATCCCCAGATCCTGTAACCGGCCTGGGGCACCGTCTCGACCAGCGCCGGGTCGCCGAGCTTGCGGCGCAGTCGGCTGATCGTGACCTTGACGGTGGCGCTGAACGGATCGGCGGCCTCGTCCCACGCGCGCTCCAGCAACTCCTCGGCCGAGACGACCCTGCCCTGGGCGGCCAGCAGCAACTCCAGCACGGCGAACTCCTTGGGGCTCAGCTCGAGCCTGCGCCCTGCCCGGCTGGCCACCCGCAGGCCGGGGTCCAGCCGCAGCTCGCCGTGGGCCAGCACCGGGGGTAGGGCCGGTTGCGAGCGCCTGGCCAGTGCCCGGATGCGCGCCACGAGCTCGGCGAAGGCGAACGGTTTCGGGAGGTAGTCGTCGGCCCCCAAGCTCAGCCCGTCTACCCTGTCCTCGATCGTCGTGGCCGCGGTCAGCATGAGCACGCGCGCCCGATAGCGCTCGGCCACCAGGGCCCGGCACACCTCGTCGCCGTGCAGCACGGGCAGGTCGCGGTCGAGCACGACCACGTCGTAGCGGTTGACCGAGGTGCGCTCCAGTGCCGCCGCTCCGTCCCACGCGAGGTCGACCGCCATGCCCTCACGGCGTAGCCCGGTCGCCAGCGTCTCGGCGAGCTCGCGGTGGTCCTCGACCACCAGCACCCGCATCCCTCATCGCTCCCTTCGGTCGGCGTCGGCCTCAGCGTCTCGCAAGGAGGGGTAACAGCGGCGTAACAGCGGCTGTTACGTCCCGGTAACCAGGGGCGCGGTTGAGTGCTTCTCGACACCGACCCAGCGAGGAGGCATCTCATGCTCGCACGACCAGCGCGCCTGGCGTTCGCCGGGACCTGCGCTGTCACCCTGACTCTGATCGCCTTCACCGGCGTCTTGGACTGGCTGCCCGCCGCGCACTGGGCGCGATCGGTCACCTGCGCGTCCCTCTGCGCACCACCGCAACCGCCGCGGGCGCCCTCCGTCCCGCAGCCGCCGCGACCCTGAGAAGACGAACCCACGCGACCTATGAGGAGAATCTATGACCGTTTGCACGACTGGACGACGGGTGGCGATCGTGGCCACCGCGCTCGCGACAGGAATGACCGCGTTCCCTTCCACCGCGCGCGCCCAGGGCTATGACCAGGCGCAGTTGCAGCGGGACCTGAACGCCGTAAGCGCCACCGGCGTGGTGGGGACGCTCGGCGAGGTGGTGACCCCGTCGGGTCGCCTGCGGGCACGGGCCGGGGTGAGAGAGCTGACGTCCCGCGACCCCGTTCCTGCCGACGCCCGCTTCAGGATCGGCAGCGTCACCAAAACGTTCGTGTCCACCGTGGTGCTACGACTGGTCGGCGAGGGCAGGCTGTCGCTCGATGACACCGTGGAGAAATGGCTGCCCGGCGTGGTCCGGGGCAGCGGCAACGACGGCCGTAAGATCACCGTACGTCAACTCCTGCAGCACACCAGCGGCCTGCACAACTACCTGCCGAAGCCCCCCGGCTCGGCGCGGGCGTGGCGGCGGGAGCGGTTGCGGTCCTACCGCGCCGAGCAGCTCGTTGCACGGGCCGTACGGCACCGGCCCGACTTCGCACCGGGGACGAACTGGCGTTATTCCAATACCAACTACGTTCTCGCCGGAATGATCATACGGAAGGTCACCGGGCACACCTGGCAGCGGGAGGTCCACGACCGTATCCTCAAGCCGCTGGGCCTGCGTCACACCAGCGCGCCCGGCGTCGATACGCACATGCCCAAGCCGCACGCCAGGGCGTACATGCGGTTCCAACGGGGCGGGCCATTGGTGGACGTCACCGTCAAGAACCAGACGTTGGGCGACGCGGCCGGCGGGATGATCAGCACCACCGGCGACTTGAACGCGTTCTTCCGCGCGCTGATGGACGGCAAACTGCTGGCCCCCGCACAACTGGTGGAGATGGAGAAGACCGTCCCGGCCAAAGAACTGCAGGCCATGGGGGTGCCGGGCGCCCGCTACGGCCTCGGGCTCCTCTACCGGCCACTGAGCTGCGGCGGCGGCTACTGGAGCCACGGCGGTGACGGCGACGGTTACCGCACCAGGCTGGGCGTCACACCGGATGGCCGCCGTGGCATCGTGGTCTCGGCCACCTCCCGCTCGCTCGCCGACTTCAAGGCCGAGCAGCGCGCTGACCAGGCGATGGCCACCCTGGTGGACCACGCACTGTGTGCTACCGGCTGAGGCACCTGGTCGCCGCCAGCATCCCGGCGCTGGCGGCGATGCCGGTGACGACGGCGCCGCGGTCGCGTAGTTGCCTGAAAAGATCATCTCGCTCTGACCTGCGAGAAGAGACCAAGAACCCAAGATAACGATCGCGGCAACGGTCAGATCCACAAGGCATACCGCGATGTAGGGTCCGCATTTCGCTGTCGAAATCCGCGCCTGCGTGTCAGTTGATTGTCGAATTCGACAGGCCGCGCGGACCGGCGAATCAGGAGGGTGACGCTCCGAGTGGTCACCTGCGATCGGGCCGGGACGCAGCTGCCAACGATCGCCATCAAGGTCCCGGCCGGGCCGACATGGCAAGAGGATCCGACACGTCCACGCGGACAAGCACGCTCGACAGATCACGCGGACTGCCCACCAAGCGCAGGTCCAGACGTTGCCATCCGACACGGAACTGCGGATCCTACACGCGAAGGACAAGAAGATCAACTAGCGGCTCTTGGTCTCGTCGTCAACGCCGTCGCGCTGTGGAACTCCAAGTATCTGTCGGCCGCGCTCGACCAGTTGCGCGCCCAAGGCGTCCCGGTGGAGGACGAGGAGGCCGCTCGGCTCAGCCCGCTCGGCCACGCCCACCTCAACGTCCTGGGCCGCTGTTCCATCTCCTCCTCCTCCGCCCCAGCCGAAGGCCTACGGCAGCTCGGCGAGATCCCCCTCCTCCCCGACGGCGGCGGCGTGGGCGAGGAGGGGGTGGAGACCCAGGGCCGCAGATGCGGCGGGTGTACGTGATGGCAAGATCCTTAACGGCAGGTCGTGTCCGCGCGAGAATCGGCGCGTAGTCGTGAGATTTGTGCCTGGTCCCGTCCTGCTGGCCTCCGGGCATGACTGCTGCTCGCCTGTAGTGCCTAGGCCGGGGCGATACGTTCGCCCCGGCCTGGGTTCTCTACTCGGCGTGCTCGACTGCGGCTTTCGGGAGTGCGAGCATCACGAGTGCCGTGATCAGGTAGAGCGCGGCGGAGACGATCAGGACGATGCTGAGCGCGTGACTGTAGTCGGGCAGCACTGGTGCTCCGGTGGCCGAACCGGTGACGGAAGTGAAGAAGATCGTGCCGAGAACGGCGATGCCGATGGCGCCGCCGATCTGGTTGACGGTGGAGAGCACTCCGCCCGCGGCGCCTGCGTTGCGTCCGGGGACGCCTGCGAGGACGACGTTGACGAGAATGGGTGCGGCGAGACCGAGCCCGAGGCCACCGATGAAGAGTGCGAGGGCGAGGAGCCAGTATCCGGGATCGTTGCCGTCCTTGACGATGGACCACAGGACGAGCTGAGATGCCGCGATGGTGAGCGAGCCGGCGATCAGGAGCGTTCTGCCGGCCTTGGCGGCGAGAGCGACGCCGAGGCCGGAGGTGATGATCGAGCCGAGCGCGTACGGGAGGATCACCAGGCCGGTCTCCCACGCGGTTCGGCCGGTTCCGTTCTGGAGGTAGACCGAGAGGGCGAGGAAGTACGACCCGATGCCGCCGAAGAAGAGCACCGAAGCGCTCAGGCCGACTGCGAAGGCGCGGATTCTCAGCAGAGCCGGATCGAAGACAGGTTCGTTTCCGCGTCCGGTGAGGCGGCGCTCGTGGGCGAGGAAGATCGCGAGCACGATGATTCCGGCTGCGAGGAGGACGTAGCTGGCCCAGGTCCATCCCCATGTCTCGGTCTGGATGATCGGCAGCAGCAGGAGAAGGATGCCCGTGGCCGCGAGGAGCGCGCCTGGGAGGTCCAGCCGCGCGGTCGAGGCAGAGCGGGACTCGGGCAGGACCTTCGCGCCGATGATGAGCGCCAGGATCGAGACGGGCACGTTGATCCAGAAGATCGTGCGCCAGCCCAGGTCGAACAGGTTGGTGTCGACGAGCAGCCCGCCCAGCAGCGGGCCGGCGACCGAGGCGAGGCCCTGGACCGCTCCATAGGCGCCAAAAGCCTTGGCGCGCTCGCCCGGAGCGAATGAAGCCCGGATGATCCCGAACACCTGCGGGACCATGATCCCGGCGGTCAGTCCCTGCCCGGCCCGCATGCCGATGAGCATCCCCGGATCGACGGCCAGCGCGCACAGCGCCGAGGTGACCATGAACCCGGCCAGCCCGATCATGAACAGCCGCTTGCGGCCGTACTGATCACCGAGCCGTCCACCGGTGATCAGGCCCGCGCCCAGGGCGAGGGTGTAGGCGGCGATCGTCCACTGGATCTGAGCGTCGCCGGCACCTAGGTCTTGGGCTATCGCCGGGGCCGCGACAGTGACGATCGTCGCGTCGAGAAGGTCCATGAAGGAACCGAAGAGCACCACCAACAGCGCCGTGGTCGCGCCGGCGCTGGCGATGAGTGTCGGGGAAGCCTCAGTTGTGCGGATGCTCGTTCGGGGGCTCGGTGAATCGGTCATGCCGGCCACCATCGCGGGCATAGTTGCCATCGAATGACCGCTATCGGTGAGAGAGTCGGAGAATCATGGCTGCTACCTCCGCGCGGACGCTCAAGCTGCTGTCGATCTTCGGGATCGGTGCGACCCTGACCGCCGGGGAACTCGCCACCCGGCTCGGAGCGTCGGCGAGAACCGTGCGTCGCGATATCGATACGCTCCGGGATCTCGGGTACGAGATCGAGGCCGTCCGCGGAGCGGGTGGAGGATATCGACTCGGTCGCGCTAGCCGCTTGCCGCCGGTCGTCTTCGATGAAGATCAGGCCGTCGCCACGGCCGTCGCGCTCCAGACCGCGCCGACTGTCCTTTCCGGCATCCGCGAGAACGCGGCCCGCGCTCTCGCCACGCTGCGCCAGGCGATGCCCGCGCGCAGCCGCCTGCATGCCGAAGCGTTCACCGTCTCCTCAGCCCGCAACTACTGGGAGTTCCCCGCGCCACCGATCGACGCCGAGATCGTCCGCGCCGTTGGCAGCGCGATCAACCGGCAGCACCTCATTCGCGTGGACTACACCGGTGACGGCGAACCCGTCACGCTCACGCTGGAACCGCACGACCTCGTGGTCTGGGCCGCACGCTGGTACCTGGTCGCCTTCGCCCCGGATGCGGATCGATGGCGCGCGATGCGCGTGGACCGCATCAAACCACACATGCCCACGCACACCCCCTTCGACCGACGTGACATCCCGCACGGCGATCCCGTCGCCTTCGTCATGACCGCACACGACCGCGGAGACGCCGCCGCCGAATGGCCATGCCGCGGCTCAGCCATCGTCGCCCTGCCCGCCTCCACCGTCGCCCGGTTCGCTCCCGGCGGATCAACAGTCGGGTACGACACCGCAACCACTTGCCGACTCACCCTCGGCGCATGGTCATGGCCAGGCCTGGCAGGACTACTCCTCACCTTCGACGCCGACATCACAGACATCGAACCGGCCGAACTCAGGCAAGCCCTGCACTCCTTGCGCACCCGAATCAGCAAGGGACTCGGACCCGACCGAGCTCGCTGAGCTGTCGCTGGCCAGCCGCAAGCGCAAGCGCGCCGCCGTCGCCGCCTTCACCAAGTGGGCCGTCCACCATGAGCTGCTGGCCGTTAACTCGATGGACCGCATCGACCCCGTCAAGGTGCCCAAGAGCCTGCCCCGCCCGGCTGCGGCCGCCGACGTGGCCAAGGTGTTCGCGGTGATCTGCTCGCGGCGGCCGCGCAAGGACCTGCCGCTGGACCGGCTGCGCGACCGGGTGCTGTTCGAGGCCGCTTACGTCTGCGGCGCCCGCGCCTCCGAAGTGTGCGGTCTCTACGCGGAGGATCTCGATCTGCGCCTGGACGACGAACACGTCCGCGTGCACGGCAAGGGCGGCAGCGTACGCACCGTGCTGCTCGACGACCGCAGCTACGTCGCCCAGCTCAAGCTGCACCTGGCCCGCTCCGGCTACACCGCCGGGCCGCTCTTCCGCGCCTCCATCAACGGCCGCGGCGGACCGCCGTCCTACGACGCCGCCCACCACCGCTGGCAGAGATACTGCGCGGCCGCCGGCGTCGAGATCGACATCCACCAGTTGCGCCACGCCCACGCCACCGAGCTCATCAACGCCGGGGTGTCCATCGAGGCCGTGCGCCGCCGCCTCGGCCACGCCTCCACCGAGACGACGCAGCTGTACGCGCTGCTCGACGGCAAGGTCGCCGATGCCGAGATCCGCGCCGCACGCCGACGCGCAACGCGCTAAGGAAGCTTCGCAACCAACAGCAGTCTCAGCTCCCTGCACTCAAGATCCTTCTCAGCGCCAACGGCTGTCCGCCGGTTCCTCAACCCCGTACGAGGCGAAGAAGTCGTGGGTCTTGGCCGGGGTCGCCCAGAAGCCGCCCTCCGTCACGTGACCCATGAAGCCCCGCGGCGTCCCCTTTGATGCGCAGCCGGGTCGGACGAGACGGTAGCGTTGCCGACTCAGAGATCCACGGGCTCTCCGAGCGTGGATTCGATCTTTGGGGCGGCGCCCGTTGGCTATGATCTGGTTCGGCGTCCTGGGCCCGCTGGAAGTGCGGGCGGACGATCACCCGGTCAGGTTGCAAGGCCCCCGGCAGGAAAAGGCGCTCGTGAGGCTGTTGCTGGACGCCGGCCACGTCGTCACCGTAGACCGGCTCCTCGACGTCGTCTGGGAGAAGCCCCCCGCCTCGGCACGACGGCAGGTCCAGGACCTGGTGACCCGGCTGCGACGGACACTGGTGGGTGCCGGAGCGGCCGACGATCTCATCATGACCGTACGAGGGGGCTACCGGTTGCGGCCGGTCTCCGGTGGACTGGACGCCCGGACGTTCGACGAACTGGTCACGAAGGCGCGGGAAACGGCGCCTTCGGATACGGCCGAGGCCGCCGCCACGTTCCGGCGGGCACTGCTGCTGTGGCGGGGAGAGCCGCTGACCGGTGTCGGCGGTCAGTACTTCGAGAACGCCGCCAGGGCTTTGACCGAGCGTCGGCTGGCCGTCTGGGAGGAGTGCCTGGCGCTGGAGCTGGCGCTGGGCCGCCATCATGAGGTGACTGCGGAGCTGCTGGCGCTGGTGGATCGGCATCCCTTCAGAGAGTCCCTGGTGGGATTGCTGATGCGCGCGACGGCCGAGGCGGGACGGCTGGCCGACGCTCTGGAGATCTATCGGGGCCTACGGGTGCGGCTGGCCGACGAACTCGGCCTCGATCCCGGCCCGGAGCTGCGGCGGCTGCATGACACGCTCCTGCGCTCGGAGACCGGCAGCGGGGCGAGAACCATTTCGGCGCCCGCGCCCGCTCGTGTCCCAGCGATGCTGCCGCTGGACGCGTACGGATTCACCGGGCGGAGGGCTGAGCTGGCCTGGCTGGACCGCGTGTTGGCCGAGGCCGGCCGGCAGCCGACCGCGGTGGTCGTCTCCGCCGTGTCGGGCACCGCGGGCGTGGGCAAGACCGCACTGGCGGTGCACTGGGCACACCGGGTG
>NZ_JBEZYD010000075.1:0-23214 GCF_040638335.1 Nonomuraea sp. NPDC026600
TCACCTTCAGGCGCGGGGCGGGGGGGGGGGGGGGGGGGGGGGGCCGCCCCCCCCCCCCCCCGCCCCGTTCGACGTCAGTTCGGCGTGTGTCCCTGCCGCTTCTTGCTGCCGAAGCCGGCCTGACGGGCGCGGACGATGGCCTCGGCGCGGTCTGCGACCTGGAGTTTGGTGAAGATGGCGGAGATGTGGTTGCTGACGGTCTTGCCGCTGATGCTCAGCTGCCGGGCAATGGCCGGGTTGGCGAGGCCGCCGGCGATGAGGTCCAGCACTTCCCTTTCCCGAGTAGTGAGCTCGGGAAAGGGTTCGCCGGCGGGAGCGGGCTGGCGGCCGCCGGCGAAGAAGTCGATGATCTTGCGGGCGACGCTGGGGCCGAAGATGGCCTGGCCGGCGGCGACGGATCGGATCGCCCGGACGATCTCGTCCTGCTGAGCGCCTTTGATCAAGTAGCCGGAGGCGCCCGCGCGCATGGCGGCGAACACCGACGCGTCGTCCTCGAACATGGTGAGCACCAGCACCCGGGTGCCGGGAGCGTCACGCAGGATGGCGCGGGTCGCGTCCACGCCGTTGGTGCCGGGCATGTGCAGGTCCATGACCACGACATCAGGGCCGGTCAGCAGCGCTTCCCGGCGAGCGCTCTCGCCGTCCCCGGCCTCACCCACCACCTCGACATCGTCCAACGACGCGACCAGTGCCCGCAGCCCATCGCGCATCAGGGGGTGGTCGTCGACGACGACCACCCGGATGGGGTCTGTATCGCTCATGTCCGCTCCAAAGGGAGTATCACGTGAACCCGGCCGCCCTGGTCGGTGGGACCTGCGGTGAGCGTGCCACCGAGCTCCCCCGCGCGCTCGTGCATGGACCGGATGCCGACGCCGTGGCGCCACGGCGCGTCGGCCGGATCGCCGTCGTCGCGTACCTCCAGATGCAGAGCGCCGTCCAGGCGCAGCGAGATCCGGCAGGTGCCGGCCCGCCCATGGCGCAGGGTGTTGGTGACGGCTTCGGTGGCGATGCGGTAGGCGGCCACCTCGACCGCGGCCGGCAGCGGCGGCAACGGGTCGGGGGCGTCGACGGTGACGATGAAGTCCGCGCCCTCGCGCCGCCAGGACTGCTCGGCGTGCTGGCGCAGCGCGCCGACGAGGCCGAGCTCATCAAGGTCAGGTGGGCGCAGGTCGTAGACGAGACGGCGGATGTCGGCGATGGCGGCGGTCAGGTCGGCCCGTAGTTCGAGCAGCAGTCGCCCGGAGCGGTCGGGGTCGGTGGTGCGCAGGTTGTGCGTGGCGTCGGCTTTGAGGGTGACGGCCGTGAGCGCGGTTCCCAGGCCGTCGTGCAGGTCGCGGCGTAATCGCCGGCGTTCCTCCTCCCGGGCGGCGACGATCCGGCTGCGGGAGTCGCGCAGTTCCTCCGACAGGCGTACGGCCTGCAGCGCGAGCCCCACCGGCGCGGCGAGCAGGCTCAGCGCGCGGGCGTCCGGGGCGGAGAGCCGGGTCTCTCCGGTACGCAGCCCCACGCGCAGGTCGGCTGGCGGGCCGTCGCCGACTTCGAGCGGGAGATCGTGGTGGAACCGTGGCTCCCGGCCGTGCGCCGCGATCAGGCCGCCCGCGCCGACGATCGAGGCGTACGGCAGGCGCAGCGCCTCACAGACCGCATGCAGCACGGCGTCCAGGCCGGCGCCGAGACGCACGGCGACGCTCGCCGCCGCGGCGGCGGGATCGTGCCGCTGGCCGTACATGGCCCGATCGACCAGCCCCTGCACCCGTGAACGGGCCGGCGCGAACGTGACCGCGACGAGGGCGGTCGCCAGCAGCGGGCTGGCCCGCAACTGGTCTCGGGCCACGGCGCCGAGCAGCGCGACCGTGCCCAGGTACACGCCGACCAGCCCGACGCTGAGCACGCCGTACACCAGGGTGCGGTTGACGATCAGATGGATGTCGTACAGCCTGTGCCGGACGATCGCGATCGTGGCCGCCGCCGGGATCAGCGGCAAGGTCAGCAGGAACAGGATCGGACCATCGACGGCGACGATCCGCTGCAGGTTGAGCGCCACGAACAGCGCCACCGCCCACAGCAGCCACAGGACCTGCTGCCGCTGCACCCCCCGCGACCGGTAGGTTCGCAGCCCGAGGACGGCGAGGCTGACCAGCAGCACCAGCGCCGCGAAGCCGACCAGCACCGGAAGCACCGCCGCCACGATCTGACCGGCCGCCGCCGGCAGCAGCGGACCGCGGTCGGCGATCGGCTCCCGTGCGATCGCGCCCGGCTCCAGAGTCAGCACGGGCGAAAGAACGAGCAGCGCGACGGTCACCGCCACCAGCGGCCGTCCGTCCGGGAACAGCTGCAGGATCAGAGGCAGGCAGACCGTGGGCGCCGGGACCCAGATCGTGATCGCGATGACGTCGATCAGCCGCTCCCACCCGGCCGACAGCGGGAACACACCCGTCAGCAGGCCCAGGCAGGCCACGCTCGCGGTGTAGCAGGCCCCGAAGGCGACGAACAACAGCCCGATGCGGTGCCTGGGCCGGTGGGCCAGCACCAGCGCCCCGAACGACGTGAAGGTCACCGCCATGGCGCTGTTGGTCAGCAGGTATGACTCCACCGCGTCGCCCACTGTGTAGCCGCCGGCCGACCACGACACCCAGGCCGCGCCGACCGCGATCACCGTGACCGAGAACACCGTGACCGGTCCCGCCCGCATCGCTGACACGCACCCCATCATCTGATCAAGCAACCCCCACTGGCCATAGGTGCCGGCCCCCATCCGGCTGGGAGCGGCCTGGGAACGAGATGGGACACCGCCCTCAGGACGGTGGGCACGCACTGCGGTCACGCTCGATCGTGACGTCGACGCTCACCGTCGCAGGACGGACACAGGATCAATATCCGCACCGGACGATCTGCCGGGCACCGACGGCAGGAAGACCACCACACGCCTTGGAGGATCACATGCGATCGGACAGCTCGCCCGATACGACCGTCTGGCCCGAACCATCGCCCGCCAAGCGGCCGCGCGACGTGCGCGGCTTCTGGCGGCTCCTGCTCGCGGTGCTCGCACCGCTGCCCATGCTCGCCCAGGCCGTGAACTACCTGCTCAGCCCGGTCGAGGGTGGGGATCCGTTCACCGACACCGCCGCCGTGATCGCCGGCCATCTGCCGCTCATGGGCGGCCTTCGCTGGCTCGACGCCGCGTTCGTGGCCGGGATCGTCCCCGCGACCTTCGCGGTGGCCTGGGCGGCCCGCCGCTGGCCTACCTGACCGTCCGCGAAGGACTGGACGTCACCACCATCGCCAAGCTCGACCAGGCGGCCGAGGCCGATCCGCTGCAGATGGTGGCCTCGCTGCTGTTCATCGTGGGCCTCGTCGTCGCCCAGGGCATCGGGCTCGCCGTGGCCGCCGTCGGCTTCGCCGGAGCGTCGCTTGCCCTTCTACGCATCCGGAACGACGCATTCGACCTGCCCTCGTGATCCGCAAGTCCACCTGGATCGACCGATCCACCCCAAAGGAGAAGATCATGAATCGTGTCACCCTCGGCCTGGCCGTCATGGCAGGCGCCGCACTGACCATCGCCACCGCGCCCGCCTCCGCGGCCTCCACCGCGCCCGGTCCGGACACGTGCCGGGTCGATTTCGTGTGGCGGGAAGCGGGGCCTGCCGACCACGTCTGCGTGGCTTTGGAGGTTCGTAGGCGGACCGCCGCCGAGAACCAAGCCAAATCCGCCAACGAACGGCAGCCACTACAACTTCGGCCAGGTCAAGCTGGTCATCATCCTCAACACCGGCAAGAGGTTCTGGAGCGGCACGGTCAAGGCCATCCAGAACGGGACGTACCCCGGCGGTAGTTGGGGCAAGCAGACCGGCAAGCTCGACTGCTCGCGTTCGATCAAGCGCCCCAACGCCTACGCCCAAGCCCAGGACGTCACCTCCGGCCGCTGGTCGCCCAGAGTCCCGGTCACCGTCGGCTGCTTCTCTTACTGAGCATGGAGCTTCGGTGAGGGCGATGGTGTCGATAAACTCGGGTTTCGTGCCTGTCCTCGAAGAGGGATGGTTCACTCGATGGATGAGCGGCTGACCGTTGTCGTCGGATACCCGCAATCGGAGTTACTCGACATCGCCTGCGTGACCACGGCGCTCTACATGGCCAACCTCCTCGGCGCCGCCCCCCGCTACCACGTCGTCCTCGCCACTTCCGGCGGCAACGACCTGGTCTGCGACTCGGGCCTCGTGCTGCGCAGCCAGGACACCATCGAACGCATCACCGGCCCGCTCGACACCCTGGTGGTCTCCGGCGGCGTCGGGCACGAGGAGGCGGCCGGCGACCGGCGGCTGGTCGGGCACGTCCGCCGCCTGGCCGAGGTGAGCAGGCGGGTCGCCTCCGTGTGCACGGGCGCGAGCGTGCTGGCCGCCGCGGGCCTGCTGGAGGGGCGGCGCGCCACCACCCACTGGAGGTACGCGGGCACGCTGGCGGCCCGGCATCCCGAGGTGACCGTGGACCCCTGCCCGATCTTCATCAGGGAGGGGAAGGTGTCCACCGCGGCGGGCGTCACCAGCGCGCTCGACCTGACGCTGGCGTTCATCGAGGAGGACCACGGCTCGACGCTGGCGCGTACCGTGGCCCGCGGCGTGGTGGCGTACCTGCAGCGGCCGGGCGACCAGGCGCAGATGAGCATGTTCGTGGTGGCGCCCCCGCCCGAGCACCCCCTGATGCGAAAGATCGTCGACTACGTCACCGGCCATCTCGACGGCGACCTGAGCGCGGCGGCGCTGGCCACCTGGCTGAACATCAGCGAGCGGCACCTGACCCGTCTCTGCCTGGAACACCTCGATCTGACCCCCGGCCGATACGTCAGGCAGGCCCGCATCAAGGCCGCCGCGCAACTGCTCACGTCGTCGTCGTTGTCCGCGGCGGAGGTGGCGGCACGGTGCGGGTTCGGCTCGGCGGAGAGCCTGCGGCAGGCGTTCGTGGCCCAGTACGGCCTCTCGCCGTCCCAGTACCGTCGCAACCGCGCGGGCTAGAAGCGGCCGTTTCTCGCCGCTGGGAGAGCCCGCTCTGGACCGTGCGGCGCCCGAGCACATCCCCCAACGGACGACCGAGCCGCGCGCCCTTCACCTGCGCAGTTGAACGTTGAGTCGTGCGGCCTGTCGCGTGAGGTGGTCGCGTTCGGGGAGGCTGGGCGCCGATCGGGCGGCTTCGGCGTAGAGCCGGGCCGCGGTCCCTGGGTCACCGTCACGCTCGTGCAGGTACGCCGCGACGGCGGTGTAGCGGGGCAGCGCGGGGTCAAGCTCCGCCAAGGCGACCAGGCCGGCCCGTGGACCGTCGGCCTCGCCGACCGCGACGGCCCGGTTGAGGCGGGCCACCGGGCTGTCGGTGAGGCGCACCAGTTCGTCGTACCACTCGACGATCTGCACCCAGTCGGTCTCCTCGGCCGTCCGGGCGTCGGCGTGGAGCGCGGCGATGGCGGCTTGGGCCTGGAACTCGCCCAGGCGGTCACGGGTGAGGGCTGCCTGGAGCACGTCGACGCCCTCGGCGATCAGGCGGGTGTTCCACAGGCAGCGGTCCTGCTCGGCAAGAGGCACGAGCCTGCCGTCGGGGCCGGTCCGTGCCGGGCGCCGTGCGTGGTGCAGCAGCATGAGCGCGAGCAGGCCCGCGACCTCCTCATGTTTGGTCTTGACCGCCAGCTGGCGAGTGAGCCGGATCGCCTCGCCGGCGAGGTCGACGTCGCCGGAGTAGCCCTCGTTGAAGACCAGGTAGAGCACGCGCAGCACCGTGGCGACGTCACCGGGCTGGTTGAACCGGACACCCGAGACGGTCCGCTTGGCTCTGCTGATCCGCTGGGCCATGGTCGCCTCCGGCACGAGGTAGGCCTGCGCGATCTGACGCGTGGTCAGGCCGCCGACCGCACGCAGCGTGAGCGCGACGGCCGAGGCCGGTGTCAGGGACGGGTGCGCGCACAGGAAGTACAGCCGGAGCGTGTCGTCCACCACCTCGCCCGGGCCGGGCACGGGCTCGTCCTCGACGCGTACCTCGCGGTGCCGCCGGGAGGTATCGGCGCGGGCGGCGTCGAGGAACTTACGCCAGGCCACGGTGACCAGCCAGCCCTTGGCGTCCCGCGGCGGGTCGTCCGGCCACACACGCACGGCCTCCACCAGGGCGTCCTGCACGGCATCCTCGGCCGCCGCGAAGTCGGTTCCGCGACGGACGAGGACACCGATCACCGCGGGCACCAGCTCCCGCAGCAGCGACTCGTTCACTCGGTCACCGTGGGCGGCTCGCCGTAGAACGGGCGCACCTCGAGCCACTCGTGGATCGGCTTCCCACCCGCGCCCGGAGCCGCGGACAACTCGCCGGCCAGCTCGATCGCCCGCTCGTAGGTCTCGACGTCGATCACCATCCAGCCGGCGATCAGGTCCTTGGTCTCCGCGAAGGGGCCGTCGGTGACCGGCGGCCGCCCCTCGCCGTCGGAGCGGACGAACGTGCCCTCCGCGGAGAGCGCCTGAGCGTCGACGAACTCGCCGGTGCCCTCGAGCCGAGTGGCGAAGTCACGCATGTACTGTATGTGGGCTGAAAGCTCCTCCGGCGTCCACTGGTCCATCGGCACGTCGTTGACCGCTGCCGGCGCGCCTCGGTAGTGCTTGAGCAGCAGGTACTTGGCCATCATGTTCTCCTTGATGTAGTGCGGCCCATTGTGGCCGTGTTCACTTACGGGGACGAAGCCGCGCTCGGGTTCTCGACATCCCACCGCGGCATTTTCCTGGCGGACTTCAAAGTCGACCACCGCGGGCGACCGCGCGGCGCTCAGGCACGCTGACGCTCCTCCCGCTGCCGGATCAGCTCCTCGACCGCGCTCGGCAGAGTCGTCTCGAAGTCGATCAGCTTCGCCCACGTCGGGGTCACGACGATCCGGACCATGCCGTCGTAGAGCGAACGCACCTGCGCCTCCCAGTCGACCCGTTGCTCGGGCGTCATCTGGTAGGTGCCGTTCATCTGGAGATACTCGTCCGGGATGCCATCGACGACGTCCAGCTCGGCCCGGCCGCGGATGAGCAAGATCTTGGGAGGGTGCACCTCGGTGTCGATCGTCAGGGCGACCATCGGGTTCTCGCGCAAGGCCGGGAGCTTCGGGGCGTTCGTCGCCGTGCACATGACGATCTGCGAGCCGTTCCAGGTGAACGCGATCGGAACATTGCGCGGTGTACCGTCCTTGGCGACGTAGGCCAGGCGGGTCAGGTCGCGGGCCAGCAGCTCTTGGCTGATCGGCCGGTTCAGAACCTCGGTGATCTCGTCCGGTCGCACGGTCATTCCTTTCCGTTGTCGTTTTCTTGATCTGCCCGGCGTCACGCGAGTCGCATCACTCTGGTCTGCCGCGACGGACCGTCAGCTGAGCTGCTCGGACAGCGCGACGATGATGCCCTCAGGGCCGCGGACGTAGCAGAGGCGACAGCTGTCCTCGTACCGCACCAGCTCGCCCATGAGTTCCGTGCCACGGGCTCGCAGGCCGGCGACGACGGCGTCGATGTCTTTGACGGCGAACATGATGCGACGTATGCCCAGCGCGTTCGCCGGGGCGTTCGGCGCAGCGCTGACCGCCGTCGGCGTGTGGAACTTCATCAGCTCAAGCCGGCCGTGGCCGTCCGGGGTCCGCATCATGGCGACGTCGAGCCGGAGATCGTCGAGCCCGACGACGCGGTCCACCCACCGTCCCTCGACCGGCCCCTCGCCCTCCAGCTCGAGTCCGAGCTCGACGAAGAACTCGATCGTGGCCGCGAGGTCGTCAACCACGATGCCCACGTTCTCCAGCCGTTCCATCATGGTGGTTCTCCATCGTCGCGCGGCCTGTCGTGGCCGCTGGTGTCCCTGGGACGGAGCCCGATCCACGTTCTCGACACCCGGAAGCGCGCCGATTTCTAGAATCTTCTTCTGGCCGTCGCGCGGACAGTTCGCTGATCTACTCGCGTAGCCGGTCGGCTTCGGGCTGGGCGGCGGTTTCACGTTCCCGATCAGGACGGTCGGGCCGGAAGGCTCACAACGTTCCCGTCTTCGCTGTGCCGGCCCGCTTGCTGTTTCGGATGACGGGAGCGCTTTCGATTTGCCGGACTCCCGGCAGGCTTCCTATACCGCCCTCGAGGTAGTCGTAGAGCGCTTCGGCGTCCTGGCAGGCGACGAACACCAGCAGGTTGGTCGGACCGGTGGTGGCGGCGGCGAAGGCGACCTCGGGATGCGCGGCGATCGCCTCGGCCGCGCGGCGGAGCGCGGACGGCTCGACCGTCAGCCAGAGCATCGCGACCATCTCGAAGCCCAGGAGAAGAGGCTCGACGTCCACGTCGAAGAACAGCGCGCCGCAGCCGCGCAGGTGTTCCAGCCTGCGCTTGGCCGTCATCTCCGACCAGCCGGTGGCCCGGGCCAGCTCCGGATATCCGGCGCGGCCGTCCCGGGCCAGAGCCGCCAGCAGCCGTTCGTCGCCTGCTTCCAGGAGGACCCGCCCGTGCTGTGCCTGTGGCGGGTGCCGCGGGCTGAGCTCAGCGATCTGTTCCGCACCGAGAGAGTTGGCTCGGCCGTGCCAGCCGGTGGGACCGCCGGCGAAGACCCGCAGCAGGCAGTGAGCCGTCACCCCGATAACTCTTGGCGTTCGGGGCAATTGTCCGAGAAACAGCGCATCACGCTCGTGAGGGCTGCGTGCCTGGATGACACTGACGATCTGCGTTCCGCCTGAGGTGAGGCTGACCCAGGAGGTGTCCGGGCGGCGGGCCAGGGCATCGGCGATGGGGATGGCCGAGTCGGGCGTGACCTGGATCCGCACGCACCACTGCACCCAACCCAGCCGTCGCGCCTCCAACTGGCCGACCACGTTGAGCAATCCGTCGGAGCGGAGCCGGCGGTAGCGGCGCGCGACCGTCTGGTCGGACACCTGCAGTACCGATGCGATGCGGCTGAAGGGCGCGCGTCCATCCACGTGCAGCGCGTGGATGATGGCACGATCGAGCTCGTCAAGGACCGGGGCAGCCACCGTGGTCAGATTAGCGTGACGTGCCTGAGGCAGGGGAACGGAGCCCCGGCCGGCTGTACCTGCTCTACGAGCCGCCACAGATCCACGGACTCGGCGAGGCCCGCCAGGCGTTCAACGTTCTCCCTCGCTCCGGACCCGCTGGTGAGACCGCCGCTGTTGTCGCGCCCGGCCCTGAGGCCATCGCCAAGGTCACCGAGCATCTCGCTCCATCCCGGCGCCGGCACTGATCAGGGCTGCTTCGAGCCATAGCGGCTGTTGACCTGCGGCGACACAATCGCGTGTACCTGGTGGCGCCAGTCTTACCGACACCCCCAGTCCTGCGGCGGCGTGGACAAGGGTGCTCACCGGTTCATACCTCCCTGAAGGCCAGCGCCGCGCCGCGCGCCTGCGCGGCTCCGACGAGGAACCCATCAGAGAGCTCGCGGGTGGTGAACCCGTTGCCCTCCACCAGAGTGCGGGCCGCGCCCACGTCCCTGACCGCCACGGTCTGACCGGCCATGTACGGCAACGCGGGCACCGGCTCTTCGGGCAGCATCTCGCGGAAGGCGGAGACCGCGACGATCTCCACCCTCCCCAGCGGGAGCGGCAGTACACGCAGCGGCCCCTCGGCCGCCGGCTCGGCGTCCAGGATGAGGGCGTAGCGGGCGACAGCGTCCTCCAGATCGGCGTCGCCCACCACGAGCAGCACGCTGTGCAGGTGGGTGGCTCCGTTGGCGTGCTCGAGGTAGCGGGGCTGGTGGATCAGTTCGGGCGTCAGATGGTGCGCGGCGTGGATCAGGCCTTCGGGCGTGAGGGCACGGTCCAGATGAACCGCCTGGAAGCGGGCGGTCGCCACCCCGTCGAGGGTCTCCACGTCCCGCTGCAGCGGCAACACCCCGGAGCAGGACAGCCCCGCCGAGCGCAGCCGCTTCTCGGTGACTTCGACGTCGGTGCAGCCGAAGGAGTAGCCGTGCAGGCCTTCGTACTGCGCGATCAGCGGGCGGATGTTCCAGGGGTCGACCGAGCCGTCCCCGAACAGGCCGAGCAGTTCCAGATAGGTACGGCCGAACAGGGCGCACCGGTTGCCCGCGCCCATGGGCCGGCGCTCACCGCCGGGACGGTCGGCGCCCATGTGCATGGACAGCGGGCTGAGGGTGAAACCGAGCGCCTCGTAGGTCGCCGCGGTGGCGTCCATGTCGGTGGTGTAGAGGACGGAGTGGTCAATTCGGTCGATGTCGTGAGCAGCCATGGATGACAGGCTGCTGCCACGGCGGCAACGGGTTCCAGCCAGCGGCGGGCGATCGATGCTTTTCGACATTGAATGACTGACCACGATGGAATCCGACACCGCAGCAGCCGTCGGCATCCGGGTTCAGCAGGCAGTTCAGAGGCCGCGCGGGCGAGCTCGGTGCCGGTCTGTCGTGGCGGTCAGGTGTCGAGGCAGAAGCCCTTCATCGCTGTGTCAAGTGCGCTCTTCAAACGCGGGCGCTACTGCAGTTGGTCGCGGCGGCGGGTGAGGTAGGCGGTCTCGCCGGTGTTGCCGGCCAGCTCGATGGCCCGGTCGTAGGCCGCGCGTGACTGCTGACTGTGGCCCAGCCGGCGCAGCAGGTCGGCGCGGGTGGCGTGGTAGGCGTGATAGCCGGCCAACGCCTCGGCGAGGCGGTCAACGATGGCCAGTGCCACCTCCGGCCCGTCGAGCTCGGCCACGGCGATGGCCCGGTTGAGGGCGATGATCGGCGAGGGGTCGAGGCGGACGAGCTGGTCGTAGAGGGCGAGGACCTGCGACCAGTCGGTGTCGCGGATGTCGCGGGCGGAGGTGTGCACCGCGTTGATCGCGGCGAGGATCTGATAGCGACCCGGAGCCACCCCGGCAGCGGCAGCGGCCAGGCGCTCGCGCACCAGCCGATGACCTTCGGCGATCAGTTCCACGTCCCAGGCCCCACGGTCCTGCTCGTCGAGCGCGACCAGTTCGCCGTTCGCCGAGATCCGGGCGGTGCGGCGGGCCTCGGTGAGCAGCATCAGCGCCAGCAGGCCGGCTACTTCTCCGTCCTGCGGCAGGAGCACGCGGATCAGGCGGGTGAGCCGGATCGCCTCGGTGGTCAGGTCGTGTCGTACGGGATCGGTGTCGGGGCCGCTGGCCAGGTAGCCCTCGTTGAAGACGAGGAACAGGACGGCCAGGACGCCGGAGACACGAGCCGGCAGATCGTCGGCGGACGGCATCCGATAGGGGATGCGAGCCGCCTTGATCTTGGCCTTCGCGCGGGTGATGCGCTGCTCCATGGTGGTCCCCTGCACCAGGAAGGCACGGGCGATCTCGGGCACGGTCAGACCGCCGACCATGCGCAGCGTCAACGCCACGCGCGCTTCCACCGCCAGCGCCGGGTGACAGCAGGTGAAGATCAGCCGGAGCCGGTCGTCGTCGATGGCGCTCAGCGGCTCGGGTGGGGTGTTGTCGTGCAGCATCTGAGCCTCCTTGTGCTTGTCGTCGCGTTTGTTCTCGCGCCGGATCCGGTCGATGGCCTTGCGGTTGGCGGTGGTGGTCAGCCACGCGCCCGGGTTGGGCGGCAGGCCGTCGGCCCGCCACCGCTCGACGGCGGTCGTGAACGCCTCGGCCGCTGCCTCCTCGGCGATGTCGAGGTCACCGAAGCGCCTGGTCAGGGCGGCCACCACCCGCGCCCACTCGTCGTGGTGGGCCCGGGTGATCGCCTCTTCGACGTCGCTCACTGGAACGGCCGCACCTCGATCTTCCGATCGCAGACCTTCGACGCCTCGGCGGCGAGCTTGAGCGCCACATCCAGATCGGGGGCCTCCCACACCCAGACGCCGGCGAGGTACTCCTTCGACTCCACGAAAGGCCCGTCGCTGAACACCGCCTGCTCGCCCCGGTTGTCGATGACCGTGGCCGCGTCGGTGTCCGCGAGTCCGCCCGCGAAAACCCAGTAGCCCTCGGCGATCAGTCGTTCGTTGAACACGCTGATGGCAGGCAGCCTGTCCGTGCTGCCGGGATTGCTCTTGTCATCGATCACGGAAACCAGGTACCGCATCTGAAGATCATCTCCTGTGGTGTCAAGACAGCGTGGTTCGGTGGCAGGGACTTCAGGCCGTCGCATACTGCGGGCGCCCGGCCAGCCGGTAGACCTGGATCGTCACGCCCTTCGAGTCGACCCGCGACTCGACCAGGTCGAGCGCAAGATCCGGACCGGTCTCCGGGAACAGCCTCGCGCCCTGGCCGAGGATCACCGGGACCACGATCAGAATCATCTCGTCGACCAGATCGTTCTCCAGCAGCCACCGGGTCAGGGCGCCACTGCCGTGCACCTGCAGCTCACCCCCGGGCTTGGCCTTCAGCTCACTGATGGCCGCCGCGAGGTCACCGCGGAGAACGGTCGTATCCTCCCAACGCGGCGCGGTGAGCGTGGTCGAGGCAACGTACTTGGGGGCCTCGTTCAAGGCCACGCCGATGGGATGTGCGCGCATCTGGTCGATTGATCCCCAGGAGCCGGCGAACAACTCGTAGGTGCGCCGGCCGAACAGGAACGCCTCGGCGCGCTGGTAGGTCCGCGTGATGAACGTCCTGGTCTCGTCGTCACCCGCCCCCAGGGCCCATCCGCCGCGCTCGAATCCGTTCCTGCGGTCCTCATCCGACGCACCGCCGTTTCCCTGCGTCACTCCATCGATGGTGACCTGAGTCACGGTCGTCAGCTTCATGATCGCGGTTCCTTTGCCTCGGCGCCGCCCCCTTGCGGGCGGCCTCACCCCTGCTACGAACACCACCGCCCCGATCCGACACCTCCTCCCGGACTTCTTCGAAGAATTTTCCGGGACGCCGGTCGTCATCGATCCGGCAGCACGACAGGGTCGCGGAGACCGCGCTCCACCTCCTCGTGACGTGGGACTGTACGGTTTTCAGCTCTGTCTCTGCTCGACATACCCCAGCGTGCGGCTCATTGCATGGTGAAGCGCAGCGGATGGTCGAACGAGTCCGGGCAGGTGAACACATAAAGCGCGTAGCCGCGACTGATGACGATCTCCGTGGGCATGTTCGGTTGAGCCAGGGACTCGAACTCACCGGTGGGGTGGTCCGGCTCCTCGACGGGCCGCCGGCTCCCGCCGTACGGGCTCTCCCATTCGCAGGTGTCGATCGTGAGCAGCGGCTTCATGTCCCGGCCACACTCGCAGACCATCGGTTGCGGGCCGGAGAGGCTCCATGAAGCGAAACCGCCGACTCTCCATCCGAGGGTGAGCGACAGTTCGCTCCGGTAGTCATGCCCGGCGGCCTGCTCCCACTCCTCGATCCGCTTGCGCAGATCCTGGGGGAGCAGTTCGACATATTGATATTCGGTGACCACTTCGGGATGGAGCATGCACGGCTCCGGCACGTAATCGTCGTACTCCACGACCGCCGGCTCCGGCTGGTCGGCCAGGATGGTGGTCACGTCGGAGGCGCGGCGCCAGCGCAGGTGCACGGCGGGCAGGCACAGATCGTGTTCGTCGTGATCGTGAGGACACCACAGGACCTGCAACAGGTCCATCCGCTCCGGACAGATCAGCCCTGGGACGTCGCGAGCGTACAGCTGCGCCAGCGCCATCAATGGCATCGGATTGGCTTCCGCGTTGTCTTCGTCCGTCGGCGTGGCGTCGGCGCGTTCCAGATCGGCTTGTTCCTGCTCGTTGAGCAGCAGGCTCTGACCCCGCCTGGTACGGCCCCAAGCCTGCGCGAGGATGCGGCGCCTCAGCCGGACACCTTCGGTCGTCACCTCCCCTTTGTGAAACGTCTCGCAGGTCGGCCAGGGCTCATCCGCCGGCCACAGCAGCGGCCCGCCCACCGAACTGTCCCCAGGCCCCGGGTCTCCTGGCCGTGGATGCAGACGCGTCGCCGTACGACGGTAGGCGGCCAACTCTGGGAACACCGCGACGATGTCGACGGGCCGGGGTGGTGTGGTCCGGGAAGGCATCATCCAGACAACGTACTGATGGCAGGTGACACAGTAGAGGCTGAGGTGCCCGTCGTCGATTTTACCGACCGCGACGTTCCTTGACGACCTTCATGCGACTGACCAGCAAGTTCGCTTGACAACCCCAGATAACGATCGCGTCGGGCCACCTCTGGTGGCCATCCCAGACATTGCCTGGGCCCCGGCTGAGAGGCCTCTACCAAGGGCGAACGCTACGCCGAGATCACTCCAGGTTCAGACGCCGTCCTCGTCCACGACGACGGAAGAAACGTCCTGGGACGGCGCCGCCGCTCCGAGCGGCCGAAATACTTCGAATTCCCCAAAACACGGCATTGAGCACGAGCCCTAACGCTGCTAACCGATCTTCCTGGCCTTCCCGGTAGGCCTGCCGGATCTTGCCGGCGTTGCCGCCGATCAAGCGCTTCGCGGCAGGGCTCAGCGGTTGTCGTAGCGGTGGCGGGCGGCTTCGATCTCGTCGTTGTGGTCGGTGGCCCACTGGACGAAGGCGTAAGCGGTCTCGCGCATCTTCTCGCCCAGCGGGGTGAGCCGGTATTCGACGCGGGGCGGCATCTCGGGATAGGAGGTGCGGGTGAGCAGGCCGTCGCGCTCCAAGTGCCGGAGGGTGAGGGTGAGCATCCGCTGGGAGATGCCGGGGACCTGGTCGTACAGGGCGCCGAAACGAAGGGGCCCGGCGGCGAGAACGCCGATGACGAGGATGGACCATTTGTCGCCGACGCGGTCGAGGGTGTCGCGGATGCCCTGGCCGTTGTCGGGCCAGGACGCGCAGGGGTGCGGTGGGGTCCGGGCCGCCACCATGCGCGGGTCTGGATCTTGGCTTGCGAACATCAATGTGCCTTTTGTACGGGTCGCAATGGTTTCCTATCGTGGGGCTACTTACAGATCGTAACGAATGTGGGGTAGCCGCATGTCTTCCACCATCGCCGTCGTCGGTGCCGGGCCGGGTCTGGGCCGGGCGATCGCCCGGCGGTTCGGTGCCGCCGGACACCCGGTCGCGCTGATCTCCCGCAGCCGTGCCAAGCTCCAGCCGATCGCCGACTCCCTGGCCGCAGAGGGGATCACCGCCGGGGTCTACCCGGCCGACGTCACCGACAGCGCGGGCCTGACCGCCGCGCTGGAGGCCGCCGCCACCGACCTCGGCCGGATCGGGGTACTGTCCTACAGCCCGGCCCCGGCCTGGGACCACAGCGCCGGCTCGCTGCCCGACACCGCGGCGATGGGGTACACCACGGCGTTGGAGACCACACCGGAATCGGCCCGCTCCCAGGTCGACCTGATCGTCGGAGGCGCGCTGACCGCCGCAGCGGCGGTCCTGCCCGCGATGCGCAAGGGAGGTGACGGGGCGCTCCTGTTCACCACGGGCGCCTCGGCGATCATTCCGATCCCGATACTCGGCAACGCCGGGATCGCCCAGGCGGGCCTGCGGCAGTGGGCGAATTCCATCCAGGGCGACCTGGCCGGCGAAGGCGTCTATGTCGGGCACGTGTGCGTGGGCGTCCCGATTGTCCCCGGCGGAGGTGAAGGCGACCCGGACGCCCTTGCTGAGCGGTGGTACCAGCTCGCCCAGGCCCGCGACACCTTCGAGACCACGATCGGCTTCTGACCCGCGGGCCCGCGCCCGGCCCTCCGCGCGTGGGCCCCCAGGTAGCCGCGTACAGGAGTGGCCAGGTCAGGCATGTACGTACCTCCGCTAGCGGTTTCCCAGCAAGGAGACGCTGAGCCCGCAGATCGCTTGGATCAGGTTTTCGCCCAAGCGGCGCCAGGACTCCTCCGCGGCCGCCGGATCGATACGCCCATGCGCCAAGTCGTATTCCACTTCGGCGCACATGTGCACAGTGAGCTGGCGAATCATCGCGTGATGCTGCACGATCACTCCGCGATCATCATTCCGCCACTGCACCCGGCCGAGCTCGTCCAGCCGGCGAACCGACGGCAGGTTCCCATGCGCCTGGATCGCGTACTCGCGCAGATTGGGCTCCACGATCACCTGGGCCAGGAACCGCCCGTACCAGGACGGGGTGCCCAGCTCGATGTGGTGCTCGATGTTCGGCAGGATGTGGCAGCGGATCCGCTCCTCCAGCGGCACCTCCCCCGGCGCGCCCAGGGCCTCCACCATCGCGAGCCGGTGCTTCTCGATCCCGGCCATGTGCCGTTCCAGGATCGCGGTGATGAGCTCGTCGCGGTTGTTGAAGTGGTACTGCACCGCCGACTTGTTGCGCTGACCGGCCGCCTCCCCGATCTTCGTGACCGACACGCTCGCGAACCCGTGCTCGGCATAGAGCCGCTCCGCGGTACGCATCAGCTTGTCCCTGGCAAGCACCGAACGAGGAGACGCCATGGCGACCGATGGGAAGGAGGTCATCCTGCCCTCCAACTTGGGAAGCTCGACCTATTAAGGCAATCACCTTACTAGGAGATCCTTCAGCTGTCAGCCGGGACCGGCGTCAGCCCGCGCGAAGCTCCGCCGCGACCGCCCGCTCCCGCAGTTGAGTGGCCTCCGCACGAGCCGCCTCCAGCTGAACACGGGCATCATCCAGCCGAGCCCGCTCCAACCGCAGCTCCCCCCGCAACCGATCCCGCTCGTCCGCCGTCTCGCGCGCCTGCGCGATCTCCGTGGCGGCCAGCTCCCGAGCCTTCGCCGCGTCGTTCAGGGCGACGGCCCGATCTCCCTGCGCCTCCGCCGCGGCACGTTCGGCGCTCTCCGCCCGCGCGATGGCCCGTTCCCGCTCCTGCCCGGCCGCCTCCGCCCTAGCCTCCGCCACCGCCAGGTCCCGCTCGGCCCGCTGCCTGGCCCGCCTGGCCTCCGCCGCCTCCTCACGTGCCCGCTCACACTCCGCCTTGGCCTCCGCCGCCTCCTTCCGCGCCTGCTGGGCTCGCGCCGCCCCATCCTTTTCCGCCCGTACGGCCTGCGCCTCGGCCTCAGCGACACGCGCGTCGGCCGCCTCGACCCGCTCCGCGAGCTCTTGAACCGCCTGATCCCGGGCCCGCTCGGTCAGCTCCGCCTGCCGTACGGCCTCCTCCGCCCGCCGATCGGCCAGATCAGCCCGGCGCCCCGCCTCCTCGGCCGACTGCCGCGCCTGCCGTTCGGTGCTCGCCGCCTCCCGCAACGCGGCCAACGCCTGCTCACGAGCCTGCTCCCCATCAGCCTGCGCCGTATCCCGCTCCGCCTCGGCCTCCTCCACCCGCAACCGCATCGCACCGGCCTCCCGGCGCGCGTGCTCGGCGGCCTCCCGCGCCAGCCGTACCTGCTCGAAGGCCTGCTCCCGCTCGGTGCGCGCGATGGCGACCCGGGTATGCGCCTCGGCTTGTACGGCACTCAGCTTCGCCTCGACCCCGGCCGGACTCAACTCCTGCGCCAGCGCCCTGGCCAGCGGCTCGATCGCGGCGGCAAGCCCGCCTTCCATCCGGTCGTACAGCTGCTCAGCCCTGGCCAGCGCCCCCTCCAGCCCAGGCGTGGCGCGCCGCATCTCCCGCTCCCGCTTGGCGGCGGCCTGGCAGTCGCCTTCCGGGCAGTACGCCTTGGGCCGCCCCCTCCCCCGCCGCTGCTCGATCGGGGTCCCACAGTGCATACACGGCGTCACCGCGCCCATCTCAGCTGTCACGCTCAGACTCTAGCATTTTCTATTTTCTAGAAATTCAAATTCAATAATTAAGATCTGTTGCGTGACGGAAGGTCTCGCCAACTTGCGAGAAGGTAGAATTCTCGCAAGTTGGTGATCTGGGGCGCCGGGGTTCATGAGCCGCTTAGGAAGCCGCGTGGCGAACGCGTCGAACGAGACACCAGCGTGCTCACCACGTCGGGTGATTTCGCACGCCGCCGATGTCGAGGTGTTGCGGATTGCCACAAAGTTGTCCTGGGGTAATGCCACTTGGTGTCAGTGGGAGTGCCACGAGGTGTCAGCAAGATCCTTTGCGTGGGGCACTTTTGAGAGGGCGCCCTCGCGGTGCCCAGAGACTATTTTTGCAGGTGAGTACCATGTTCAGGGCGGAAGCCACGTCGTAGCTTGCCCTCCGTGTCATCCGCCGGCCGCCTGCGCCTGTAAGTGATGACCTCGCTGTGAAGCGCAGGCTGGTTGACAGCGGAAACGCGGAGCTATGACAGTGGCGGCGTTGCTCCTGTCGCCCCCAAAGTTTTCCGCAACATTATTGCGACCCAGCCCGGGGCTCCTGCGAAGCTGCAGGCGGAAAGGTCAGCCTCTGATCGGCCCGCTTTGTCTGGACATGACGAGAACAGCGGGTTCCGGCCAGCCACTGGTCTGATCGCGCTCGCGAAGCGATGGTGGCGTCCATGAGTCCCTCGCTGAGCTTGACCGCGAGGATCCCTGTGACCTGCTGTTTCGTTCCGTGGCCCGGCCGGGGTGCACAGGACGAGTTCTGGGTTCGAACGCATTGCGGCAAGATCGTCTGACCCCCCTCGCCGTCTGGAGCCAAGGCGCGTGTTCAAGGGCTGCACCGTCAAAGAACCGCGTCACTCACTGCCATAGCTCCGCGTCTCCACTGCCACTGTTTTGCGTCGCTCAATCCTGGTTTGACCTCCGCCCGGGTGCGCGGCGCTGGATGCACGCAGAACTTCACATGGTCGCAGCCGCCCCACGCTGTGCGGAAAGCAATCACCAGGTAACGGCAAGTGGCTTGACGAGCCTCGCCGCCTCACTGGTATCGTGCATTTCGATTCCCCTACCTGCTTCGGTGGGTAGGTGCGGGCCTCGCCTACGGGCGGGGCCTTTGCGTTATCACCACCTCCCTGGTCGGGGTGCCATGATCAGATGGAGGCTCAGCCTCGTCTTCCCACCGCGTTATCGCCTCTCACCTACAGCCTCCTGCGGGCGATGGCCGCTCCGCACTACGGCGTTGGAGCGAGAGACCGCTCCGCACTACGGCGTTGGAGCGAGAGATCTGTGCGGAGACCGGCCGGCTTCGCTGACACCTGATGGCAAAAGTGCCATCTGCTGACCGGGTCTATCGGGCAGATGACCTGCTGTTTTGCCATGAAATGTCAGTGCGAGATGCCAGAGGATGTCAGTGCGGGCCGGGTGAGCCCAGCGTGGACGGCATGCCTGCCAGGAGTGGAGCTGGGCGGTCTCTGCTCCGGATTACAGGGGAGGCCGCTCCGGGCGAGTCTGGGGAGACGGCGATGGACGCCCCCGTGCGGGAGCGCCCATCGAAAGCCGTGTTCTGCCTTCCCGGCGCCGTCGACACGCGCGCCCCGGCATGGCTTCGCTTCTCAGCCGATTTCATTGTGACATCGGGCGAGCGACATGTCTCGCGTCTGTCGAGATTGCCGGGCTGCCATAGGCCCCGGGCACGCCTCCAATCCACGCGTCCCGGGGCACCGCCATGTGGGCCGTGCGCCAGTGGCGTACGGCCCTCTTCGCCGTCACTGTTCTGGAGCGTTAACGCAGGCCGAAGACCCATCTTGCGTGCATGGCATGCCCACACCCTCAGGCGGGTGGTGGGGCGGTGACGGCCTGGAGGGCGGCGCTCAAGGCGCGCGCCTGTGCCGGCGACTGCGGGGCGTCGCCGAGGCCGATGGCGTCGTCGTCGCGGTGCAGGAGCACCACGCCGTCCTGCAGGGTGACAGTGTGGAAGGCCCCGCCGGGTAGCCGCACGCCGGGGCGGCCGTCGACATCGGTCAGCGGCGGCAGCACCAGGCCGGTGGCCGCCTGGGCGGCGGCGAGCTGGTGGCGCAGGGCCTGCAGCTCGCGTTCGGCCATCTCCAGGCGGGCTGCGGTGGTGGCCTGGCCCAGGCGGGCCTGGTCGCGTTGCTCCTGGAGCCGGTCGCGTTCGGCCTCGGTGCGGCGCTGCTGGTCGGCGATCTGGCCGGTGAGCTGGTCGCGGACGGTGCGGGTTTCGGCGCGGGCCTGCTCGGCGGCGGAGCCGGCCTGCTCCAGTTGCTGACGGGTGGTGCTCAGGTGCGTCGTGGCCTGTTCCAGGTGCTCGCTCAGGCGGCGGATGTCGGCGTGGGCCTGGACGAGCTGGTGGTCGCGCTCGGCCAGGATGGTGGCGCGTTCGTCGGCCAGTTCGGTGGCGCGCGCGAGCTCGGTGCCCAGGGAGTGCAGTTGCTCGGTTTGGCGGCTGGTCAGGGCCTGCTCGTCGTGCAGCTGGGTGGTGAGCCGGCCGATCTGCGTGCCGAGGCGTTCGGCGTTGGCGCGGGCTTCGCCGTGGATGCGGTCGCGGTGCTCTTCGGCCTCCTGCCGGTCGTGCAGGGCCTGCTGCCGGTCGTGCAGGGCCGCGTCCCGTTCCTGTTCGGCCGTCTGGCGCGCGGCCAGGGCGGCGCGCATCGCTTCCCTGGCCTGCTCGGCGTCCTGGTCGGCCTGCTGCACCCGGCTTTCGGCCTGGCCCAGCTGGGTGGTGATGGCCTCGGTGACCTGCACGAGGTGCTCGTCCAGCCGGCGCAGGTCCTCGCGTTCGGCGGCCAGCTGGGCGTCGCGCTGGTGCAGAGCGGCGCGGATCTGGCTGGCTTCGGCGGTGAAGACGGCCGCCGCGGTGTGCGTGGCCAGCGCGGCCGGAGCGCTGTCGGCGGCCCGGCTGGCCTCGTTGGCGCACAGCTTGCAGCAGTACTTGCTGGGCCGGCCGCCCTTGCCGGGCTCGCGTTCGGGTTTGGCCCGGCCGCAGCCGGGCCTGGCGCATTGGCGCAGCACATCGTCGGTGTCGAGGTCGAGGCAGTCGCGGGTGTGCCCCCGGCCGCCGCGGGCCGGCTCCGCCGACCTCAGCCCCGCATCAAGCCCGGCACTGGGCCCAGCGCCGGGCCCGGTGCTGAGGTCGGCAGGCGTCGGAACCTCCCCTCGATCGGGCGACAGGCCGCTCGGCGCCGCGGTGGCCGATGCGCCGGGGTGGTCCCTGCCCGCGGTGGAGCGGGGCTGGTCCGGGTCGAAGCTGAACTCCGTCACGCACACGAATTTAGCATCAGCACATGCTGTAGATCGAATCATTTCGCATTTCGCCTGAGCGTTTCCTTTATGATCACTGAGAAGTGGAGTTCTCAAAGATCATCTCTGCTAGGGTGGATCCCGTGATCGACTCCGCCATGGCCCCAGGGCCGAGGTCCCGCCCCCTTCCCACGACCGCCTTCCCCACCTCCACCGCCGGATTGGAGGTGGCCGCCGCCGCGGCGGTCGCACCCGCCCGCGACCCCTATCTGCTCTACCTGGGACGCCTGGGCAGCGCCGACTCACGCCGCGCCATGCGGATCTGCCTGGACCACCTCACCCGGATGCTCACCGGCGACCGGCTCGACGACGCCACCATCACCGGCCAGGGCCAGCCCTGGCACTACGTGCGCTACGAGCACACCGCCTGGATCCGCGAGCAGATCGACCAGATGGACTGGTCCCCCGCCTATCGCAACAAGCACTTGGCCGCGCTGCGCGGCGTGCTCAAGGAAGCGTGGAAACTCGGCCTGCTCAGCACCGACGACCACCAGCGGGCCGTCGCCTTGGCCCCGTTCGGCGGCTACCGCGAACCGGCTGGCCAGCACGTCCCCGACGCCGTCATCGGCGCTCTGATCGCCGCCTGCGACGCCGACCGCTCACCCACCGGCCCCGCCAGTGGCCCGGTCAGTGGCGCCGGGCTGCGGGACGCGGCCATCATCGCCGTGCTGGACGCCTGCGGCCTGCGCCGCGGCGAACTGGTCGCCCTGCAGTACGCCGACTACGACCGGGCGCGGCGCATGCTCACTGTTATCGGCAAGGGCGACAAACAGCGCCGCATCCCGGTCAACACCTTCGCCGCCCGCCGCCTGGAGGCCTGGCTCGCCCGTCGCGGCACCTCCCGCGGCCCGCTGTTCCCCCGCCTGACCCGCGGCGGCACGGTGCGCATCGCCACGGACGGCCGCCCCTGGCAGATGAACCCCCAGGCGGTCCGTGACATCCTCGCCAAACGCACCGAACAGGCCGCCACCACGGCGGTGCGGCCGCACGACCTTCGCCGCACCTTCATCTCCAACCTCCTGCCGCAGGCCGACGCGATCATGACCGCCCGACTGGCCGGCCATGCCAGCCCCAGCACCACCCTCGGCTACGACGTACGCCCCGACGAAGAAGCCCGCGACGCCGTTGAACGGCTCCGCGTCCCCACCGTCGCGCCGCTACTGCCCGAAACATCGGCTGACCAGCAGCCTCCCGCCGCACAATGACGAGAACACCGCGCCAGGCCCGGCGCTGGCCCCGGGGGCGATCCCCCCGTCGTATCGCTTGGCGAGGTGCTGCCGACCGGCTACCGCAGTAAGCAAGACAGCTGCCAAGAGGACGGTCAGCGCCAGGGGCGGTTGGTTCACGCTTGCGGCGGCTCTTTTGCCCGGCAGCGGGCCTGCACGTGCCAGCCCTCCCGGCCGGGTGCGAGCATGGCCGGTCCGAGCCGCAGCCCGCATTGCTGGGCAGTGTCGGCCAGGATCTGGCCGGCCCGCGGTCAGCGCCGATTCCACGGTGGTCCGTGCCCACCAGCATGCGGCCGGCGCCCGCCACGCGCCGGCTATCGACATCCCATCAAAGGGGACAGTGAAGATCACAAACGGATGACGTCCAGCCGTGAAGCCCTCGGCCGCTCACGTGGCGGGCTGTCGACCAAGCTGCACCTGGTCGCCGACCGCAGGTGCCGCCCGATCTCCCGCATCCTCACCCCTGGCCAGCACGGCGACAGCCCACGCTTCATCCCGCTGATGGACTCCATTAGCATCCCGCGCCGCGGCGCCGGACGGCCCCGCAAACGCCCGGTCCGAGTCATGGCCGACAAGGCTTACTCCTCCCGCGGCAACCGCCGCTACCTACGTAGGCGCGGTATCAAGGCCGTCATACCGATCAAGAAGGACCAGCAAGCCAACCGGCTGGAGCTGGGCAGCAAGGGCGGCCGGCCCCCGGTCTTCGACCGAGAGGCTTACAAGGAACGCAACACCGTGGAGCGCTGTGTGAACAAGCTTCGCCAGCACCGCGCTGTAGCCACCCGCTATGACAAGAGAGAACTCATCTACCAGGGCACCATCGACGTCGCCTCGATCCGGATCTGGCTCCGGGACCCAGTCACATGATCACTGGACACGTTTTACGTGATAGCGATGGCGGGAGCCACGCGCGCAGATCCGATACCGCGGTCGGGCTTGCCAAGACGAAAGCGCACCTTGCCCTTGAGCACGGTGCCTGACTCGGCTTGGCCATCGGTGAGGCCCTCGCCGGGAAACTGGCGTTCCCCCCGGGGTGTGGACACCCGGTTTCATGCAGCCAGTGCGGTCAGTCTAGCAAGCCGATCTTCATAGACGGTCGGGGGCAGGTTTCC
>NZ_JBEZYD010000076.1:0-22501 GCF_040638335.1 Nonomuraea sp. NPDC026600
CTGCAGTCCGAGCAAGGCCGGCCACCTCTGCAAGGCCATCGCCGTCCTCCAGAACCACCGCGTTGCTCAGGCCGCCTGAGGATGAAAAAGGGTCAGTGGGACAGCTTTCCTGACATGGCTATCGGCGTTGGGGCAGCTCGGAAGTCGGCGACTATGACTGACGATCAGCGCCGACGGGGAATGCTCCTCGCGCTTGTTGCCGGTGATCTCGACCAACTGGACGCCAAGCAAGAGCGCCAACCTTGATGCTCGTGACCAGCCGAGTGCCACCGCCACGGCTGGTCACGCTCCCCCGGCCCCACCGCTGAGCAGCGGGCAAAGGAGACAGGCCGCCAAGTTGTCTCTTGAAGTGGGCCTTGGGGGCGGCCTTCGTCGTTGAATCCGGTAGCGACGAAGGCCGCAACAAGCTCTCTCAACCTCGCCCTGGTTGGTTGAGAACTGCCCCCTTTCTCCCAACCAGGGCATCCCCTCATCCGCGGACGTCCGTCCCTGGTGTTCGTGGATGAGGTCGCCCCCGGTTGGACGCACTTTCCAACCGGGGGCCTCAATTCCACCGTCCATTTGGTCCCGCTCTACCCAGCCGACCCGGCGAAGCGTGCTGGGGAAGGCGGTCCGAGCGCAGCGAGGCCCTTCAAGGGGGCGGGCGTCAGCCCGCCTGGGAGGACGTCCGGAGCGAAGCGGAGGTCCCCTTTGGGCGGGCGGGCATCAGACGGCCAACCACCGAATCGGGTAACGGATAGGAGGAGCCGTACGGACTAGGGTCTATGGTGGGCGTTGTTACGATCCTTCGCATGCACGGAGCAGACAGCGCAGTCGATGGAGAAGACGTACGTCGGGTCGTCGCTCTGGCCATCGACACGCTAAGGGGCGCAGATCACCACGCGTGGGAGGCCAAGGCGGGAACGCTCAAGTGGACGTGTTGGGAGACGCTCGAGCATCTGGCCGATGACCTGTTCACTTACGCCGCGAGGTTTGGGCTCGCAAAGCCGCCGATGTCGGCGCTGTTGCCGTTCCGGACGAGCAGTGACCGAAGTGGTGGGCCGGAAAACGTCATCTTCGTTGAGCGGGACTCGGGCCCCGAGGGCCTGCTGACCATCCTGGAGGCTTGTGGTGGCCTGCTCGCGTCCGTCCTACACACGGCTCCCTCGACCACCGTTGCCTACCACGTCTTCGGGCCCTCGGACCCAGAGGGCTTCGCCGCAATGGCAGTCGTTGAGACCCTTGTGCACCTCCATGACATCGCTCAGGGGCTGAATCTGGAGTGGTCGCCGCCACGGGAGCTGTGCGAGAGGGTCCTGAAGAGGCTCTTTCCCCATGTCGCCATCGATTGTGACGTCTGGGAGACCCTGCTGTGGGCGACTGGACGCACCGCTCTCCCTGATCGCCCACGACTCACCGAGTGGCGCTGGTACGGCACGCAGGGCGTGTGACTACCTACGGCACAGCTCGACGAACGCAGCGGGCCGCCCTGATCTTCTGGTGACTGCGGGGTACTCCCGCCCAAGGAGAGAGGCTCACAGCCCAGAACCGCCCGTCGCGTCGATCACCCGGCCGGTCACCCAGCGTGCGTCGTCGGAAGCGAGGAAGGCCACGATGTCAGCTACGTCTTTCGGCTGCCCGACCCGGCCCAGCGCGGCCAGGGACGCCGCATGGGCTTCGGCCTGCGGATTGCCGCGTAGCCAGCTTGCGTTGACGTCTGTGTCGATGACGCCGGGCGCCACCGAGTTCGCGGTAATGCCTCGGGGTCCCAATTCCTTGGCGAGGTTGAGGGTGAAGGTGTCGAGCGCGCCCTTGGTGGCGCCATAGGCGATGATCTCTGGCATGGCGAGGCGAGCCGCGCCGCTGGAGATGTTGATGATCCGCCCTCCGTCGCGCAGCCGCTTCAGCCCCTGCTGCACGATGAAGAACGGCGCGCGGACGTTCACGGCGAAGACCTCGTCGAAGCCGTCCTCGGTCAGCGACGCCAGATCAGAGCTGCGGCCGATGCCGGCGTTGTTGACGATGATGTCGACGGCTCCGTCAGGGGTGTATTCGTCGGCGTGGGCGTCGAAGGCAGCCCACAGGGAGGCTGCGTCACCGTGCCGTCCCATCTCCGCGTGCAGGGCGAAGGCCCGGCCGCCGTCCTTGCGGATGCGTTCGACGACCTCGTTCGCCGCTGTCTCGTCGCGGGCGTAGGCGACGGCGATGGTGGCGCCGTCCCGGCCGAGACGTTGCGCGATGGCCCGGCCTATCCCGCGGCTGCCGCCGGTGACCAGTGCGATCTTTCCGTCAAGTGTGCGTGTTCCCATAGCTGTTGGCCACTCCCGATTTATTGAGCGATGACTCAACAAAGAAGGTAGCATGCCTTCTTGAGCGAGCGCTCTAAAATAGAGGAGTGACTGAGACACGCGCGAAGCGAGGACGGCCGAGGGCGTTCGACCGCGCCGCGGCACTGGCCGCGGCCACCCGTCTGTTCTGGGAACGCGGCTACGAGGCCACCTCCATCGGCGAGCTGACCGAGGCGATGGGCATCAGGCCCGGCAGCTTGTACGCGGCCTTCGGGGATAAGAAGTCTCTGTTCAAGGAAGCGGTGCACAGCTATGGGCGCTCACCCGTGGGCGCCTTCATGGGCGTTGCCCTTGTGGAGGAACCCACCGCCCACGCCGCGTTCACCCGCATCCTGCGTGAGGCAGCGGTCATCTATCCCGACCCCGCCCACCCGGCGGGATGCCTGACGATCAGCGCAGCCACCAACGTCACCCCGCAAGACGCCGAGGTGGCGGCATTCCTGCGCAACATACGCAACGAGAACCTGAACGTCTTCGAAGCCCACCTAAGCATGGCGCAACAGGCTGGCGAGCTATCCGATGCAGCCAACCCCCGTGCGCTGGCCGCGTACTTCGCCGCGGTCATCCAGGGCATGTCGCAGCGCGCCTGCGACGGGGCCGCGGCGGCCGAGCTGACCGAAACCGCCGAACTGGCCCTGGTTGCATGGCCCGCGGCACGACGCTGATCCCACGCGCCAATCTGCCATCTCGCCCACCCAGCCAAAGATCACGGTCTACAGCTGGAGTACTGGGGACGGAGCCCTGCTGTCCGGTGCCTGATGGCAGCTGTTGGCATCGAGCATGCCGAATGCTCTGACGTGGAAGTCCATCTTGTCCCGCTCCGTCCAGCCGACCTGGCGAAGCGTTCTCGGGAAGGCGGTCCGAGCGTAGCGAGGTCCTTCAGGTGGCGGGCGTCAGCCCGCCTGGGAGGACGTCCGGAGCGTAGCGGAGGTCCTTTGTGGGCGGGTGGGCATCAGACGGCCAACCACCGAATCGGGTGACGGGTGGGAAAAAAGAACGTCCGGAGCGAAGCGGAGGCCCTTTAGAGGCTAGGCCGAGTCGCGGACGATCAGGCTGGTGGGCAGGGCGATCGAGTCGACTCGCTCCGCGCCGTCGATGAGCGCCAGCAGCAGCCGTACCGTCTCCCTGGCCACATCCTCCAGCGGCTGCCGCACCGTCGTCAGCGGCGGATGTGTGGAGATCGCCACCGACGAGTCGTCGAACCCGCCCACCGCCACGTCCTCAGGCACCCGCCGTCCCGCCGCCCGCAGCGTGTGCAGGGCCCCCGAGGCCATCACGTCCGAGGCCGCGAAGACCGCGTCCAGGTCTGGTACGCGTTCCAGCAGCCGGGCCATGGCGGTCTCGCCGCTGGCGTGGGTCCAGTCGCCGTGTTCGATCAGTTTTTTGGACGCCTTCCGGCCGAGGACGTCGGCGAAGCCCTCCAGGCGTTGGATGCCGCCCGGCGTGTCCATCGGGCCGGTGATCATGGCGATCTTCTTGCGGCCGCGCGAGACCAGGTATTCGGCCATCTGGCGGGCGCCGCCCCGTTCGTCGCAGGCCGCGTACGGGATCACCGTCTCCCTGCCGATGACGGCGCCGCAGGAGACCACCGGGATGCCAGCGCCGTGGAGGGTGTCGACCAGGGGGTCGCCGGCGTGGGTGGACAGGAGGAGGACGCCGTCGGCGTGGCCGCCGCGTACGTAGCGGAGCACCTGTTCGCGCTCCCTGTCGTCGCCGGCGATCATCATGACCAGCGAGAGGTCGCGTTCGCCGAGCAGGCGGATCGCGGTGCGGATGGTGGTGCTGTAGTTGGGGTCCTCGAAGTGGGCTTCGGAGCGGACCATGACGACCGATCCGGCGCGCTGTCTGACCAGGTTGCGGGCGTTGCGGTTGACGACGTAGCCGGTTTCGGCGATGGCGCGTTCGATGGCGATCCGGGCCGCGGGGCTCACATAACGGTCGCCGTTCAGGACCCGCGAGACGGTGCCGCGCGAGATCCCGGCCACCGCGGCCACGTCATGGATGGTCGGCCTCTTCACGGGTTCAGCATCTCATGGCCCGAAGCCGAAACACTGTGAACGTACACACACCTTTTAGCCCATTTAACGACCCCGTAACGAAGGGTTGACAGCGCAGAGGGGCCAGACACACGCTGTGAACGTTCACAGACTTCCCCCCAAGTCGAGGTGCCCATGCAGATGAACAGGCTTGCCGCTGTAGCCGCAGCCGTCACCCTCGTGGCCGGCTGCTCCAGTGGTGGCGCTCAGCAGACCGCCACCCCGTCGAGCCCCGCCGCCCAGAAGGTCGCCCTGACCTACTGGAACTGGGTGCCCGGCATGGACAAGATCGTCGCGGTCTGGAACACGGCGCATCCCGACATCCAGGTCACCTCCAGCACCCAGGCGGGCG
The DNA here is from genome assembly GCF_040638335.1 of Nonomuraea sp. NPDC026600. Classification (NCBI taxonomy): domain Bacteria; kingdom Bacillati; phylum Actinomycetota; class Actinomycetes; order Streptosporangiales; family Streptosporangiaceae; genus Nonomuraea; species Nonomuraea sp. NPDC026600. Next base: position 4,716 of record NZ_JBEZYD010000076.1, read on the forward strand.
GGGACGACTCGGCCACCAAGTTCCTCACCGCCGCCAAGGCCGGGAACCCGCCGGACCTCGTCCAGGCGGAGTATCAGGCCCTGCCGTCGTTCGTGGCCGCCGAGGCGGTGGCGGACATCAAACCTGCGGCGGATCCGGTCAAGGCGCAGTTCAGCGAGGGTATCTGGGGGCTGGTCACGCTCGGCACCGACGCGGTCTACGGCATCCCGCAGGACAGCGGCCCGATGCTGCTCTACTACCGGGCCGACCTGTTCAAGAAGTACGGCATAGCCGTACCGAAGACCTGGCAGGAGTACGCCGACGCGGCCAGGGCCGTGCACGCGAAGGACTCCAAGGTGTACCTCGGCACATTCTCCAGCAAGGACCCGGGCTCCTTCGCCGGCCTCGCCCAGCAGGCGGGCGGGCAGTGGTGGTCGATCAGCGGCGAGGCGTGGAAGGTCGCCATCAACGACGAGCCCACCAAGAAGCTCGCCGACTACTGGGGCGGCCTGGTCAAGGAGGGCGTCATCGACAACATGCCCTACTTCACCCCCGAGTGGAACAAGGCCCTGAACGACGGCAGGCTGCTGACCTGGCCGTCGGCCATCTGGGCACCCGGCCCGCTGTCGACCAACGCGCCCAAGGCCAAGGGCAAGTGGGCGATCGCGCAGTTGCCACAGTGGAACGCCGGCGAGAGCTTCAGCGGCTTCTGGGGCGGCTCGGCCGTCTCCGTGTCGGCGGGCTCCAAGAACAAGGAGGCCGCGGCCAAGTTCGCCACCTGGCTCAACAGCGATCCTGAGGCGCTCGCCCTGCTGGTGAAGGAGGGCTCCATCTATCCCGCCGCGACCAAGGGCGCCGAGCTGCTCTCCGAGCCTCCCGCGTACTTCTCGAACGTGCCCGACTTCTGGAAGCAGGCGGCCGGGTTCGGCGCGGGCGCGCGCGGCTTCACCTTCGGCCCGAACGTCAACGTGACCTACAACGCCTTCAAGGACGCCTTCGACAAGGCCGCGCTGAACAAGACCTCCTTCAGCGGCGCCCTCCAGAGCGTCCAGGACGCCACGGTCGCGGACATGACGAAGTCCGGCTTCAAGCTCGCCCAATGACGACAAGGAAGAGCTGGGCCCCGTACCTGTTCCTGACCCCGGCTGTGACGCTGTTCGCCCTGTTCCTGGCCCTGCCGATCGGCTACACCGTCTACCTCAGCCTGCGCCGGACCAAGGTCTCGGGGCTCGGGCTCGGCAAGGGGTCGAAGCGGGAGATCTTCGTGGGGCTGGACAACTACGTCGCCGCCATCGGCGACGGCGAGTTGTGGGCCGGCTGGTTGCGGGTGCTCGGCTACGCCGCGCTGGTCCTGGCGGTGATGCTGGGGCTCGCGCTGGTGTTCGCGCTGATGCTGGACACCGCGAGGGTACGGCTGGCCCGCTTCTCCAGGATCGCGATCTTCCTGCCCTACGCGGTGCCGGGCGTGGCCGCCAGCCTGATGTGGGGTTTCCTCTACCTGCCGAGCGTCACCCCGATCAGCGAGCTGTTCGGGGTGACGCCGCTGAGCCAGAGCGCGATCGTGTACTCGATGGCCAACGTGGCGGTCTGGGGCGGTACGGGCTTCAACATGCTGGTGCTCTACACGAACCTGCGGGCCATATCCCAGGACCTGTATCAGGCGGCCCGCATCGACGGCGCGTCGGAGCTGCAGATCGCGTTGCGGATCAAGATCCCGATCCTGGCCCCGGCGATCATCCTGGTCACCGTCTTCTCGATCATCGCCACGATCCAGGTGTTCACCGAGCCGACCACCCTCCGGCCGTTCACGAACACCATCAGCTCGACCTGGAGTCCCTTGATGAAGATCTACCGGGACGCTTTCGTGACCGGTGACCTGTACGCGGCGGCGGCGACGGCCGTGGTGATCGCCGGGATCTCGCTGGTGCTGTCGTTCGGGTTCCTGCGCGTGGTGAAGAACCGCGCGTTCGGGGAGGCGTGATGGCCCGCACCCGCGCCCGCGCCGCGTACACGCCGCTCGGCCTGCTCCCGACCGGGATCCTGCTGATCGGCGCGGTGTACTGCCTGTTCCCGGTGAGCTGGGTGGTGATCGCGGCCACCAAGACGTCCGGCGAGCTGTTCTCGACCTCGACCTTCTCGCCCGGCACCGGGTTCTTCCAGAACCTCGCCGATCTCGCCGCCTATCGCGACGGGGTGTACTGGCTGTGGATGCTCAACACCCTGCTGTACGCCGGTGGCGGGGCACTGCTGTCGACGGCCGTGTCCGCGGTGTCGGGCTACACGCTGGCCAAGTACCGTTTCGCCGGCCGGAACCTGATCTTCAACATCCTGATCGGCGGCATCCTGGTGCCCGCGGTGGTGCTGGCGATCCCGCAGTATCTGCTGTTCGCGAAGGTCGGGCTGGCGGACACGTACTGGTCGGTTCTGCTGCCGCAGATCCTGCATCCGTACAGCATCTATCTCGCCCGCGTGTACGCCGGCGCGGCCATCCCCGACTCGCTGCTCGAAGCCGGGCGCATCGATGGGGCCTCGCACTGGACGCTGCTGACCCGGGTGGCGCTGCCGCTGATGGGGCCGGGGATGGTGACCATCTTCCTGTTCCAGTTCGTGGCCATCTGGAACAACTTCCTGCTGCCGTTCATCATGCTCGGCGACGACGGCAAGTTCCCGCTGACGGTCGGGCTCTACACGATGCTGGCCGCGGGGGCGAACCACCCGAGTCTTTACAACCTCATCCTCATCGGGACGTTCCTTGCGCTGATTCCGCTGATCGCGCTCTTCCTCACGATGCAGCGGTTCTGGCGCACCGACCTCAGCAGCGGCGCCGTTAAAGCCTGACAAATTACCAAACCTGGTATCAAAAGGGGGACTTATATGCCCGAGGGCATCGCGTTCGGCGGGGACTACAACCCCGAGCAGTGGCCGCTTGAGGTGCAGGAAGAGGACGTTCGGTTGATGCGGCAGGCCGGGGTGAACCTGGTCAGCCTGGGCATCTTCGCGTGGGTGCTGATGGAACCCGCCGAGGGGGTGTACGAGTTCGGCTGGCTCGACACCATCATCGACCGCCTGCACAGCGCGGACATCTCGGTGAACCTGGGCACCCCGACCACGGTGCCGCCCGCCTGGTTCTCCAGAAAGTATCCCGACGCCTCCCCCATGACCCGCGAGGGCGTGCGGGTCGGCGCGGGCGCGCGCGAGACCGCCTGCTCCAGTCACCCGGCCTTCCGCGCGGCCAGCGCGCGGCTGGCCGAGCGGCTGGTGGCCCGCTATGGCGAGCATCCCGCCGTGGTGATGTGGCATGTGCACAACGAGTACGGGGCGCCGCTCGGCGAGTGCTACTGCGAGTCGAGCGTGGCCGCCTGGCGCGATTGGCTCCGGCACCGGTACGAGAGCCTCGACGCCCTCAACACCTCCTGGGGCACCGCCTTCTGGGGCCAGCACTACGGCGAATGGGACGAGATCGACGCGCCCCGGTGGAGTCATACCGTGGTCAACCCGGCGCAGCGCCTCGACTACGCCCGTTTCGCCAACGAGGAGCACCTGTCGCACTACCGGCTGCAGCGCGACATCCTGCGCCAGAGCGGCAAACCGGTCACCACCAACTTCGCCGGCACGGTCAACTGCAAGTCGATGGACCTGTGGCGATGGGCCCCCGAGCTGGACGTCATCGCCAACGACCACTACCTGAACGGCGAGCAGCCCGACAACCACATCCAGCTCGCCATGTCGGCCGACCTGAGCCGCTCCCTGGCCGGCGGCGGGCCGTGGCTGCTCATGGAGCACTCGACGAGCGCGATCAGCTGGCAGCCGCGCGGCATCGCCAAGCGTCCCGGCGAGATGCGCCGCAACAGCCTCGCCCACGTCGCCAGGGGCTCCGACTCGGTGCTGTTCTTCCAGTGGCGGGCCTCGCGGTACGGCGCCGAGAAGTGGCACTCGGCGATGATCCCGCACGCGGGGACCGACTCGCAGATCTGGCGCGACGTCGTCTCGCTCGGCGCCGACGTGGGCCGGCTGGCCCCGGTCAAGGACGGGCGCGTCACGAGCGAGGTGGCGATGGTCTGGGACTGGGAGTCGTACTGGGCGCTGGAGCTGGAGTGGCGCCCCTCGGGCGATCTGCGCTTCCGCGAGCGGGTGGACGCCTTCTACGAGGCGCTCTGGCGGGAGCACGTCACGGTGGACTTCGTCCACCCTTCCGCCGATATTTCGGGATACAGGCTGGTTGTCGTGCCGAGCTCGTACCTGCTTGCCGAAAGCTCGGCCAAGAACCTACAGCGCTACGTCGAGTCGGGCGGCCACCTGCTCGTGTCGTATTTTTCCGGCATCGTCGATGAGAACGACACCGTCCACGCGGGCGCCTACCCCGGCGCGCTGCGCGAGGTGCTCGGGCTGTCGGTCGAGGAGTTCCACCCGCTGCGCGAGCTGGAGACTGTGACGCTCACCGGCGGGGCCACCGGCCGGATCTGGTCCGAGCGGGTCCGCCTCGAACGGGCGGTGGCCATGCGGCACTTCACCGACGGCCCCGACACCGGCCATCCCGCCCTGACCGCCAACGCGTTCGGCGGCGGCACCGCGAGCTACCTGGCCGCCGCGCTCGGCGGCGACGACCTGCGCGCCCTGCTCGGCGAGGTGCTCGACCGCGCGGGCGTCTCCCGGCCGCGCGACCTGCCCGACACCCTGGAGCTCGTACGGCGGGGCGCCTGCGCGTTCCTCATCAACCACGGCGACGCGCCCGTCACGGTGACCGGCCTGACGGGCACGGACCTGCTCACCGGCGCCCCCTTCACGGGCGAGGTCCCCGCGGGCGGGGTGGCCGTCGTCAACGAAGCATCGTGAACGAACCGTCGCCAACGAACCGTCGTCAACGAACCGTCGTGAACCAGTCGTCGTGAACGACAGGAGACAAGAATGAAACGGGCCCTGTTACCCCTGCTCACCGCGTTGCTGTGCGTCACCGCCCTGGCGTCACCGGCACGGGCCGAGCGCCCGCTGCAGATCCGTGGCGCCGACATCTCCAGCCTGGCCAAGTCGGAGGCCCTCGGCGGCGTCTACCGCTCCGAGAACGGCCGGCGGGGCGATGCCCTGCGCATCCTGCGCGACGGCGGCCTCAACTACATCCGGCTGAAGGTCTGGGTCGATCCCGCCGACGGCTACAACGACAAGGCGCACGTCCTGGCCATCGCCAAGCGGGCCAAGGCGCTGGGTCTGGGCCTGCTGGTCGACTTCCACTACTCCGACAGCTGGGCCGATCCCGGCAAGCAGAACAAGCCCGCGGCCTGGGCCGCGCTGCCGTACGAACAGCTCAAACAGGCCGTCTACCGGCACACCTACGACGTGCTGAACGCGCTGCGCAGACAGGGCACGACGGCCGACCTGGTGCAGACCGGCAACGAGCTCAACGGCGGGCTGCTGTGGCCCGACGGCCGCTACGACAACTGGCCGGGCATGGCGGGACTGCTCGGCGCGGCCTATGACGCGGTCAAGGCGGTCTCCCCGCGTACCAAGGTGGCGATCCACCTGGCCGACGGGGGGGACAACGGGCTGTACCGGTGGTGGTTCGACAACGCGGCTGCCAACGGCATCCGCTACGACGTGATCGGGCTGTCGTACTACCCGTTCTGGCACGGCACGCTGGAGGCGTTCCAGGCGAACATCAACGACGTCGCCACCAGATACGGCAAGCCGGTGTTCGTGGCGGAGACGGCCTACCCCTTCACCACGGCCGACAAGGACGGCTGGGCGAACATCATCACCTCCGCCGAGCCCTACCCCGGCTACCCCGCCACCCCCGAGGGCCAGGCCGCGCTGATGCGCGCGGTGAGCGACATCGTCAGGGCGGTGCCGAACGGGCGGGGCCTCGGCCTGTTCTACTGGGAGGCCACCTGGACCGGGGTGCCGGGCAACGGCTGGGATCCGGCCGACCCGTCCTCGGGCAACGGCTGGGAGAACCAGGCCCTGTTCGACTACGCCGACCGGGTGCTCCCCGGTCTGAGGGCCATCCGCTAGCCGCCAGGTTGATCAAAGGCGGCCCCACCGGCGTTGATCACCAATAGAGTCCTGCCGTGATCGCCCCCTCTCTCCCTGCCAGCCGGACGACCTCGCCGAGCGGCACGGCCGTCGCGTTGACCTCCGTCCTCGCCGTCGTCATCTGGCTGGCGGGCTTCATCGCCTGGATGGCCGTGTCGATCCTCGGTGACAAGGCGTGCGGTCTCGACGCGCTGACCTCTTACCCGACCGAGGACTGCGACACGGTCAGCACGTGGGGCACGGTCACCCTGTCGACCTGGCTGCTCGCGCCGATCGGCTGCGCGGTGCTGCTGGCCCTGCTCTCGGCCGTCCCGGAGCGATACGCGGGGGCTCGCCAGGCGGCCCTGTACGCCGTACCGCTCGTACCGATGCTGGTCATCCTGGAAGCGATGCTTGCGTACGCTCTGTGATGGATTGACCGGGACCGCCCGCTGATCACTCGCCTCGCCTGGCCTTCGCCCGCCGCTTGCCCTCGTGCATCGCCTGGACGCGGGCGATCGGGATCGTGTGCCCCTCCTCGACCAGGTCGGCGGGCAGCGGCTGCGGCTCGGGCATGAGCTCCGCCCAGGGATCGCCGTCGGCGAGCAGCCGCGCCGCGGTGTGGAGGGTGAAGTCGGACGGCGTGACCCGGTCGAGGTCCTCCCACGCCAGGGGGAAGGAGACCGGCGCTCCCGGCCGGATCCGCGGGCTGTAGGCGGCCACCACCGTCGCGCCACCCGCGCGGGTGGAGTCGAGGAACACCTTGCCCTCGCGGTCCTCCCGGATGAACGCCGTGGTGGCCAGCGCCGGGTCGACGCGTTCGGCGCGGGCGGCCAGGGCGCGGGTGGCCGCGGCCAGGTCGTCCATCGCGGTCCCCGCCACCACGGGCACGAACACGTGCAGCCCCTTCGCCCCGCTGGTCTTCACCGCCCCGGCCAGCCCCGCGTCGTCGAGGGCCTGGCGGACCAGGCGGGCCGCCCGTACGGCCAGCGGGAACGCGTCCTCGACGGGCGGATCGAGGTCGAGCACGAGATGGGTGGGATGCTCGCCGCGGAACAGCGCCGGGTGGTATTCGACCGCCCGCTGGTTGGCGAACCACAGCAGGGTCCTGCGGTCGTCGCACAGGGCGTAGGACACCTGCCGGTGCGACGCCTCGGCCCAGACGGAGACCGTACGTATCCAGTCGGGGGCGTACTTGGGCACGTTCTTCTGCATGAACGGCGCCTGGCCGGGCCGTACGCGGATCACCGACAGCGCGCGGTCCCGCAGGGCTGGGATGATGCGGTCGCGGACGGCGTCCAGGTAGTCGACCAGATCCCGTTTCGTCGCGTTCGATCCGTCGAACAGCGGCTGGTCGAGATTGGTCAGCGACACTCCGTCCCGCGTTTCATCGCTGGTCATTCGGTTCACGATGCCGACGCGCGGGCGCGGGGTCAACTCTCCCGACTAGGGCGTCTACGCTGATCTGCGTATTTCCTGGCTTCTGGCGCCCTTCGCCACCTCTCGGCAGGCCATGCTTCTGGCGCACCCACGCGACAGGAGCGCAGAAGATGGCCGGGCTCGGCAGGAATTTCGCCACGTTGTGGGCGGCTACCGTCGTCTCCAACATCGGTGACGGCATAGCGGCGGCCGCCGCGCCGCTGCTCGTCGCCTCGGTCACCGATGATCCGGTGCTGGTCGGTCTGGCGGTGTTCGTCCAGCAGGTGCCCTGGATGTTGTTCTCGCTGGTCAGCGGGGTCTTCGTGGACCGGCTCGACCGGCGGCGGCTGATCGTGGTGGTGAACGTGCTCCGCGGCCTGGTCGTGGGCCTGCTGGCGGTGGCGGTATGGCGGGACGTGGCGACGATCCCGCTCATCTACGCCGCCGGGTTCCTGGCCGGCACGTGCGAGACCCTCGGTGACAACGCCTCGGGGGCGCTCGTTCCGATGGTCGTGCGGTCGGAGGATCTCCCGCGCGCCAACGCGCGCATGCAGACGGTCTTCTTCGCGATCAACGGGTTCGTGGCCAAGCCGGTGGGCGCCGCCCTGTTCGTGGTGGCGGCGGCGCTGCCGTTCGGGATCAACGCCGCGTCGTTCGCGCTGGCGGCCGTGCTGATCTCCACCCTGCGCGGGGTACGGCAGACCGTCCCGGCCGAGCGGCGGTCCGTACGGGCCGACATCGCCGAGGGCATGCGCTGGCTCTGGAACCACGCCGCGATCCGGCTGCTCACCCTCGCGCTGTTCCTGATGAACATCACGCTCCTCGCCGGCTTCTCCATCCTCGTGCTCTACAGCCGTGATCGGCTCGGGCTCGACGAGTACGGCTACGGGATCCTCATCGCGGCGTCCGCGGCCGGCTCACTGATCGGCGCGATGATCGCCCCTCACCTCCAGGCGCGCTTCTCCGACTCGCTGCTGCTGCGGGCCGGCCTGGTCATCGAGACGCTGACGCACGTGGGGCTGGCGCTCGCCACCACGGGGTGGGTCGCCGGGGCGATCCTGGTCGGGTTCGGCATTCACGGCTCGATCCTGGGCGCGGTCAGCGTCACGCTGCGCCAGCGGGCCGTACCTGATGAGCTGCGCGGCCGGGTGGAGAGCGGGTACATGCTGTTCATCGTCGGCGGCTCCGCGCTGGGCTCCCTGATCGGCGGGCCCATCGCCCGCTGGGTCGGCCTCACCGGGCCCTTCTGGATGTCGGCGGTCGTCATGGCCGTGCTCACCGCCGTGGCCTGGCGCCCCTTCGGCCGTCTGGGCCTACCCCACGATGCGGTTCTCCCAGGCCCAGGCGACGATCTCGACCCGGTTGCGCATGCCTAGTTTGGCCAGGATGCCGGATGTGTGACCCTTGACGGTGCTCAGTGAGATGAACAGCTCGGCGGCGATCTCCTGGTTGGTGCGGCCCCGGGCGATGGCCCGGACGACCTCGACCTCGCGTTCGGACAGCGGCTGGGCGGACTTGCGGGTGAACGGTGCGCCGGTGGCCGTGAGGTGGCGTAGGAGCCGCAGGGTGATCGACGGGGAGATCAGGGCGTCCCCGGCGTGCGCGGCGCGGACGGCCTCGACGAGCAGGGTGGGGCCGGCGTCTTTCAGGACGAAGCCGACCGCTCCGCCGCGCAGCGCGCCGTAGACGTACTCGTCGAGGTCGAAGGTGGTGACCACGATGACCCGCAGTGGGTCGGGGACGCCGGGGCCGGCCAGGGCGTGGGTGACCTCGATGCCGTTGAGGCGGGGCATCTGGATGTCCACCAGGCACACGTCCGGCCGCAGGCTCCGGGCCAGGGCGACCGCCTCGGCGCCGTCCGCGGCCTCGGCGACCACGGTGATGTCGGGCTGGTCCTCCAGGATGAGCCGCAGGCAGCCGCGGATCATCGCCTGGTCGTCGGCCAGCAGGACCCTGATGGTCATCGGCGCCTCCGCGCGGGGGCGGGCAGGGCGGTCATGGGCGTTTCCGCGCGGCGACCGGCAAGGTGGTCATCGGCGTTTCCGTGCGGGGACGGGCAGGGTGGCGAGTACGGACCAGCCGGCGCCGTGGCGCGGGCCGGCGGACAGCCGGCCGCCGAGGGCCTCGACGCGTTCGCGCATCCCGATCAGGCCGTAGCCGCCGCGGTGGGGGTTGCGGGCCGGGGTCGGCGGGGGCCGCGTCGTCGGTGTCGCGCAGCAGGCCGACGACGCGGCGCGTCGCGGCCAGCGCGTCGGAGCCGGCGGCCTCGATGCTCGCGAGGGAGCCTTCCGTCTTTTCCGAGTACTTGCGGGTGACGAGCTGGGCGGCCTGGGCCTGGAGTACGACGGAGGTGATGTGGTGGGCGACGACGTCGTGGAGTTCCCTGGCCAGCACCAGGCGCTCGTTGCGGCGTACCCGCTCGGCGACGGTCCTCCGGCGGGCGGCGAGCAGTCGCGGGCCCAGCCCGAGCGCGAGGGCGGCGAGCCATCCCGCGCCGATCAGCACCACGACGGGCGAGACGCCGGTGGCGGGGGTGCGGGCGGCCAGCAGGCTGCCCGCGACCACCGCGAATCCACCGGCCGCGACCGCGCAGGCCGAGAGGGCCGGGAGGGCTCTGATCGCGGAGCCTACGAGCACGGACAGCGCCAGGGCCATGGCCAGGCCGGGCTCGCTGGGGAGGTGGGCGAAATGGGTGGTCAGGATGGCGGCCGCCGCGACGGCCAGGCCCGCCACCGCCGCCCATGCCCGGTCGCGCCGACGTACCAGGGCTGTCGCGCACACCACCGCTCCGGCGACGCAGTCGAACTGCCAGTAGCCGTCGCCCCAACTGTCCGCGACCCGGTACGCCTGGAAGGCGAGCGCCGTCGCGAACACGGCGCCGAGCCCGGCGTCGGCCGCGATCCCGGCCCGCGCATTCACACGGTTCAGGCTAGGAGATGTGCACCACGCACCGAACCGGCCGAAAGTACCGTCGTGAGCGGGGTAACCCTGCTTTCGCCCGAGGCCCGCACCGGACCGGGCTCGCAGGATGAGCCTCATGCGACATCAAGATCCCCGTTCGGTGCCGGAGACCCCCCAAGCGACGATCTCCCCCAGGCGACCGCGTATCGCCGCGCTCGACGTAGTACGCGGGTTCGCGCTGTGCGGAATCCTGGTGGCCAACGTCCAGCCGATAGCCCACGTCGGCAGCGTCGCCGTGGACCGAGCCCCGATACCTGGAGAGGAATGGATGGGGCTGCTCGTCGACCAGCGCTTCTTCCCGATCTTCTCCCTGCTGTTCGGCGTCGGGTTCTCACTGCTGCTGAACTCCGCCACCGACCGCGCCGCTCACCCGCGGCTGCTCCTGCTGCGCCGGCTCCTGGCGCTGCTCGCGCTGGGCCTGGTGCACCACTTTCTGCTCTGGGAGGGCGACATCCTGGCCATCTATGCCGTCGTCGGCCTGGTGGTGCTCCTGCCCTCGACCTGGCTGCCACGGTGGGCCGTGGCCGGCCTCGCCGCCGCGCTCCTCGTGGCGCCACTGATCATCGGCAGTGGCTTTCTCGTGCTGGTCCCCGGCCTGTTCCTGCTGGGCTCGGCGCTGACCCGGTACGGGGTGATCGCCCGGATCGAGCGGTCCACCCGCGGCCCTGCCGTGCTCGGCCCGGCCCTCGCGGTGGGGGCCGTGCCCGCCCTGTGGTGGCAGACCCACGTCGGCGAATCGGGCTTCAGCGGCTCGTTCGCCTTGGCCGGGCTGCTGATCGCCGGGGTGTACGTGTGCGCCCTGCTGGTCCTGCTCAGGACGCCGGTCCGACCGGCGCTGCAGGCGGTCTTCGCACCGCTGGGGCGGATGGCGCTGACCAACTACCTGACCGCCACGATCCTCGTCCTGGCGATCAGCCGCGTCCTCGGCGGCCAGTCGGACGACTGGTCTTCGACGACGGTGCTGCTGATCGCCGGTGCCATCCTCGCCGTCCAGTGGCTGTGGTCCGCCCTCTGGCTGCGCCGGTACCAGCAAGGCCCCCTCGAATGGCTCTGGCGCTGGGCCACCTGGGCCCGCCGCCCACCTCTGCGCCACACCTCCTGACGATGGAACGGCCCGGCACGCGACGGAACGCCCTACAGGTGTGACGCCGGGAGTTTTTCGCGCCGAGCCGCGGGGAGGCACGCCATGCGCGTGAGCGTGAACGGGACAGAGCTGTACGTCGACGTCGACGGACCACAGCTCCACCTCGACGAGGACCGGCTGGTCCAGCGGCCGACCATGGTGGTGTTGCACGGCGGTCCGGGATTCGATCAGGGATACCTGCGGCCGGGACTGGGCCCGCTGAGCGCGGACGTGCAACTGGTCTTCGTCGACCTCCGCGGTCAGGGCCGCTCGGAACGGATGCCCGCCAGGACCTGCACTCTGGAGCGGATGGCCGACGACGTCGCGCGGCTGTGCGACCGGCTGGGGATCACCGCGCCCATCGTGTTCGGCCACTCCGCCGGCGGGTTCGTCGCGCTGCACCTGGCGCTGCGGCATCCGGACTCGGTGGGCGGGCTCATCCTGTGCGGCACCGCGCCCACGCTGGCGCCGCTGCCCGACGATGACCCGCCGCCGAGCCTGGAACAACGCGCGTCCGCCGAGGCGGTCCTGGTCGCGCAGCGCCTGTTCGGCGGCGACTTCTCGCCCGAGACCTTCGACGCCTTCAGCCGGTTGGTCTTTCCCTTCTACGCCGGCCCGCGGCACACCGGCATTCCCCAGCGGATCATGCGGCTCAGCGACGTCTCCCTCGACGTCGCCGCGTATTTCTTCCGTACGCTGGCACCCACGTACGACCTACGGCCGCGTCTGCCGGAGATCTCGGTTCCCACGCTGGCCATCGTGGGCCGCTATGACTGGGTATGCCCGCCGGCCGCCGCCCGCCTCCTGGCCGCGCAGATCCCCGGCGCCCACCTGGTGGAGATCGCCGATGCCGGTCATTTCGTCTTCTCGGAGGAGCCGCAGGCCTTCCAGGACGCGGTCCGCGCGTTCCTCGCCGGAGATCAGCCGCACATCGCTGTCACTTTCGAGAGACATGGCAGGCTATCTCTACCTAGCTAGATTAAGCGTCATGGCAGACAGTCCGCACATGACGCCGCAGACCCTCTCGGTCTTGCGGGAGCTGCTGAATGATCCCTTGGCCGAGCATTACGGGCTGGGGTTATGTAGAGCCACCGGAATCGCAGGTGGCACTCTTTATCCCATTCTGGTCCGCCTGGAGGAGTACGGCTGGGTGGCGAGCCGCTGGGATGACCCGGCCGCCCACCAGGGTCGTCCACCGCGCCGGCACTACAGAATCACCGAAGACGGCCTTCAACACGGTCGTGAGGCCATCGCTCGGGCGGGCGAAAAGCGCAGGCGGGCCGCCGGAAGCCGGCGTCCCGGGATCGCTGGAGGCACGGCATGAGCACCTTGCCCGATTACCTGACAGCTGATCAGGCGCGGATGGTCGAGCGTGCTCACACGGTGGCCGCCTATTGGCACCGCGACCAGACACGGAGGAGCGGGGAGCCGTACATCACCCACCCACTCGCGGTCGCCGCCATCCTGGCCGATCTCGGCGCCGACCACGAGTTGCTCTGCGCGGCGCTGCTTCACGACGTCCTCGAAGACACCGCGTGTCCCAAGACGGAGCTGGCGGCGGAGTTCGGCGAGACGATCGTGCGCTTGGTGACGGACTTGCAGCCGCTCGACGCACTTCCGGCTGAGGACTGGCAGACCACCACCGACGAGCGGGTGTTGACCCTGAAAGTGGCCGATCGCCTGCACAACCAGCGGACCATGCGGTTCCTCCCGCCGGAGAAACAGCTTCGGAAAGCACGCGAGACCCTCGACGTCTTCGTGCCGATCGCCGGCCGGCTGGGCATGCACGAGATCGGCCGGGAACTCGAAGGTCTCGCGCAGGCGAGACTGTCCGGTGATGCCGGAATGCAGGCGATTCTCCGGGTGATCACCGCGGGGGCGACCATCCTTCCGCCTGCTGTCCGGGCTCGCTGGATCGCGGAGTGGCTCGGAGAGCTCAACGCGCTTCCCGACCAACGCGCCCGCAGGCGTTTCACCGTGGAGTTGCTCGCGGGCATGCCACGGCTGGCGGTCATGCTGCGCCGGCGAAATCCCGATCGAAGGAGAAGACCCTAGGGTCAGCGGCAGTCGGAAGCGTGCTGTCGTGCCCAGTGCGCGAACGTGACATCGTCCGCCGGTGACCCCGCTGTCGCCGGATAGGAGCGCGGTAGTCCCGAGATAGCGGCTGTCCCTAATTTCATGAAGTGTGCTGAGGATTCACTTCACGGTCCAGGATATGGGCCGCCTGCGCATGAGCGCGGGACTTGGGCTGGTGGCGGAAGGCGCTTTCGCCCTGGACCTGTTCCAGCGCAACGGCGCCGTCTTCGACGGCTGGCGCAAGCAGGTGCGCCGACGGCTCGGACCACGCGTCGCCGCCATGGAGCAGTTGCTTCGCGAGCGCCTTTCGCTGACCGAGCTCCTGGAGCTCCTCGGTGATGCCCCGGCCGACTCCGCGGCCCGCGCGCGGGTCACGGCGCTGGTCTTCGAGTTCTGCGGCGCGGCCGTGGTCCCGTACTGGGGCCGGGTCCAGAGCTCTCTGGAGGCCGAGCGGGCCATCCGCGGCCGGATCGGCATCACCACCGGGGTCGAGGGCCTGCTGCGCACCTTGCACCCCAACATGGAATGGAATCCACCCGTCCTCGAGATCCGTGACGAAGAAGAACGCGACGTCCATCTGCGTGGGCGCGGGCTGCTGCTCAGCCCGTCGCTGTTCCTGCGCAGTAAGTCCTGCGTGGTGGTGGGCGGCGGCGACGACAAACCGCCCGCGCTGGCCTTCTCCATGCGCTTCGACGTGGCCGACATCTTCGGCACCGAGCCCCCGCCTGAGCAGGCGCTCGGCGCTCTGGTCGGCCACACGCGGGCGGCGGCCCTACAGGCGCTCGCCGAAAGCTGTACCACCGGCGAGCTGGCTCAGCGCCTCGGCATCTCGCTCGCCGGCGCGAGCAAACACGCGACCGTCCTGCGCAGGGCCGGTCTGGCCAACGCCTCCAGGAGCAGGAACACGGTGCTCCACACACTGACGCCGCTGGGCGTCGCGCTCCTGCGACGCCGCGAATCCGTACCGGCCCGCTAGCCAGTGAAGGGATCGATGATGAGCACCAACCCGTTCGAGGACCCGGACGGCATCTACCACGTGCTGGTCAACGAGGAAGGGCAGCACTCGCTGTGGCCCTCGTTCGCCGAGGTGCCCGCCGGATGGACCGTGGCCCGGGCCGATACCGACCGGCAGTCGGCCCTCGACCACGTCACGGCGAACTGGACCGACATGCGGCCCGCCAGCCTCGTCAAGGCGATGGAGGGGTCGTGAGACTCGACAGCACTCGTCAAGAAAGGACTCACCCGTGCTCACGATAAAGCTGAACGCGGCCGAGACCCGGTTCGTCCACGAACTCGTCGACGAGTTGTCCGAACACCACCAGAGTGTGGAGTCGGCCGACTTCCAGCGAGAGGCCAAGACCTTCGCCCAGGAATTACCCCGGAGCCTGCGCGCGGCCCTGAACGGATTCGTCGCGGCGGAGAGCCACGGCGGTTGCGTGATCTCGGGTCTGCCCGTCGACGACAGCGTGATCGGCCCGACCCCGGCGCACTGGAAGGACAAGCCGGTGCCGTCGCCCTCGCTGCGGCAGGACATCGCCTTCTACCTGATGGCCTGCCTGCTGGGCGAGCCCATCGGCTGGGCCACCCAGCAGGACGGTTATCTCATGCACGACGTCCTGCCCATCAAGGGGCATGAGCGCGAGCAGATCGGCTCGGGCTGCGAGGAGGTGCTCACCTGGCACACCGAGGACGCCTTCCACCCGCTGCGGACGGACTATCTCGGGCTGATCTGCCTGCGCAACCACGACGGGGTCGCGACCACCGTCGCGGACGTCGCCGACATGCGCCTGGACCAGGTCACCGGCGAGTTGCTGCGTCAGGAGCGCTTCCGCATCCTGCCCGACCACTCGCATAGGCCCGAGAGCGAGCGCGTCCCCGCCGGCGCGGACGGCCGGGGGCACAAGGCCGTCGAGCTGCTGCGCAGCAGCCGGGAGATCGTCGAGGAGGAGCTGCGCTCGCCGACGGCGACCGCGGTGCTGTTCGGTGACCCGGACGATCCGTATATCCGTATAGACCCGCATTTCATGCGGCACGTCCAGGGCGTGGCCGAGCAGGAGGCGCTTGATGTCGTGACCCGCGCGCTCGACGCCGTCGTCACCGAGATCGTGCTCCAGCCCGGCGATATCTGCTTCATCGACAACTATCGGATGGTGCACGGGCGGAACGCGTTCTCCGCGCGGTTCGACGGAACCGACAGATGGCTGCGCCGGCTCAATATCGCCAGGGATCTCCGTAAATCCCGATCCCGCCGGCTGAGTGCGGAATCTCGGACGATCTACTGATCCTGCGCCTTGGCCTGGTTTCCGGAGCGGGCCGGTCGCGACCGCGGGCACTCGACGAGCGCCGCGGCGACCGGCCCGCTTCTCTGCGATGCCCCTTCTCTGCGACCCCCCGTCCCCGCGGCTACGTCTCGGGGACGGCGGGTGCGGGGCGCAGGGTCGGGAAGCGCCGGAGGGTCGGGCTGAGGTTGGCGCCGAGTGCCACGATTCCCAGGAGCGCGGCGCAGATCAGGATGCTCATCGCCCCGTCGCCGGTGACGGCGACCAGCAGGCCGCCGGCCATCGGACCCACCGTGCCGGCCAGGTCGGAGCAGAGGCCGACGACACCGGTCAGGCGGCCACGTATCTCGTCAGGGGCGATCGTGAGCTGGTAGGTCACGATGGTGGTGTTCGCGACGGGGAAGAACACCGCGGCCAGCCCGAGCAACACGCCGAGCATGAGCCCTCGCGACACGAGCGCCATCAGCCCGGCCATCGCGGCGAAGACCCACGACGCGCCGATGATGATCACGGGTGCCGGCAGCGCGGCGTGCAGCCGGCCCGCCACCATGGCGCCGAGCAGCCCACCGGCGCCGAAACAGGCCATCATCAACCCGATCTCGCCGTAGGCCACCTCGGCCTCGCCCGACCGCACCAGGATGATGATGATCAGCGCGTGGAACGCGAGATTGACGAAAACGATCCACACGACGGTCGTCCTGATGACGGGCTGCCCCAACAGCCAGCGGAACCCGCCCAAGAGCCCGTCCTGGCCCGGCCGGCCGAGTGAGGTCTCCTCGGCGGGCCGGCGGCGAGGGAGCCGGAGCACCGTCAGCGCGACGAAGGAGACCGTCAGCATGCCGGCGTCGATCGAGAACGGCACCAGCTCGTGCAGGCCGAAGGTGAACCCGGCCGCCGCAGGACCGAGCAGGAGCGCGGCGAACGGGCGGGCCGCGTTGCGCGCCAGCGCGTCGGGCAGTTGGGAGCCGGGTACGACCTGCGGAAGCGCCGCATGCTCCGCCGGCTGGAACACCGAGCTGAAGGCGCCCTCGATCACGGCGACGAGGACGATGTGGGGGAAGGAGAAGACCCCGAGCAGCAGCGCGATCACGATGCTGAACATCGCCGCCGAGCGGACCGCCTGAGACAGCAGCAGGACCCGCTTGCGGTCCCACCGGTCGGCGATCACACCTGCCGGGACGTTCACCGCCATCCGCGCCGCGGCCAGGATCGAGGTGATCAGCCCGATCTGCAGCGCCGAGGCCGAGTGCGCCAGGAGCAGCAGCGGAAAGGCGACGAACACGATCTCGCCGGCCAGTTCCGACAGGAACATGCTGGTCCACAGGATGTTGTAGTCGCGGTTCCGGGACAGCCGAACCGGCTCGTCCCGTCCGCCGCCGCCCGGCGCCGACACCCCGATGCTTCCGTCGTGCCGCGTCATGCGCCCGCCGATCTGGTCGTGTCGCGCCATGCGCCCGCCGATCTGTTCTGGTGCCCGAATGCCGGGCCGATCCTCACGCGCAGGAATATGTCCGCGGAGGCGCCCAATGGCCGAATCGCGCTTACCATCAGATCTTGCTCCTGAATTCGCCCGGTCGGCCATGTCTTTGACTCGACCGCGAAATCCGGAGGCCAGCGCGCCGCAGGCCACGCCATGAAGGCCGTCAGTCGCAAAAGAATGGCCTGCGAGTTTTCTGCACGCGTCAACTTCATTGCCGTGCGGGACCGGTTTCCAACACCATGAGGCGGCCAGGTGCCTCCGCCGCCACTGCGGTCACAGAAAGAAACAGGAGAGCAGCGAAGGCTTCGGTCGACTGATTCACGCCTCACGCGGCCCGCGTTTCGTCGGGCTGCGATGGAATGGAGGTCATGTGTAAGCATTCAGAAGGATCTGTGACGCTGGGTGATTCGCGCTGATCAGGCGTCGAGTGCGACGGGTGGCATCCACAGGTTGCCGGTGAAGGCAC
>NZ_JBEZYD010000077.1:0-19112 GCF_040638335.1 Nonomuraea sp. NPDC026600
CAGCCGCGCTGGTTGTCGACCGGAACCGAGGCGCCCGTCGTCAGATCGAAGGCGGCGCCCTTGGCGTCGTGCTTGAGGAAGCCCAGCTTCTCCATCCGGTCGGGGAAGGCCAGCCACCAGCCGGAGGTTCCCTATGCCTATCCCTCCCTGCGAAAATCCAGGTCGGCGGCTACTCTGACGCCCTGCACCGGCCGGTCGAAGCCGCGGCCGCGTACGCGGCCGGGCTGAACCCGAAGGATCCCGGCTTCGCGGCGGAGGCCTCCCAGTGGGTCAACCTGCTCCAGCTCGACGAGGACAACGGGATGATCTTCGGAGACGGAGGCATCCTGATCTTGGGCATCCGCCGGGACCGGCTCGCCGCCCGTGACTTCAGCCAGATCTTCCCCTACGTCCAAGGGCACTGACTCACTCTCGACGAGCAACGCCGTCCTTGTTACGCCGGAGCGGGTTCCTGATTGTCGTCTCCCAGCGGACCGAAGCGCCACTCGCCTTCGCCGAGCAACTCGAGTTCGTGGGTGTGGTGCTGCTCGACCGTCGAGCGGTGGCTGACGCTGACGACGATGGTGTCGGGCAGCTCCGACCGCACCAGTTGATAGAGAACGAACTCCAGCTCCTCGTCCAACGCCGAGGTCGACTCGTCGAGGAAGACCACCTTCGGCCTCGTCAACAGAATCCGGGCGAACGCGATCCGCTGCTGTTCGCCCGGGGAAAGTACCTTGGCCCAGTCCTGCACCTCGTCGAGCCGGTCCACGAGGTGCGACAGTGCGACTTTTCGCAGTGTGCTGCGCAGGGTCTCGTCATCGACGGTGCCTTCTTTTCCGGGGTACGTGACGACAGCCCGCAGGTCGCCCAGCGGTACGTAGGGCAGCTGCGACAGGAACATCGTCTCGTTGGGTCCGCACGGTCGGGTCAGCGTGCCGGTGGTGAACGGCCACAACTCGGCGAGGCTGCGCAACAGCGTGGTCTTGCCGCTGCCGGACGGCCCGGTGACGACCAAGGTGTCACCCACGTCGAGCCGCATGTCGAGCGGATTGATCAACTGCCGTCCATCGGGGGTGCGGACCTCGACGGCCTCGAGCTGAACCGTCCCGTCGTCGCAGGGCAGCGTCGTCACCTCGGGCAGCGCCCTGGCCTCCTCGTTGGCGACGACCAGGCCGTGAAGCCGGATGATCGCCGCCCGGTACCCGGCGAAGGCGTCGTAGGCGTTCCGGAAGAACGAGAGGCCGTTCTGGATCTCATCGAACGCCGATGCCGACTGGGTGAGATCGCCGAGGCGGATCTCGCCGGCGAACAGCCGTGGCGCCTGCAGGACATAGGGGAGGGGCACGATGCTCTGGCTGATCGAGTAGTTCCAGGCGTTGAAGGCGATGGTCCTGTTCAGATACCGCTTGTAGTTGCCGACGACGGGGGCGAACAGGCGCCGCAGCCCTGAGCGCTCCGCGAGCTCGCCGCGGTAGAACGCGACCGCCTCCGCCGCATCGCGCAGGCGTACCAGGGCGTAACGGAACGCCGCGTTGAACTTCTCATTTCGGAAGGCCAGCCAGATGATCGGCTTGCCGATCCAGAAGGCGATGACGGAGGCGATGAGGACGTAGACCAGCCCGATCCAGAACATCGCCCTGGGGATCTCGCCCCCGAAGAGGGAAATCGTGCCCGAGAGATTCCACAGGATCGCCGTGAACGACACGATCGAGGTGACCGCGGAGATCGCGCCGAACAACAGCGTGCTGGCCGTCCCTCCGTTGCTCGGAAGGTTGGGCAGAGGTCCGAATCCGGCGGTGACCAGGTCGATGTCGGACTGAATACGCTGGTCCGGGTTGTCGATGGTGTCGTCGATGAATCGCGACCGGTAGTAGGCCTTACCGTCGAGCCAGTCTCCGGTCAGCCTGTCGGTGAGCCAGACGCGCCAGGCCAGCACGAACCGCTGGAGCAGGAACAGATCCAGCAGCAGCCGGGCGATGTGTATCGCCGCCAGGACGCAGAAGATCCACAGGGACATCCAGAAGCCGTGTTCGCCGGAGTCTTTCACCGGAGTGTTGTTGACGGCGATGCCCTGAACCGCGACTTGGAGGCTGGACGGCATGTCGTTGCCCTGGTAGCTGAACAGCACGTTCAACCGGACGCCGGCCACCACCGACACCAGCAAGGCGCCGAGCCAGAGCCAGACCTTGACGCTTCCCGGACCGGTGAAGTGCGCGCCGGTGATGCGCCAGAACTGCCTGCCCCACGTCGTGCAGAGGCCGATCAGCACGAGGACCACCAACGTGCAGACCGCGGCGATCGCCCAGGCTTCGGCGATCCACAGAAGCGATGTCCAGACCTCAGAGCCCCAGTCGAGCGTCGGGGTGAACAACTCCATTCCGGAAACGTATAGGCACAGAGTGTGACGAGCGCCCTGAAGAACTCGACTCGCGGGAGGGAGTCGTCCGAGTCGAGATCGAGGTCGAAGAACGTCACGCCGGGTTGCCTGACATGGCACCGATCCAGGTGGCCGGAAAATCAGTCGCCTCCGGGTACGCCCTGCGGCAGCATGGTCACGGGCGGTTGCCGGGGTTCGGGAGGGGCGGATGGCTGTGCTCGGATCAGTTCAGGGTTCCGGAGGCGCTTCATCCGTACGAAAGTCGGCGGTCCTGCTCGCGCTGCGTCACTACTGCAGTGAGCTGGTGCGCCAGTGGCGCGTCGCGGTGCCCGCGCTGATGATGCCCGCGCTCGGGAACATCTGCCTGTTCTACCTGGCGCCGCTGGCGGTAGCCGGCATTGTGGGGCAGCTGTCCGCCGGCGGCGACGGCTCCGTCGGCGCGCTCCTGCCGTACGTGCTCAGCTTCGCCGGGTTGCTGCTGGCCGGTGAGGCGCTGTGGCGGATCGGGCTGCATTTCCTGAACCGTACGGACGCCCGCGGCATCGAGCACCTCGGCGTGGCGGGCATGGACGAGTTGCTGACCAAGGACACCGCGTTCTTCCACAACAACTTCGCCGGGTCGCTGACCAAACGGGTGCTGGGGTTCTCCGCCAGATTTGAGGACTTCGTCGACACGCTGACCTTTTCCATCATGGCCAAGGTGGTGCCGATCGCCTTCGCATCGGTGGTGCTGTGGGCTTATCACCCGCTGCTGGTCTTCGTTCTGGTGGGCCTCATCATCGTCACGGGCTGCGTCGTCGCGCCGCTCATCCGCCGCCGCCAGTCGCTGGTCGACAAGCGTGAGGCCGCCAAGGTGCGGGTCTCCGGCCACGTCGCCGACGTCCTGGCGAACATGGACACCGTACGCGCGTTCGCCGCCGAGGACCGCGAGGCCGCCGAGCACCGTGTCAGGGTCGCCGAGCAGCAGAACCTGTCGCTGCGCTCCTGGGACTACGGCAACCTGCGCGTGGACACCGTGGTCGCCCCCATATCGATCTTCACCAGTGCCCTCGGCCTGCTGCTGGCTGTCACGCTCCGGGGCGGTCTGGGCGTGGAGGCCATCGTGGTGACGTTCACCTATTACTCGAACACGATCAGCGTCATGTTCGAGTTCAACCAGATATACCGGCGCATCGAGAGCGTGCTCACCGAAGCCGCCCAGTTCACCGAGCTGCTGCTCGTACCGCCGAGTGTGGTCGATCCGGCCGACCCGCAGCCGCTGCGCCCGGCGGACGCGAGCATCCGCTTCGACCGGGTGAAGTTCGGGTACGCCGGCGGTACGCCCCTGTTCGAGCGCCTGGACCTGGACATCCCCAGCGGCACCAAGATCGGACTGGTCGGCCAGTCCGGCGGCGGCAAGAGCACGCTCACCCGGCTGTTGCTGCGCCTCATGGACGTCGACGGTGGCCGGATCCTGATCGGCGGCCAGGACATCTCCCGTCTGCGGCAGGCCGACCTGCGCGGTCTCATCGCGTACGTGCCTCAGGAGCCGGCCATGTTCCACCGATCGGTGCGGGACAACATCGCCTTCGCCCGGCCGGGCGCCACCGACGTGGAGATCATGCGGGCCGCGCGGGCGGCGCACGTCACGGAGTTCGTCGAGTCGCTGCCGAAGGGATTCGACACTCTGGTCGGCGAGCGTGGCGTCAAGCTGTCCGGCGGCCAGCGGCAACGGGTCGCCCTCGCCCGCGCCATTCTGCGCGACGCCCCGATTCTGCTGCTGGACGAGGCGACCAGCGCCCTGGACTCGGAAAGCGAGATCCTCGTCCAGGAAGCGTTGTGGGAGCTGATGCAGGACCGTACCGCGCTCGTGGTCGCCCACCGCCTGAGCACCGTCGTCCGCATGGACCGGCTCGTCGTACTGAACCGGGGCGAGATCGTGGAGCAGGGCACCCACGGCGAGCTGCTTGAGTCCGAGGGCCCCTACGCCCGGCTCTGGCATCACCAGTCCGGCGGCTTCCTGGTGCAGGACGACACTCCGGACGCGCTCCACCGATGAGGACCTCCAGCCGTGTCACCGCCCGAGCTGGTGAGCGACAATCGCATTGCGGTCCTCCCCGATTCTGCGGTATTGATCGCCCATGTCGTTGATAAGGGTGATCAGCGCAGTCGCCGACCTGCTCGACAAGACCTCCCGGATGCGGATGGGAAAGGCGTGGGAGGACCCCGCGCTGGACCTGGCCTTGCCACAGGTGAAGGCAGGACGATTGCCCCACGGGCTGGAACTGATCAAGCAAGCCCGCGGGAACAACGAACTGCGGGCGCTGCGCGTCGAGAAGCTGGCCGAGGCCGCCGCCGCGCACACCGGCGCGCTGTCGCGGCAGGCGCAGGACGACCCTGACGCCCTGCTCTGGCTCGGCGCCGCGCGCATCAAGCACGCCTGGGACATTCGCGGCGGTTCCTTCGCCAAGTACGTCAGAGCGAACCGGTTCCAGAGCTTTTGGCAGGTGCTGGCGGAGGCCGAGGCTCCCCTCCGGCAGGCGGCGCAGGCGCTGCCCGAGGACCCCGTGCCCTGGGGCCATTTGCAGTGGCACGCCATCGGCATGTCATCCGGCCGGGACGAGCTCGACACCATCTGGAAGGAGCTGACCGCTCGCGATCCGCACCTGTACGCCGGGCACCATGGCCGCGCCCAGGCCCTGTGCGCGAAGTGGTACGGCTCGCATCGAGAGCTTCTCGCCTTCGCCCACGAAAGCGTGGCCTCCGCACCGCCCGGCGATCCGGTGACCGCCATACTGGCCCTGGCGCACTTCGAGATCGCGTGGAGTAAGAACGGCGACTCCGACCGCTCCGCTCAGGACGGTCTGGAAGCGTACTTCGGCGACTCGGACGTGGCGGGCGCGCTGAGCCGGGCGGCCGACAAGTGGCGCGACGACCCCCGGCCGCACCCGCGTTCCCTGGAGGCCGCCCATCTGTTCGGCGCCGCCTTCTACTTCGGCGGGCACCTGCGCCGCGCGCAGGGATTCCTGGGTGAGACGGGCAGGCGGGTGCCGGAGATCCTGCCGTGGGCGGCCGCGTCCATCACCCCGGGCCGCCGCTACGCCCGCGCGGTACGCGACCTCGGCCTCACATAGCCGTCGCCGCTGTTGCCAGGGTGCCGGCTTCCCGGCGGGGCCGCCGGGAAGCCGGGCTCAGTTGCCCACGCCGAGGTTGGACATGAACGCGGACGGGTATCGGTCGCCGCGCGCCGCGCCAGGCGGCACCGCCTTCCCGATCTCGGCGAGGTCGTCCGCAGTGAGGTTCAGCTCCATCGCGGGCAGCGCCTCGGCCAGCCGCTCGCGGGTACGGGCGCCGACCAGCGGCACGATGTCCGCGCCCTGTGCGGCCACCCAGGCGATGGCCAACTGGGCTACGGTGCACCCCTTCGCTTCGGCGACCCGGCGCAGAGCCTCCACGAGGGCGAGGTTGTGTTCCACGTTCCCGCTCGAGAACCGCGGGCTGAAGCCGCGGCTGTCGCCGGGGCCGGCGGTGCGGTCGGCGGACCAGTGCCCGGAGATGAGGCCGCGGGCGAGGACACCGTACGCGGTCAGGCCGATGCCGAGCTCCCGCAGAGTGGGCAGGATGTCCGCCTCCACCGCGCGGGAGATCAGCGAGTACTCGATCTGCAGGTCGGCGACCGGGTGCACGGAGTGCGCCCGGCGGATCGTCGCCGCGTCGACCTCCGAGAGGCCGAGGTGCCGCACGTGCCCGGCGTCGACCAGCTCCTTGATCGCGCCCACCGTCTCCTCGATGGGGACCGCCGGATCCAGCCGGGCGGGACGGTAGGTGTCGATATGGTCGGTGCCCAGCCGGGTCAGCGAGTAGGCCAGAAAGTTCTTCACCGCCTCGGGACGGCCGTCATACCCGCCGAACCCGGCGCCTGGCCCCCGCAGCATGCCGAACTTGACGCTCAGCTTGTAGCTGTCCCGATCCCGGCCGCGCAGCGCTTCGGCGAGCAGCAACTCGTTGTGGCCCATGGCGTAGAAGTCGCCGGTGTCGATCAGCGTGACGCCGGCCTCCAGCGCGGCGTGCACGGTGGCGATACTCTCCGCGCGGTCGGCCTCGCCGTAGACGCCCGACATGCTCATCGCACCCAGGCCCAGCGCGGAAACGGCCGGGCCGGTGCTGCCCAGGGTTCGTATCTGCATCGCGTTCTCCTTCGTCGTCATCTGTCGCCCACTTTGAACCCCTGCCGCGACGTTCGGGAGCGGAGCGTTCATCGTGGGAGAGCCGCTCCCTGGATCGGCTCGCCCGCCGCGAGGGACCATGGGGGCATGCAACGTGACCAGCTCGCCGACTTCCTGCGCCGCCGCCGCGAGGCGATCCGTCCGGCCGAGGTGGGCATCGCCGACGGTCCCCGCCGCCGCACCGCCGGTCTGCGCCGGGAAGAGGTGGCCATGCTGGCCGGCATGTCGGTGGACTACGTCGTACGCCTTGAGCAGGGCCGCAGCAGTCAGCCCTCGACGCAGCTGCTCGGCGCGCTGGCCCGGGCGTTGCGCCTGTCCGATGACGAGCGCGACCATCTGTTCCACCTGGCCGGCCACCGGCCCCCGCCCGCCGCCGGGGTGGCCCGCCTCGCCCGCGCCGGCCTGATGCGCCTGCTCGACCTGCTCGGCGACACCCCGGCCATGGTGCTGTCCGACCTGGGCGAGGTCCTCGCCCAGAACCGGGCGGCCGTCCTGCTGGCGGGCGACCACACCGGCTTCTCCGGCGACAGGCGCTACGTCGTATACCGCTGGTTCACCGACCCCGCCGCCCGCGCCGTCTGCCCGCCCGAGGAGCAGGAGCATCGGGCCCGTCAGCTCGTGGCCGACCTGCGCGCGGCCGCCGGCCGCCGGTCCGGCGATCCTGCGTTCGCCGGACTCGTCGACCGGTTGCGGGCCGCGAGCGGCGACTTCCGCCGGCTCTGGGCTGAGCACGAGGTGGCGGTCCGGCGCGTCGACCGCAAGACCATGCTGCACCCGCGGGTGGGCCGCCTGCTGATGGACTGCGAGACCCTGGTCACTCCCGACCAGGGCCAGCAACTGGTGGTGCTGACCCCGGCGGACGCCGAGGCCCGCGAGCGGCTGGAACTGCTGCGGGTGATCGGCATCGAGGAGTTCGTCACGGGTGCCACGGGCGGGATCGAACGTTAGGCGGCGAAGCCTCGATCAGGAAGCGAATCCGAAGGTCGCAGGAGGGTCAGGCAGACCCCATTGCTGGTCGGCGTGGAGGTGGCAGTCCCAGATCACGAGTGGGGTGCCGTTGGCGGTGCTGCCGTTGTTGGCCAGGCCGACACATTTGGCGGTGCTGGCGGCGAAGCTGCGGATGGAATAGAGGTTGGCGCCCAAGGCCGAGAACCTCCATTGCTGGTCGGCGTGGAGGTGGCAGTCCCAGATCACGAGCGGGGTGCCGTTGGCCGTGCTGCCGTTGTTGGCCAGACCGACGCACTTGCCACTGCCGGCGAGTGTGCGGATGGAGCGGTCGTTGTTGCCCTGCCAGATCTGGTCGGCATGGAAATGACAGTCCCAGATCACGAGTGGGGTGCCGTTGGCGGTGCTGCCGTTGTTGGCCAGGCCGATGCACTTGGAGATGCCGGCGTTGCTGCGTATAGCGGTCGAGGAAAGAGACTTCGCCTGGGCCGCGGCCGGGAAACCGAGGGCCATGGCGAACATGACCAGGACGGTTAACACGCGGCGCTGGAAGCCGATCTGATGACGCATGCGTTCTCCTTTTGAACGGTGACGGTTCTCCTCTGAAGGCGTTCCATCGCCGTTCCACGACGAGTTCGTCCCGACACCGGCTACGGAAAGGATAAGAGCGCACCCAGGGTCACCATCAGCTGAGCCGCGGAGACGACGGCCCAGGCGATCCACCGCCGGGATCCGGTCACGGCGATCACCGTAACGCGGAGGGGTTGACGGGACGTTGGCCGCGACCATGGTCCTCCGCCCCAGGTCAAAGGGGGTCGGGGGATCGTGACCGGCAATGAGGGGGCAGCGTGGGCTAGGCGTCGTCGGCCATCGGGCTGAACTGGATGCCGGCCAGCCTCCACGCCGCCTCCTGCTTCACCCAGACCTGCGACACCCGCACCCGCAGCGCCACCGCCCGGCCGTGCGAGGTCGCCTTGTTGCTCTGCACGTTGCGGACGATCGCCGTGTCGCCGTACATCCGGACGTCAAGCTGGCTGGTGTCCAGGGCGTGGTACTGGAACTGGGCGTGGCGGCCGATCCACTGGTCCTTGTCGAGCACGTATCCCTTGGGGCCGATTGATTGGAAGTCGTCGGCCAGCAGTTCGCGCAGGCGTTCGGCGTCCGCGGCCAGCTCGGCCGCGTCGAATTGCCGCTGAAGGTCTAAGACTGTCTCTTTCTCCGTGTTCTCCATAAGGGCCGAGCATAGGCGTGAAATTGCAGAGTGGGAAAGGGGGATTCGTCAGTTGCCGTGCGCCACCTACGGTTCAAAAGATTTCGCTATCAGCGCGCAGTGAAATGTCCGGTGAATGTCCGGTCAATGGCCTGTACGGCAACTGGCCCGAACCCTAGAGTCGAGAGGACATCTAACGGTTGACGATGGGAATGGGCGTTCTCTCACGGGTCTAGATCGAAAGGAAAGGCGATGACTCTGCACATCAAGAAAATGGCCGTCGGGCTGGGCGCGGCGTTCGCGCTGATCGCGGGAGGGATCGCGAGCGCGGCCCCGGTGTCGGCGGAGTCCACGGCCGACTTGGCGCTCGTCGTGAGCTGCACGAACTCACCCGCCCCTGGGGGCTCCTGGCTGAAAGCCACCTACTCCCAGCCCAACGCGTGCCTGAATTGCCGGGCCGCGGGAGGCGTCTATGAGGCGACCGGGGACTACCGCGCCTACTGCAGGAACATCCGCGACGGAAGCAGCAGCGTCGTCGCCGTCCAGCTCTGGCTCTTCTGCGTGGTGTGCAGGAACGAGGAGCCGGCCGCGGGCCGGGCTCTGACCTCCTGAGGCCACGACGTGGCGCGCTGACCAGCCCGTAGCGCGGTGATCAGGAGGCCGGCCGGTCGCCGTCGAGTGCGGAACGCAGCACGCCGACCACGATGGCGAGCTCGGACAGCAGCCCGGACACAGTGGTACGGTCGCCGCCGTTGATCGACACCATGCGCAGCTCATCCGGCTTGGGGAGCTTCGCCATGATCTCGGGCAGCAGGCCGATCAGCTTGGCGTGCAGGCTGGCCGGGGTCTGCTGGTTGTCGATGTCGGCCCGCAGCCGCGTGCGCTCCACGTCGAGCAGGGCCCGCTCGTGGTCGGACTGGGTCTGGGAGCGGGCCAGATCCAGCGTGCCGTCGAGCTCGAGGCGCTTCAGCTCCTGCTCCCGCTCGACCCGGAGCCGGCCGGTCTCGGCCTCCTCGGCGTGACGTTCGCGTTCCATCCGCAGCGCGTGCCGGGTGGTCTCGGTCTCCAGTTCCGCCACCGCCCTGGAGTCGTCGTGCTTTCGCTGGGTACGCCGCAGCCGCTCGGCCACCTCGGTGTCGAACTGCCACGCCTCGTTGCGGGCCCGCAGTTCGGCGAGCTCCCGCTCGTACTCCAGGCGCTGGGTCTCCTTGAGCCGCTCGGTCGCCATCTCGCGCTGGGCGACGGCCTCCTCGGACTGCAGTTCGGCCAGCCGGGCGATCTGTCCCTGTTCGGCCCGGTAGGGCTTCTGCAGGTTCTCCCAGAGCCGCGACGAGCTGACGACGGCCTCCTTGATCTGGACGGTGACGATGCGCAGGCCGAGCCCCTGGTCGCTGTCCGCCGCGCCCTCGGCCACCGCGCGCAGCCGGGCGGTCAGCTCCTCGATGATGGGCTGCTTGTCGCTGAGCACGTCGCGGACGCCCATGGTCGCGACCTTGTCCTTGATGGCCGCCTCCGCCTGCTCGCGCAGTTGGAGGTTGACCAGCCTCATCGGGTCCTGGGGGTCGCCGAAGTCCAGTTTGCGGTAGGCGATGGGGAAGGTGTGGATGATCCACTGAACGTACCCCTGCACCAAGACGCCTTGTAGTTCGCGGCAGATGCTGTACGCGTTGATCAGGATGGTTTGGGTGGCGCCCGGAACTACCAGGAAAGAGTCCGTGGCCGGGTTGAAGCGGAATGAGACGCCTAATCCGATGTGCAGGGGCTCTTCGCGGCCGCGGCGGGTGTGTACGACGAAGGCGTTCGGCGGGACGAGGACGTTCTTCCAGCGCCAGAAGCCGGTGATCCGGACATCCACCGGCCCCGGTGTCAGCCTGTCCGGTGCCGAGCCCAGAGCCCGCTCGCGTTTGGCCAGCGGGCCCGCCGCGGGCATCGGCTCACCGAGGGCGGAGCTGCGGCGCGCCCGCAGATCGTCCTCGAGTACCGCCTGCTGTGCGACCACCTGTTCCAGATAGGCGTTGCCTCTGTCAGCGGTGCTCATCGTCCACTCCGCCCCATTTCACGACTGCCGATGAGTCTCGTCTACGCCGCCGAATCACCGCAACCGAAATGCGCCCGCTGACTGGTGTGTCCAACAAGGTGCCCATGATCGGGTACCTGGCGCAGGGCGGACGGGCTGGGGCCTGCGAAGCATCGCGGCGACGAGCCGGCGGAGTGGGCATGGCCCGGCAGGGTAGGGGAGCTTGGGGAAAGGAGCCGGGATGTGGCGACGTGGCCACGTGGAGATCATCCATGTGCGTACCAACCTCGGCCTGGTGCCCGGCGTCGAGCAACTTGGTGGCGCGCTGCTTGACGAAGGCCTGGCCAAAGCTCTCGACGCGACCGTCGGGCCGGTGGTGGAGGCTCCCCCGTACTCGCGGGATCGCACGCATCCGAGCCGGCTGCTCAACGCCGAGGCCATGGCCCAGGTCGCACTGCGCCAGGCCGTCGCGGTAGGAGACGTGCTCGACGCGGGCCGCTTTCCCCTCGTGCTCGGTGGGGACGACAGCGTCATCTTCGGCAGCCTGCTGGCGTTGCGCCGCAGGGGCGCCCATGGCCTGGTGTTCCTCGACGCGCACACCGACTTCTACCCGCCCGAGGACTCCCCGACCGGTGAAGCGTCAGACTCCGAGCTGTATCTCGCCTTCGGTCACGGCGCCGACCTGATCGCCGGCCTGGACGGCTCGAAGCCGCTGGTCGCCGACCGCGCCGCAGCGCTGATCGGCCACCGCGACCCCGACGAGCAGCGGGACACCGGCGCCGCGCTGAGCGCCACTGACGCCCTGGTCGTCTCCCTCAGGGAGATGCGCGAGACGGGAGTGGAAGCCACAGCGAGGCGGGCGCTCGCCCACCTGGACGGCGCGGGCGTCGACAGGTTCCTCCTGCACGTCGATGCCGACGTGCTCGACGACGCCCTCATGCCGGCGGTGGACTACCGTCTGCCGGACGGGTTCGGCAGACGGGAGTTCGCCGTGCTGGCGGGGACGCTGCTGGCCGATGAGCGGGCCGCGGCCCTCGACGTGACGATCTACAATCCCACGCTCGATCCCGGTGGCGAAGCGCGGCGCAACCTCACCGGCTGCCTGCTCGACGCGTTCGCCCACGCGGAAGCCCTCACCTGCTGAGCCGCATCATGCGTCAAGTGGCGAAGACATTGGCGAAGAAGCCGATCGCGGCGAACACCACCGCCAAAATCACCGCCCAGATCAGGGTCAGCCCCAGAAGGGAGAGCGCGAAAGTATGCGCCCCCGCGATGACGGCCGTAACAAGGAAAGCACCAAGGTCGGAAACGAGCTCTTCCCAGGACTTGAAAACCAAAAAGCTGGCAATGAGGCCGGTCAGTATGGTTAAGGCCACCACTCCGGTCGCACTCCAGAAACCGGGTGACGAAGAGCTGGCTTCTGGCTTCTGGATATCCGTATTTGGGACATACTGCGTGACCGTAACCAGGGGAGTGGCTCTCGAGCCTCCAGCGGCGGCTTCCTTGTCGTGCTCGAAGGCGAAGACGGCCACGACCGCGCCGACAATCGCCACGACAAGGGCTAGAACGGCGGCAACTTCAGCGTAGACAGTAAGCCGTCGCGGCTTAGCGGGTTCGTCCGCCATGTTCGTCCTCACAACGGGGGAGCGACTCGGGGTTAACACTCTAACGAGACGCTCGGTGGCGGAGCCGTCACGGCCGCCAGGACGAACCCTGGCAACCCACCGTACGAGACCGCGACTGAGGCTCCATACGCGAACCTTCCGTAACAGGATCCTCGCTCCCAGGGTGCCTCCCTGCCCCGCAGGCGGCACCAGCGGGGTAGACGTCGCCAAGTGGCTGTCCCGGCACGGAGTCGCCGTGCTTGAGGCCGAGATTCGGCCGGATGCGGTCGTCTTTGCCGACGGTGCGGTGCGTGGTCACGTCCCCGTGACGGCGACGTGCCGCAGGACAGCCATCCGCGGTCGGCCGACGTGGGTCTGAGGCCGGGGGTGTCCTGGCTCGCCGGGAATCGCCATGCGGCTCATGATGGCGCATCGGGCGGCGATCCGGGCGTACGCAATTTTGCTAATGTGCGGAAACTTCATGGGCATGCATTCTTGGTGCTGTCGCCGAAATCGGCGACAGACACCCCAGGAGGATTCCATGAAGTCGACCAGCCGGATCAAGAAGATCTCCGTCCGCCGTACCGGTGACGTGCGTCTCACGAGCGCCGCCTGCTCCTGCCCTTACCCGGCCAGCAACTGACGCTCGAATAACGGATAACGGGGGGCCGTGCGCTCCGGTGCACGGCCCCGTCTTTTCCTACGGAGAATGTCCATGGGTGACGTCGCGGTTGCTTTTCACGAGTTGAGTTTCGTCCCCGAGGGGGACGAGGTGGTGGTCGGCAGGGTCGATGCCGATTCGTACGCGGTCCTGCCCGCCGACGGCGCCGCCCTGCTGCGCGAGATGGCCGGGGGCGTGCCTCCCGAACGCGCCGCGCGCTGGTACGAGGACACCTACGGCGAGCCCGTCGACATCGAGGAGTTCCTGGAGACCCTGCATGAACTGGGGTTCGTGCGCACCTCGGTCGCACCGGAGCAGGCCGGGACCGGGCGTCTCCCGTTGCGGTGGCTCGGCCGGGCCGTGTTCTCCCCGCTCGCCTGGATCGTCTACGCCGCGGTGTTCGCCTTCGCGGTGCTGGCCATGGTCGGCGATCCAGCGCTCGCGCCGCGCCCCGGGCACATCTTCTTCACCGATTCGCTGCTCGTCGTGCAGCTCGGGATAACGTTCGGGCAGTTACCGCTGATATTTTTTCACGAAGCATTTCACACGCTGGCCGGCCGGCGACTCGGACTGCGCAGCCGGCTCGGCGTCAGCAACAGATATCTGTACATCGTTTTCGAAACGCGCATGAACGGGCTGTTGAGCGTTCCGCGGGAAAAAAGATATTTGCCGTTCCTGGCCGGGATGGCGTGCGACGTGGTGGTGTTCGCGATTCTCGAACTGGTCGCGGACGCCACCCGGCGACCGGACGGCGATTTCTCGCTGATCGGCCGGATCGCGCTGGCATTCGCGTACACCGTGGTGATGCGCTTCGCCTGGCAGTTCCAGCTCTACATGCGCACCGACCTCTACTACGTCTTCGCCACCGCGCTCAACTGCCACGACCTGCACGAGGCCAGCACGGCGTTGCTGCGCAACCGCGTCTGGCGGCTGCTCGGCCGGACTCGGCGGCTCGTCGACGAGCAGCAGTGGACCGAGCACGACCGCCGAGTGGGCCGATGGTACGGCCCCTTCATCGTGCTCGGCGTCACCGTCATGCTGCTGATCGCCGTGCTCGGCTCCGCGCCCGTTGTCGTGCAGTACGTCCAGACCGCGGCGCACGGCATGCGGCAGGGGCCGCTGCATCCGGCGTTCTGGGACGGGGTGCTGGGGCTGGCACTCGTGGCCACCGCGTTCGTCCTTCCGGCCTACCTGGCCCGGCGCAAGCGCAGGCGCCCGGTCTCCGTCACCACCGAGGAAGTGAGCTGACATGCGTCACCTGTGGATCGTCGGCGACCGCCGGGCCGACCGGCTGCGCGCCGCCGCCGCGTACGGACCCGGGATCGTCGCCGGGTGCCATCGGCGGCTGCGCGGTCCCTACACCGGGGTCGACACGGTGCTGCACGCGGTGCTTCCCGAGGCGTTCGCGCGGTGGCCGGAGCTGGTCGAGCGGCATCGGATCGCTTTGCTGTACGGCATTCCCGAGCTGGCCGAGGTGATCGGCGCGGGGCCGAGGCAGTTGGCGTTCACCGGGCCGTTCGAGCAGCGGACCCGGTTCTACGGGGCACAGATGATCCGGTGCATGAATCAGGGGATCGTGACGTTCCTGACCGAGTACGCGCGGGTGGCCCACGCACCTTTGGTGGTGGTCTTCGACGACCTGCACGCGGCTGAGGAGACCACGCAGGAGCTGGTCGCGTTGCTGCTGCGGCGGGGGGATCCGGCGGCTCTGCGCGTGGTGGCCGGCGGCCGGCGCGACGGTCTCAGCGGTCAGCTTTCGACGGCGCTGACGCGTTACTCCGACATGATCGCCGCCGTGCCCTCGTCCTCTTCGGCGGGGAAACCGGCTGATAGCGGGAGTGCCGACGAGCTGGTCCGGGCGTTCGTGGTGGCCGACGGGGTCGGCGACGATCCGGCGGAGATCGCCGCGTACGAGGCCGCGGACGCGGGGCTGCGATGCGAGCTGCACGACCGGCGGGCCGCCGAGCTGGCCCCGGGCGCCGGTTACGGGCTCAGGATGGGGGCGATCCCCTATCACCTCGAACGCGGAGGCGACCCCGGCGGGCGTGGACGGGAGGCGCTGGCCGACGCGCTGCGGCTCAGCGCCGAGATCGGGTTCTCGGCCGCGACCGTCGACTTCGGCCTGCTCGGCAGGGAGGTGACCGACCCGGACGCCTGCCCGGACGATTTCCGGCTGTTCACCTCGTTGGCGGCGAACGCGCTGGTGCCCCTGGACCGTCCCGACGAGGCGTACGCGCTGTACATGGACCTGCGCACCCGCTACACCGACGCGCGTGCCCACATGATCACCAGTTACGGCATCGCCATGCTGTACACGAGGTTCTTCACGCCCCGCGACCACGAGACCGCACTCGCCTGGCAGAACAACGCGGTCGCGATCTCCGCCCTGCTGCCCGACCCCATAGAACGCACCACGCGCCAGGTGTTCAACGACAACGCGCTCGCGCTGATCGAGATGCACCGCGGCAACCTCGAACGCGGGCTGGAACTGATCGAGGCGGGCATCGCCCGTCTGGACCAGGAGTTGACGCCCGGCGACTGGGTGGTGCATCGCTCCCAGCTCCTCTACAACAAGACCCGGCTGCTGGGCGCGCTCGGGCGGCACGAGGAGGCCTACGAGGGCTTCACGAAGCTGATCGAGATGGACCCGTACTACACCGACTACCTCAGCGAGCGCGCCAGGATCTCCCGCCGCCGCGGCGACCTGGCGGCCGCGCTGGACGATTACGACCGCGCGGTCGCCATGGCGCCGCCGTACCCCGAGCTCTACTACAACAGGGGGACCTGCCGGGCGGAGGCGGGGGACGTCTCCGAAGCGCTGGCGGACTTCGGCTACGTGCTGGAGATGGAGCCTGATGACGTGCCCACCCTGTTCAGGCGGGCGGAGCTGCTGTTCGACACCGGCGATCTGACGGCGGCCGAGGCTGATGTGACGGCAGGGCTGGCGGTACGGCCAGGCGACGCCGAACTGCTGTGCCTGCAGGGGATGATCGCGCTGGAGCGCGGTGAGGCGGAGCGGGCGGCGGATCGTCTGGACGCGGCGCTGGTGGCCGCGCCCGACTACGCGGCGGCGCTGGTCAACCGGGCGGTGGCCAGGTTCGGGCTCGGCCGTCCCGACGGGGCCGTTGAGGACCTGACGCGGGCGTTGGAGCTGCTCGGGGACGATCCGGATCTGCTGCTGAACCGCGGCCTCGCGCACGAGGCGGCGGGCCGGCCCCGGCAGGCGGTGGACGACTTCGACGCGGCCCTGTCCCTGCCCGGCGCCGACACGGCGGAGCTGGAGCCCGCCCGCGAACGCTGCGGCAGACTCCTGGCCGGGGTGTGACCGATGCCCCCTCCCTTCGAGCCACACGGCCGGCGTGCCAACCTTCGTGAGGCACTTGTCCCGAGAGATCGCTTCCGCGATGCGCTCGCCACCGTCGCCACAGCCGTGTCGGTGGTCGCGACGTTCGACGAGGGCGGGCGTCCGCGGATGGTGACCATCGGGTCGCTCTGCTCGCTCTCGCTCGCCCCCCCGCTCGTGCTGTTCTGCCTGGCCAAGGATGCGGGGTCGCACGCGGTGTTCTGCTCGGCGGCGCGCTTCGCGGTCACCGTGCTGGCTGAGGACCAGGCCGACGTGGCGCGCCGCTGCGCGGGTCCACGCCAGGCGCGTACGGCCGTGCCGTACGCGCTGATGGACGAACTGCCCGTGGTGCCCGGAGCGCTGGCCCATCTGTCGTGCTCCGTGCACGCGCTGGTGGCAGGCGGTGACCACACGATCGTCATCGGCCTGGTGCGGCGAGCGGCCGTGTACGGGGGGTCTCCGCTGCTGTACCACCAGCGCGACTTCCGCGGACTCGGCGCCCCAGGGGGGCTCGTGGCGGACACCGCGTCGGGATTCATGAAGGGCGCCCCGGGGGGATGCGGGGACGCGGCTTCACGGGGGTTCGGGGAGGACTCCTCAAGGGGGTTCAGGGACGACGCCTCAAGGGGGTTCGGGGAGGACGCCTCAAGGGGGTTCGGGGACGAGGCCGAACCGCTGCGCGAGGAGTATGGCGTTGACCCGGTCGCTGATGCCGAGCTTGCGGTATAACCGCTCCTGGTGCTTGGTCACCGTGCGTGGTGACAACCCCAGGCGCCTGGCGATCGCGGTCGGGCTGAGCCCCTCGCAGAGCAGCCGCAGAACGTCCTGCTCGCGGGGCGTCAGCCTGGCTTGAGCCGCCCGTTCCCGCCGTACCCGCGCGATCGCGGCATGCGGCTCGGTGAGCGGACCCGTCAGTTTCTCCAGCGCGTCCAGTTGCGGGCTTTCGAGACCTTCGGCCCTTGCCTCGATCAGCTCCGCCAGCCGTACGGCGGGGGAGTTGGGCGTGGGCGTCCAGTGCCATACCCCCTCGCGACAGGCGAGGACTCCCAACTCGCGGCCGATTCTGACCAGTTCGCCGGCCAGCGTGCGGTCCCCCTGGGAAGCGTCCCAGAGCAGTCGCAGAGTGTCCGGGTCGACGATGCCCCCGAGTAGCGCCGCGATGCGCTCGTCGGATCGCTCTGGCGGATCGCCGCCGGCTCGAACGCGCGCTGTGGACGACCCCGAGTCGTGATGCACCTGCATCTCCTCATGCTCGAGTTGCTCCTTTCGTTGCCCGCCTGATGAGGCGTTCTATCGAGTTCCATTCGTCATGAATAGGGGGCGGGATGCGTACCCGGCATTTCGGTCCCTTGGGTTTGGCGGACGCCGTCCGAGACCATGCGGTACGGCAGCGCGTCGCCGCAGCCAGCGCCCGCCGTACGCCATCGGCGGCGGGGTGCCGTCAATTCCGGAAAGGCGATATGCCGTCGATTACAGAGATGACTCTTGACGATTACACATGGACGTGACTTGTGATTACAGAGGTGCGCATGCTGTCCGGATATTTCGGACATACGGCTGGCCGGTAAATGTCCGGTCGCTGACCTGTTTCTCGCACTCCGCACATGAGAGCGTGAGGTGCCCAGCAAAAGGGCCACTTCGGGGAGCTGTGTTCTCGCTCGCAGGCAGGAGCTCACGCCTGCGAGCAATGCGGGGAATCTGCGGAGCATTCACCGATCGGCACGGCCTCGCCGGTCAGCGCGAAAAGCGCCACGAACGTCTCGCGCGATGCGGCGCTGAAATCGGCTACGGCGCGCTCGACTGAGGCACGCGCCACGCGGGCCACGCCATGCGTATTGGTCCTGGTAATGGATCACCTCAACCGATGAAGGAGCAAGTATGCGCATGCCTACTTCACGCCTGCGTAAGTTATCCATGGGTTTGGTCGCGGCGGCCATGATCCTCCCGATCCTCGCCGCCCTGCCCGCCGCCGCCGAGGTCGCCGAGCCGGAGAGCGGCGTTCAACAGATCGGCCCGGGCCAGTATTTCCCCGACAGCAAGATCTTCGAAGTGAGCGAGACCGACGTGGCGGCCGGATCGATCGGCCGCAGGCACCGGGTGGCCGCCGTGGACGGTGGCCTGGCCCGTCCGGAGACCGTCAGCCGCACCGACCTGGCGGTATATGGCCCTGGCTGGCAGGCCGAGTTCCTCGGCGGGACCACCGGCCGCTCGCTGAGCGTTCAGGGCGACACGATCACGGTCACCGAGAACGGTCTGCCAGGCTCCATCCGCTACGACCTCAAGAGCAGCGTCTCGTTCCCGGCCGGTGGAGGCGTCCGTAAGTTCGAGGCGGCCGACGGTTCCAAGCTCAGCGAGACGACCCGCTGGGACTCGACGGCTGGTGCGATGCGTAGCACGGTCGCCGAGACGCCCGCCCTGGACCTCGGCGCGCCCGCCGACGGCACCGCCACCAGCTCGGCCGACTACGCCCTCACCTACACCTGGGCCCAGGTGAACGCCACCGACCCGGCTTCCTGGCGGGTGACGGGCGTGGGCGACATCGCGTACGGCACCTCATCCATCAGCTACAGTCCGGCGGCATTGACGGCACCCAGGCTTATCCCAGGCAGTACTCGTTCGCCATGGCCTGGCTCTGGTATACCCGCGACGGCTGCTCGTCGTGGGTCGCGCACTATGTCGACGATCACGGAATTCCCCTGCTGTGAGGGGTTTCCGATCAGGTAATTCCCCTGGCGCTTCACGGTTCTCCCCTGGAGGAGGACGTGGGC
>NZ_JBEZYD010000078.1:0-17399 GCF_040638335.1 Nonomuraea sp. NPDC026600
CGGAGGACCTACCTCCATCTCTTGCACAGCACCGCTTCCAGAAGCTCTTACATCAACGCCTCCTTCAGCGTTCGTGGCACACGACCTGCGGAAACGACCGTCACAGATCAGTTGCGAATCGTGACGCTACGTGCGCGGGCTACGGGTTCGGCGTGTCATCACCTCGCTTCGCCGCGCATGATGCGCTGCCACAGCGTTTCCGCATCACCGGCCTTCATCCATGGACTGTCGACGACGATCCACGGGGAGACGGACCGGTCATGCCGCCGTACGAATCCCAGTCCGCCGGCCCTGCACTGCTCGAAGACCAGAGGCAGGCACTCGCAGGTGTGGGCCCGGATGCGGACACGATCCGTACGCCGCTCGACGGGTGACCATGCCACCGATGTGGCGTCTGGCCGAGGCGAGGTGGGATGCATGCTGTGGAAATCGCCGAACGCAGCCACAGGCTCACCGTCCCTCATAGCGCACGCGTGCCCCTGTCGGGCTGGCGATGCCCGACGAGCACGGTCGATGAATGGGCGTTGGTGAGCGAGCCACCAGCTCGAACCGCATGGTGCGCCCTCACGGGGGCGGCCCGTCGGAGCGCACGAGCGGAGCCCCACCCGGAGGGGCTCTGGACCTTCGCTCACCAACGCCACATCTCAAAGCTAGCAAGCCTGTAAGTCCCTGTCTACTCCGTGAAACTCCATGGAGCTTCACGATCCGGTGTGAAGAGCCGTGAAACGCCCTCCTACTCTCATACCGTGGCCAGCTATGTCGAGCACACGCGCACCTGGGAGTTCGACGAGGACCGTTCCCGCTGGGAACAGATCCTCGAAGTCCTCCTGGAGCGGATCGACTCCGGTGAATGGGGACCCAAGTTCAAGATCTCCGAGGTCAAGCTCATAGAGGAGTTCGGGGTCTCCCGCCCCACCATACGTAAGGCCATGGAACGCCTCAGGGCCGCGGACAAGATCTATACCGTCCCCAACCTGGGGAGCTTCGTCAACGCCGCCCACGAGGCGTGAAGAACATCGACGTCGACGAGCCCAGAGACAAGCCTCCAGCGGAGTAGTCTCCTGGGACGTGAGCCAGCGGATCGACTACTTCGACGACCCGAACGCGCCTGCCCCTAACAGCCTTGTGCCGTCCGTGAATGTCGTGGTCACCAACGACGCCGGCGAGGTGCTGCTGATCCGACGCTCCGACAACGACAACTGGGCCGTACCCGGCGGAGCCATCGACCTCGGCGAGTCCATCCCCCAGGCGGCCATTCGGGAGACTCTCGAAGAGACTG
This sequence comes from Nonomuraea sp. NPDC026600, assembly GCF_040638335.1. Classification (NCBI taxonomy): domain Bacteria; kingdom Bacillati; phylum Actinomycetota; class Actinomycetes; order Streptosporangiales; family Streptosporangiaceae; genus Nonomuraea; species Nonomuraea sp. NPDC026600. The sequence continues at coordinate 1,280 of NZ_JBEZYD010000078.1, forward strand.
GGATCACTTGCCAGATCACTGGACTGGTCGGCACCTACAGCGATCCACGCCACGTCATCCACTACACCAGCAACGACGAGGTCCGGCAGGAGTTCTCCATCGTCCTCACGGCCCGGGCGGTCAGGGGCCGGCCGACTCCGAGTACGGAATCGCGGGAAGCGCGCTGGGTACCCCGGTACGAGCTTGATGGCTACGGCATGCACCGCTCGATGCGCCTGAGGATCAGCCACTACCTCCAAGGCGGCAGCCCGCACATCGGCAGCATAACCGCAGTTTGAGGTGCCCAACAGATTCCGGACAGTCGGCTACATAAGCTGACAGAAGTCTGGAAGAGGTAGGTACGTGACGAGGCATCGCAGGCAGAATCACCGTGGCCCCTCAGTTCAAAAGCATAGTTGAGGTTGTCACTTCAAGTGTGTAAAGATCGTTCCTGATAGCTAGCGAGCGGTCTTTACTTGCGCCCTGGATAGGCGATGTCGAGTTCGATGAGTGCCTCGCGCCAGCCGATGGTGCGTTGTCCCTCGATCAGGCGGGCGGTGCTGGGCGAGTTATTGATCTTGCCGGTCTTCTCCTTGTGCACGACGCGTTCGCGGGCGCGTTTGTCCTCGATGTTGATGATGGCCAGCCACAGCAGCTTGACCACGGCGTCGTCGCCGGGGAAGTGCCCGCGCGCCTTGGTGACCCCCGGGGGCTTGCCCAATGCCCGGGAGATCACGCTGATGGAGTCACCGGCGCGCCATCGCCGCCACAAGTCTTCCTTTATCGCGTCCGACATTCCCGGCCGACCCATCCGAGCCACGATCCACCCATCCACTAGCAGCGTTGCGTTGATCGTCTGAATCTAAGTGGTCGACTTCGTAAATCCTTCGGGGGTTATGCGGCTGGGTCGAGTACGGCAGGCTGATGGTCGCAGTCATCGTGCTGCTGGAGGTTGTGCTCCTTCTGTTCGTGTTGCTCGATTCGGGCCAGCAGGTCCTCGAGGTCGGCCGGGGTGAACTTCCATCTGAAGGGCCGGGCGGTCTCGTTGTAACGACGCTCGAAGGTGATGAGCCGGTCTTCGACCTGGTCAAGGCTGGTGAAGTCGTTGGGTGTGACAACCTTGCGCTGCACGATGGAGAAGTAGATCTCCACCTGGTTGAGTCAGGAGGCGTGCACGGGGGTGTGCACCATGACCGCGTTGGGGAACTTCGCGGTGAGCCGGTCGGTGGCAGCTTTGCCGCTGTGGGAGGAGCCGTTGTCGACGATCCAGAACACCCATGTCGCGCTGGCGTAGGACTCTTGGGTCATGACCTGGGTGACCAGGTCCATGAACGGGATGATCCCGGTCGTGGGTGAGGTGCGGCCCATCACGCGGGCGGCGTGGACGTCGTAGGCGGTCAGGTAGGCCAGTGCGCCGCCGCGGTCGTAGTCGTGGTTGACGCGCATCATCCGCGCCTTGCCCGGGGCAGGGTGGGATGGCAGCGGCAGCGGGCCTGAATGGAGGTCTTCTCATCGGCGCTGATGACGTACTCATCATCGCCGAGCGGCAGGTCGTCCCATCGGCGCGCGTATAAGTCGAGCACGCGGGCGGCCTTGGCGGCGAAGGCCGGATCGCGGATGAAGATCCACGATTGGTGCTGCCAGGGTTTGAGCGTGTCCTCGGCCAGGATCCGGCGCACGGTGGAGGCCGAGATGGCCGGCGCCATTTCGCGGGTGACGGCCTCGCGCGCCAGGTCGGGGCAGCTCCAGCGCGACAGCGGCACACCGGTCTCGGCGGGTGGCCGGCAGGCCAGTGCCTTGATCTCGGCGCGCTGAAGCGGACTGAAGGTAGGTGGCCGGCCGGAGCGGGGCCGATCCGTCAGGCTCTTGATGCCCTCCTGGCTGCGGTAGCGTCCCCGCCATAACCGCACGGTGTCCACCGTCACCCCACGACGTCTGGCGATCGTGTTGCTGGAGTAGCCATGCGCGGCATCCAGCACGATCCGGATCCGGACCACGAGCTGGTAGCCGGCGGTATAGGAGGTGGCGATCTTCTTGAGCCGCCGCCGTTCGCAGGCGGTCAGCGTGATCAAACGGGCACGGCAACCGGGCACCGGCGATCTTTCCATGATCGATCTTCACGGGTAACCCGCCGACTCTGCCCGGCACATGCCAGTGTGTGCACGCCTGACACGCCTGCACGGCAAGATGGCGGTCATGCCCGCCATCCCCGCCTCCACCAAGACCTCGCTGGATCAGCGGCTCACGCTGCACGCCAGAGAGCACTGGCCCCGGCTCGTCACGGTCCACGTGCGCTACCACGGCCAGTTCGCCTACGTCGAAGGACAGCTCACCGACGGTGGCAGGCTGCCTCTGATGCGACTGCGCTACGGCGGCTCGGCCACCTACTGGGGGCTGGCCATCCACGCTCCCAGCAACGACCGCTACGAGGCCGCACCCTGGTTCACCGGCACGCCGCAGGAAGCCCTGAACCTGGTCTGCGACCTATATGTCACCAGCATCGACACCTGAACGCCGACGCACGACCAGCCTCGGTCCGTCAACCCCCGAGAGACTTCCAGGCCGGACCACTAAGGAAGCGGCCTTCAGGATCTCGTTCGCCCGCCGCAGCTCGGCGTTCTCGCGGCGCAGCCGCTTCAGCTCGGCTGATTCATCGGTGGTGCGGCCAGGCCGACTGCCCTCGTCGATCTGGGCTTGGCGGACCCAAGTGCGCAGCGTCTCGGCGGTGCCGATGCCGAGCTTGGTGGCCACCGCGTTGATCGTGGCCCACTCGGTCGGGTAATCCGGCCGCACCTCGGCGACCATCCGAACCGCTCGCCTACGCAGCTCTGCGGGGTAGGGGGACTTACCTGGCATGGACTCGATCCTCTCAAGAGATCAAGTCTCCACCGAAGCCGGGGCGGTTCACTATGGCTGGGATGACAGCAGCGTCCCCGCACATCGACGCATCTGCATCACCGTCTATGCCCCCTTGACCACTCTTCTGATCAGCCGGGCAGGATGGTTGGTCCGCCTGAAAGGCGGAAGGTCGACGAGGGTTACATTACGATCCGTGTCCGTCCCATCCCTCTGCGCCAATCAGGCGGCCAGCGTAGCGTGCGGCCGCATGAGCTATTCGACGCTGGCGACAGGGAAGGGGATACGCTCGCCCTCCCAGATAACCTCGTCGAGTTCGGGGAACTGAGACAGAGGCAAGGCCTCGCCGCGTTCGCGCTCCATCATCTCCCGCCAGGCCTCAATGGTGCCGGTAACAAGGTAGGGGCCAACGGCGATTTCGACAGTGTCGCTCTCCACACGAACGGGAGCGGCCTCGCCAGCGAGGTCAATGTCGCTGTCAATACCGTTGTCGGCCGATTCGATGGCGTCCTCAAGATCTGCGAAGCTGAACGAACCGGTCCACTCGAAGCCGTCGCCCTTCGCCTTCGTGACGACACGGCCAACGTCCCAGGGGCTCTGGTAAAGAACGAACTCCAGCGAGTACCCCGGGAGGACGTCGACAGGAGCAGCCGATCTGTCCAGCCATTCGGGCCGGAAGCGGTCGAGCAACTCTGTCATAGCGACCGACAGCAGCCGACGACGGGCGATCAGGAAGTCGCGATACGCCGAGGCGTGGCGCAGCGGCTCATCGAAGGGGACGAAGTGCGCCGCCAGGTCGGCCTCGGTCAGCGGCGGCATGCTCTGGTCGACGAAGTAGACACTCGGCGAGCGGTCACTGATCACGCGGTTGGCCTTGCCAGAGATGAAGGCGAGGTTTGCGAGATCGTTTATCTCGGTCTTGCCGTACTTCTTTGAGTGGTTCTTGAGCGTCGCCTGCGGGTGGATGTGATGGTGCTCCAGCTTGACCGCGCCCTCCGCGATCGCGGAGATCTCGGTGCCGTACCACCAGTCGTGGGCACCCGCGTTCTTGGCCACCAAGTAGCTCAGCGTGAAGTAGGCACTCTCCCGTGTCTTGCCAACGAGATCCTGCGGGGTGACCTCGATATGAGCGCCAACCACGCCAAGGTTGGTGAGCAGCTTCTTGACCGGCTCCGGTTCTCGTACGGCGGGAATGTCCTGGCCGAGCCTGGTGTCGGTCGATCCGCTGTATCGGTTACGCAAGTTAGCAAGGAGGAACCAGTACAGGATGCCGTCTCGGGTGTCGTTGTCGAGTGGAGTGTCGGGCCGCTCGCCAAGCAGAACGATCAACGGGAGCAGCGCCATGTGGGACGGAATCAATGCACTGCTTGTGATCTTCAGGTTCTCCTTGAGGAGCTGCACCAGGTGACGCAGGCCCCGCTGCACCGTGGCCCAGCCACGCTCCAGTTCATCATCCGATGCAGCGACGAGACGGCTGTGTGACCAGGTGGAGAGCCCGCGGCCGAGTACGGTTCCAGTGAGCGCCCTGGTCAGGAACGTAACATCGAGATCCCCGTAGTGGCGGGAGGCCCAATAGTCGGCCTCCGTTTCCAGCTTCGCGACGATCCCGTGCCACCGCGCGGACAGAGTGGCGAGCGCGAGGTCGCTGGTCTTCAACGGCCGCCCGCTGTTCACTCGAACGAAGATCTGCGCAATCTCTTCGTAGCCGAATTCATCCAAGATCTCCATGAAGAACTTGCGCTTGGGGATCGCCACGAGCCTGGTGAGCCGACGGCCGAGTGCACGGGAGTTGACCTGTACGCCGGCCTCCAGGAGTTGATCCCGTATTTCGAAAGGGTCAGCATCGTCACGCAGGGCGTCGTAGACCTTGATCCATCGAGGATCCTTGCTGGTGGCCGCACTCTGGTTTTGGAACAACTCCGTATCCACATTGAACACAATCTGTGCGTCCTGGTGGTTGTTGAGCACCCGATGAAGTGACGTAAGCCGCTGCTGACCGTCCAGAAGATATAAGGGCGGGACAGCGGGCTCATCGGTCACTGCTCCGATCGCCGCAGGGCGTGTCTCGGGAGCTTCGGCGGCCTTCCAGAACAGAAGCGAGCCGGTTGGGTACTCCCGGTAGAGCGAGTCAATCAGCTTTGCCACCTGGGTCGGCTTCCAGACGTAACCACGCTGGATCTCCGGCAGTTTGATCTCTCCAGATGAAATCTGGCCGATCAACGCGCTGATGCTCTTCTTCGTCTCCTCGACGGGCATGGGGGTGCCTCATTCCGGCTCGCTGCAAGGAAAACGGCTACCTTGATCATCATACGGCTTTCGCCTTCATCGTGATCAAAGAGCAAAAACCACACATCTCATCAGATGTCTTCGAACTTGCCCTCGATCTTGAGGTGGCCCAGATTCTCAAGAACGTCGAAGACAGTCTTGTCGGGGAAGCCGTCGGCGCATCGGGCGCTGATCTCGACTCGCACCTCAAGCTCAACCCCTTCGGGGGCGGTGAGCAGCGCGAGTAGATCCTGGCTCAGGCGGTTGAGGTCGCGGGAGTGCCGCTCAGGGTTGACCTGGTAGGTCCCCCAGAAGCGCGTGTTCTTCGCCGCTGGCGGGGACGGCGGAGGGACCGGACCAGGTCCAGGAGCGGTTCCCGCACCACCGCCGGTGTTTCCTGTGGTCGAGTCTCCACCGTCGCCAAACCCAGGATCCGGATCTGGAACGGGGCGCTTAGCTTGATCCTCCTGTGCGCGCTGAGCCTTGGCCCGCGTGAGTTCTACCAGCAGCGTCCCATCAGTGATCTGGTTGACCCGCTCCCGAGTGCCCGGAATGACGAGCTCCACATAGTGCTGCGCCTCCTCGTCGTACGAGTGGGCGATCGCGAACCCTTCGACGTCGCCGGTGATCTCGTCGAACACGCCGAGGATTCCCTCTTCCAGAACCCGGCGGTTGCGGAGCCTGCCCAGGTAGGGGAAGCGGCAGTAGTACTGCCACAGATCACCGAACGAGACATGGCCGTTCGCCCAGACCTTGGGCAGTTTCTTCTCCAGGTCGTGCCGGATCAGCCTCGAGCCCATCACAACGCGGAGCTTGTCGAGGTTGCGTAGCTTGGTGCCGACACGCTCAGGAATGTACGTGCCGTCCTCGTCGACCGTCGCCGCCTGCACCGCGATGCGGCCGAGCGTCTCGTCCCAGATCGGGTAGTACACCGTGTTGTACGCCTGCGTGAGCCGGAGCCAGACCGTTTCGTCGACGGTCTTGCGGCGCTTGCGCGCCATCGCGGCCTGGTCCGGGAGCAGCGGGAGGTCCTTCTCCTCCACGATCGAGTTCCACGCGAGGTACTCGCGTACCGACTCCATCAGGTAACCGAGAAGCTCATGGTCCGCGACCGCGAAGGTCAGCATGTTCTTGTTGTCCCGGGGCGAGTTACCCCTGGAGTCCAGGGCCTGCGTGACGAAGTTGTATGCGGGGTTGTCCGCAACCTGACTGGAGTAGTGGTGCCGAGGGTGGACGATAACGAGCCGGACGTCAGGCATGTCCTGGATGTCGTCACTTTTTGCAGGTGCAGGGTAGGTTCCGAGGAACAGGCCCTTCTCCTTGAAGTCGCGTTCCTTGATCCGGCGGACGATCTCCGCGTACACGTCCTCGGGGTGGCTGCGATACTCCTCAGCCCGGTCACGGGCCATGCGGTTGACCGACTGCTGGGTGTCGTACCAGTACGCGGTACCGTCCGCGTAAAAGTAGAGCGCCTGCTCACTCAGCAGGTGTATGGCCGAGCCGAAGTTTCCGACAACATCGCCCGGAAGGGCGGTCGCGAGCCAGATCCGCTTACGCTCGACTCCCTTGTTGGAGGCGCCTGAGCGAGCGGCCGAGCCGAGGAAGGCGGCCCGGGCCAGACGACGCGTCAGGTGCCGCTGGTGGAAGACGTCCCGGCTCTTGTCGATCCGCTCCGGGGTAGAGTTCGGGGCGTCCACATCCGCCTCGATGACAGCCTTCCACGTGTCCGACAGGTAGTGCGTGACCTCACCGAGCACCCACTCGTCGCTCAGCGGCAGCGAACCAGGCATGATCAGCGGCGCCGGGTCCTCCGCCTCCCAGAGCCGGTAGATCACCGCACTCATCAGCCGTAGCACGCCACGGGTCTTCTGGAAACGCTCTAAGGTGGACCAGTCTTCGTAGAGCCGGTGGAACAGCTCGGGGTGAATCGGGTAGGCCCGCTTGATCTCGTCCTCGTACGTTGACTCGACGGCGTCTCTGGGAAATTCGCTCGAGTGGTCGCGGTAGAACTTCATCAATGCCTTGGCGATGACGTCCCGGTCCTTCTGCCCCTGCGCAGTGGGCTCCTCGAAGAGCCGACGCCGGACGATCTCGAAGGATTCGTCCGATGAGGCCGGCCGCCAATGCTTGGCCACGCGGCCGACTACGTGTTGAAGCCGCCCCAGTGCCTCCTGGCCCCGGACGCCACCGACTTCCGTGTCGTCAGCGCGGGAAGCATCGTCCCTGGGATCATGCGAGGCTGGGACCGAGACGACGACCATCACGCCGGGGACGGCCTTGGCCACCTCGGTCAGGGTCTGTGCGAAGGTGAACTGCGCCTCGAACGTTCCACCCGGAAGGTCATTCCTGCCGTGCAACAGCCGCGCGTAGGCCACCCATTCGTCGATGAGAATCACGCATGGCGCGTACGCCTCCAGCAGCTGCTGCAGAGAAGCCCCGGGAGGGGTCCTAGCCTCATCGGCAGCGGCGATGAAGTCGAAGGCGTCCTGGCCCCCGAGCTGCCAGGCCAACTCACCCCAGAGGGTGTTGATCCCAGGTCTGCCGCCCTCGTGGGACGCCTTGGCGGTCTCGATGTGGTTGCCCACCAGGGCCACTCGCCGGACCCCTGACTCCAGCGGGATATCACCGAGCATGTCCAGCACCGGCTGCGGGTAGTCGGCCAGCGCCCTACCGGGGGCGTAGAGATGCCACAGCGCCAGCATGGAGTGGGTCTTGCCGCCGCCGAAGTTAGTCTGCAGGTTGAAGACCGGCTCAGCATTTCCGTCCCCGGAAATCCGCCGGGCGGCGTTCGTCAGCAGCTCCTTCAGCCCGTCGGTCAGATAGGTGCGCCGGAAAAACTGGATGGGGTCGGCATATTCATCGCTCGTGCTTTTGCCGACGGCGACCTGGTGCAGGTCGGCCGCGAACTCCGCCGAGGCGTACCGACCGGTGCGCACGTCCGGGTGCGGGGTCATGACCTCCCTCCATGACTTCAGCCCATGACCGTCGACGGCCAGCGCGACCGGTGCGTTTTTCCGAACCTTGTCGCGTGCGTGTGTCTCGTAGGAGGCCCGCTGGTGGTCAGCTTTGAAGACGCGGATCTCCTCGGTCGCGGAGACCGCGCCCATGGCATTCAACAGCCGTTCTATGGTGTCCAGCGCCCGGTAAGTATCATCGGAGCTGAACTTCTCCATATGCGCCCACGCATTGCGGGTGTCGCGAAGCTCGCTGGCGAAGCGCATGCCGGAGTGGGAGAGCAGATCGAAGAAGATATTCTTGTAGTCAGTGATCATCTTAAGCTGAAGCTGCACGTCGTTCTTGGAGAATTTCGGGCCCCCACCGTGCCTGTTCGACTCCTTCGCCGCAAGCAGCTCCAGCCAGTCCTTACCCACTGGAGCTGCCGCCTGCATGAGCTGGTCGACGATCGGTTCCAGGCCCTCCGAGAGGATCTCAAATCCTCGGTTCACCCGATCCCGGTTCGACAGCGCCATCGCTCCCTCGTCTCTTCCTCGTCGTCCACAACCGGCGATCGGACCGGCGTGTATTACTCGTCGTCCTCGTCAGCCTCAGCAACGGAGAACAAGTCCTCGATTTCCTGTCTAACGTACTGATTCTTACTGACATTCTGGGCGGCTGTCATGATGTCCGACCAAGCGGTACCAAGCTGGTTGAACATGGTCGCGGTCTTCTGGAACCGACGGTCGGAGATTTTGAACAGCCGGTGCACAAGTCGGTTCACCCGATCCAAGCTGATCACAACGTCGGTACGGCTCCGCACCGCGGCAACAAGCTGGGCCGCGCCGTCAATGCCCTGGTCGTTGAATCGCTTTGCCAAGTGCATTGCGACTTCCCAATGGGAAATACGGTCGTCCTTACCCGGATCATAAAACGCTGGGAGATCGCTAAAATCCAGCAGAGTGACCGTGCTACGAGGATTATTACTGACCGTACCTGCAGCAACGAGGTCTCGAATAGCTGTGCCCGTTCGTCGTAGAATCTTGTCAGCGTCTCCGTACGACCCCTGGTCGAAGGCGTGCAAGCGGAACCAGGAAAGGCAGAATCGAGTTACTGCATCGTACTCGATCTCCTCTCCGTCAATGATGGCCGTAGCCGCCTTGTCGATCTCCAATAGTGCGTCATGTACAGTCATTGCGCTACCATCAGGCTCCAAAACTTCTCGATATCGCGAGAAGATCTTCATCCCTGGCCCGAATGCTGCCTGACCCATATCGACAGGAGAGGCACCACCCTTTCGCAGCGCTTCTACAGCCTCTGGTAGCTCAGCATGAAGTCGCGAGAGAAACGTATCTTTATCAGTAATCTCTTCTGCTCGGCGTGGACGACAGACGAGAATTATGTATGAAGCGAGCGCATTTGCGCCGTTCCCTACAGGGCGACTATGACGAGTAGCCTCGATGGGCCATGTGCCCACAACGGCAAGGTTCGCCCTGAGTACGGCTTCCAAGAGAGCTACCCAGGCAGATGAGACAGCCGCATCTCCAACCTTATCGTCCTGCTTACTTGCGTAAGCGACGATGATCGGCAAATCCGGTCGAGATGCCTTCTGGAGCGATGCGAATACATCCGTAAACCCATCAATAAAGTACTGACGTGCAGCATCCTTACTGCCGCCGTGGCGAACTGGATTAGCGACTAGTTCTGTGGCTTTGGGCGTTGCTATAGTCCCAAAGAGATCGGGGTGTACGTTGCGCGCTGCACGACGCAACCAGAGATAGAAGTAGTCACTGAGGTCTGCGTAGTTGATCTGTCCGAAATATGGAGGGTCGGTGACGATCAGTGCGGTCCCCGGCCGCACCAGCTTATCCGCCTGACGCGCATCCATCTGGACGACTTTTCCCGGTTCGGCGGCAGTCGGAAGACTCCGAAGCAGGCCGATAACAGAGCTGAGTTGCGCAGACCAGCTTCCCACTGAATCTCCGAATGGATATGCTTCTGCAAAATCCCAGAGCATGGGCATTGCCTGCGTACCGAACGCCGACATGCACCGAGACGGCCCTTCTCGCGTATGCCACCGCACCAAAGTTGAATTGGACTGAGCCATTTTGCTAACACAGATGCCGAGAACTGTCGCGATCGCCTTCGCCTGGTCCTCTGCGCCGCCATCAGCAACCACGATGCCATGAATTTTCGCAACTTCATCTGCGAACGCTGCCAACATGGCGAGTTGCCGGGATGTGTAGAGATCTATCTGGCGATATATGCCGTAGAGGGGATGGCTAAAGTTCTTTGTGTTGCTTCCAAGCTCAATCTCGTCTAGATCGTCCGGCACCACCACTTCGGCGGTCGACGTGGGCGCGCTCTCGGGTCCGATATATGTTCGCCCAGCTTCAGTATCCAAACAAAAAGCCATGAGTTGGAGACCGAGATTCCCTGCCATTCCAACCGCGCGAAGCTCCTTCTCGTTGAGAGTAGTTCCGCATTTTGGACAGGAGAATTGAGCCCTACCAGTCCCCTTAGTTGCCCGCACCGGTACATCTTTACCCTGATGCACGACAAAGCGTACTTCTGCCCCATCCACCACAGCTTCAACTGTCGCCTCCCGCCCTTTCTGCTTACTGAGCCAGGGCGAACCGAAAAGGGGAATTGCGATGGTGCATATTGGATTTGGGCAAGGCGCGGTACGAGCCCAAAGCCAGGCAACTGGCTTTCCCTTAAGGGGCAACGGATAGTAGGCGTTAATCCGATCCCTAACCGCATGCTCTACTATCGCGCCATAATATCGAATATCGTCCGCAAATCCGTCAAAGGGAGCGTCCTGCGTTCGCCCTTGGCTTTCGTTCTTTGAGATTGCGGAACTTTTCGCTACCAAGGGAAGCAACTCCCCCAGCGTTCTTGTTACGAGCGCTGCAACAGGATTTAGATCAGAGCTGACAGCAGGGAGGCCAAGTCGCAGGGTCTCAACAATGGTGGATCCTCCTCCAGAGAATGGGTCCATCACGACTGGGAGTTCGGGATTGCATTCTGCAATCCGCTTTTTTGCCTCCCGGAGCACCTCATCGCTAGGCGCACTCCCGTCCGCTGGAACCAGTCGTCGAACGAACTGGATTAGGGTTTCTCGCCCTTGCTCATCTCCGGGGTCATCAACGATCGAGGAAAAGATCAGGGCGCGGAGCGCCGGCAAGGGCATTGCTGCAAACCATTTATGCAGGTTCTTGATGGTCCCCACTCTGCGATCTTTATCCGCCTTACTTGCCCTGCTGATCTCCACCAGGGGCAATGCCACGTCAATCAGTTTTCGCTGATCTTCATTCACGCCGGGGCTCCTCCTCGGGTCCATGTCATTTTCCAGTCACCACCAAGTTCGGTGGCGTCGAAGTTACCGAAGTCGACGTCCTTGAACGGGTCGACGATATAACGCACCTCGTCGCCGTCCGCGCCAGCCGGATGAACACTCACCAACGCCAGCCGGAAGTTCACACTTGAGTTCTTTCCCATCAGAACCTCGGTCCGGGTTACGTGGAAGTCGCCCGCGCCTAGGATACGGCCCTTGACTTCGATGAACACCCAGTGATCATCCACTGTGCGTGATCGGATGTCGTAACCTGGGTTGTTATGGGCCATCTCCTCCGGAATTCGGCCCAACTTCCGCTCCTCCTGGAGCACGCGGTCAACCGCACGGCGTTCGACGGCCTGCGTCTCTCGAGCGTACGCCTCTGGTGGCTGGTCACGAAGCCCAGCCAGCCGGTCCAGCAGACCCTGCGGGATTACCAACGTGGCCCCCGCGATTCGGGGCGGACGGACCTGCAGCTGGGTATCACGACCTAGTTCGGCCATCCGGCGTTCCAGGCGCTGCTCCAAATCGCGGGCCCGGCGCGCGGCGATCTCAGACTTGATCTTCACGGACTTGCCCGCAGCCTCTGCATCCAGCAGATCCGCATGGCGGGAATCCCAGTAATTGATCTCTTGGAGGAGGCGCTGCCGAACCAGGCGGCGCGTCCGATCTGTCGCCTTGGTGACGCGTTCTTGGAGGTCAGCTACATGTGTGGCCAGGCCGTTGCCGACTGCCCAGCCGACCGCGAGGTCCTCGACACCGCTGGCGAGCCATGACTCTTCCTTTGCCACCTGGGCCAGCGCACGCTCCTCCTCAGTTGCCGGCGCGTAATCCAAGTAAGGGGCTGCGCCAGCCGTACGAGCCGCGGATCGGCCGATCTCCACGAAATCGAACCGCTTACTAATGACGCGGGGCTTCTCGTGCCCGTCGGCGATCTCCTGGGAGACCGCGACCAGGAGGAAAGGCTCCTCACCCACGTCGCGACGGTTGACGAGGATGGCGCCCTGCTTGAGCTGCGTGCCGTATCGATCGACAATGATCGCGACGACGGCGTCCAGCAGTGGGTGCCCTGGGGCCAAGAGGTCGGCGCGCGGCATATCTGAGGGCCGAACCAGCTCTCGGTCAAAGGTGACCCGCTCATAGCGGCGGAGCACCGGCGTACCCACCCTGATCAGCCGCTCGTAGCCAAGCACGTCCGCTGGGACGTGGGTGATCTCATAGCGGCCCGCTTCGCGCTGGGAAACGCGCCCGCCGAGCAGCTTGAAGGCCGCGATGAAGAACGCCTTGATGTAGTGCGGCTGCAAGCGTCGGGCCCGCGCCTCTTCCATCCGGAGGCGCCACTCGGCGACGTCGGGCTGAGCCAGCCTCTGGTGCGCGAGCGCCCGCTCGTCGAGGAGCTTCTGCAGTCCTTCGCCCACGGATTCGTCGATGATCTGGTTGAGCTTGTCGCGCACCTCGGGTTGGTCGCCATATTGGATGGCGCGCATCAGGAGCGCCCGGAGAGGCTGGTCCTGGAACGCCTCGCCCAGGACATCGAAGACCTTGCCCTGGTAGGCCCGGCGCTGTTCGTCGATTTTGTAGAGGAGGCGGATGAACACCGCGCCCTCGCGGGTGTCCTCGGCAACGAGGTTCCACAGGTGGCAGACCTCGGTCTGGCCAATGCGATGGATGCGGCCGAAGCGCTGCTCAATCCGGTTCGGGTTCCAGGGCAGGTCATAGTTGACCATAAGGTTGGCCCGCTGAAGGTTGAGGCCTTCCCCAGCGGCGTCGGTGGCAACCAGGATCCGACAGTCCTTGTCTTGAGTGAACAGCTCCTTGATCTTGCGCCGGTTGTCCCGGGAGACGCCACCGTGGATGGCGACCACCGCCTCCTCACTACCCAGGAGGCTCCGAATTCGGTCGACGAGGTATTCGAGGGTGTCTTTGTGCTCAGTGAAGATGATCAGCTTACGAGGGGCGTCCTCGTTGTCGCGGATCATGGGGTGGCACTGCAGCAGCTCGCTGAGCTCGGTCCACTTCTTATCGGTGCCCAGGTGCCGAACTCGCCGGGCGACCTCGACGAGGTCGGCGAGGATGGCGATCTCCTTGTCGAGTTCGGCGAGGGTCTGCGCGGTGGTCGCCGCATCCACGACATCGTCTTCGAGCTCTTCAAGTTCCGAACTGGGAATGTCGTCCAGCGCGGCTTCGTAGTCCTCGGGATCCTTGCCCAGCATGCCCGCCAAGCGGCTGCGGAGCGCCCCTTCCATCGGGCTGCTGCCGGTCAGCATCTCCTGGCGGAGGAGTTGGAGCCGCTTGCGGCGACGGACGAGCGACTGGAGAATCGCCTCCGGGCTAGACGCCAGGCGGCGCTGAAGGACAGTGAGGGCGAAGCCGACAGTATTGCCGCGCTTGCCGTCGCCCTTCGCGGCCAGTTGCTGAGCCTTTCCCATCTGCTCGCGGACATAGTCGGTAACGACCTCGTACAGCTCCCGCTCAGGGTCTGAGAGCTTGTAGGGGACGGTGTAGGCAAGGCGTTCGGGGAAGAGCGGCTTGCCCTCGAAGGTGAGCAGGTCCTCCTTGACCATGCGGCGCATGAGGCCGTCGGTGTCAGTGGAACTGACGCCCTCGCGATACTTGCCCTCGAATCGATCGGAGTCGAGCAGCCCCATGAAAAGCTGAAAGCTGGCCTCGTTGCCCGCATGTGGAGTGGCCGTCATCAGCAGCAGATGACGGGTGTGCCTGCCGAGAAGCTCGCCGAGGAGGTAGCGCTTGGTCTTCTTAAGCTCATCGCCGAAGTAGTTCGCCGACATGCGGTGGGCCTCGTCGACCACGACCAAGTCCCAGTCGCTCTGCTGGAGTTGCTCCTGGAGCTCCTCACTGCGGGAGAGCTGGTCCATTCGGGTGATGAGCAGCGGGGACTTCTCGAAAACTGTCTGGTCCAGCTGGGCGTTGATGAGGTCGCGAGTGAGCACATCGAACCGGAGGCCGAACTTGTCGAGCAGTTCCTCCTGCCACTGATCGACCAGCCCGCCGGGGGCTACGATGAGGCAGCGCTCCAGGTCGCCACGGAGCATCAGCTCCTTGATGTAGAGGCCGGCCATGATGGTCTTGCCAGCGCCAGGGTCGTCGGCCAGGACGAAGCGGAGCGGGCTGCGGTCGAGCAGCTCGCCGTACACCGCCTGGATCTGGTGCGGGAGCGGTTCGAGATCGCTGGTCGTGACCGCGAGCATCGGGTCGAACCGAGCGGCCATCCGGATGCGCAGCGCCTCGGCGGCCAGCTTGAACAGTGCCCCGTCTCCGTCAAAGGCATACGCGGACGAGGGCTTGCGCAGGGTGAGGCGAGCCTCCGAATCGCGGTAGAGCAGCTGATCGGCAACGTCGCCGTTGTCCGCCCTATGAGTCAGGTTGACGGCGTTGGAGCCGTACCACTTGACCGCCACCACGGTTACATGGCCGTTCGCGGTCACTCCGCTGACGACGGCACCCGGCGTCAGGTCCTCAAGCCTCACGCCGCCCACTCCAGCCTCCCTGCCAAATCAAGCACATGTGTAACGGTACGGGGCAATCCTCCCCACCAAGCCAGTCAGACATAGCGAGCAATGTCGACAGTCTCACTGCGACCTATTTTAACTCCCCGCGACTCTCACATGACGCTAAGTAGAGCCGCAAAAGACCCTACTGAATCTTGCCGAGCACCGATTATCGTCAGGCCAGCCGCTTGCGTTACACAACGTACGGTTTGAACCGCCCCGGGTTCGATGGAGACCAACGAACCCAGGCGATTCACCTCATCAAGACTCATGTGTCAGACGGACACCACCGCCTCGATCGCCACAGACATGTGACGCGTAGTCAACGGGGGGACATGCGCGGGATGATCATACGACCTGCAAGGGCCGCAGAGCGTGTTCTCGCAGGTCATCCCTAACGGCGAACCAATACCGACCACGCTCTCCTAAAGTGGGTGCCGCAGGTTCGGATCCTGCCGGGGCACTCTTCTCCACAGGTATTTTGGCCTCTGGCCTGCAGTTTCTTGCCTGCAAGTCTCTTGCTTTCTTGACCCAACCTAGGCCGCCGAGGGCACCCATATAAAGCTATAGGACATGATCACGGGATATAGGGGATGATCTTAGCTTGTTCTTTATCCTCCGGATTGTTGTAGGGCTGCGAGGGTGCGGCCGCGTTTGACGGTTTTGCCGACGTCGTAGCGGGGTGCGGGCCTGCGGTTGGGGATGCCGGGTGGGCGTCCGGGGCCGGGCTTGGAGGGTTTGGGTGCACTGGCTGGCTGGGCGAGTGTGGGACGCAGGTTCCGAAACCCGCGCCGGACGCGGGCGGGAGTGAGCTGACCCGGCCGGGCCGGTTTCTCCCATGGATGACGCAGGTCCTCGGTCAGACGGCGACCCAGGCGCAGCTGGGTGTGAGCGATGAGCAGCAGCCAGGTCCAGCGGTCGGCGGCTTGGGCTGCGCGCAGCTTGGGGCGAGTCCAGCCAAGGGTCTGCTTCCAGAAGCGGTAGGTGTGCTCCAGGTCGAGTCTGCGCAGGAACGCCTGCCAGCAGCGGTCCACGTCCGCGCTGGTGGCGCCGGTTTTGGAGGACCAGAGCCAGACCGGTGGTGCGTCCCGGTCGCCCCGCCCTCAGCACAAGGTTTTCTACCTGTTTGCTACCACAGGGAGGGCGGTGTCAACGACGGCTGAATCTGGACCCCCTGGCGTCGTCTGAATTTTGACCCCTTGATGTGCTTGATTGTTATTGGTCGTTGGTGTGGCCAGCT
>NZ_JBEZYD010000079.1:0-14062 GCF_040638335.1 Nonomuraea sp. NPDC026600
TTTCCGAAACCCCGAATCACAACGACTCCGCACTCGCTGCGCCACCACCCGAAAGAGCCGTGGTTGCCTCAACCCCGCTTAACTTCGAAGAGCCCCTTTTCCATGATGAATCTCCTCTTCTGTCTGGGTAAACGCTAGGCTTGTGTTCCAGAATGAGACAACTCGCAGAACTCATATGCGCAGGTAGAAGGCCGTATATTGGTGCAATGAGCTTGTAGCTGAGTGCAACCGTGTTGCCGGCGAGCGCTCAGAGAGGATCACATGCCAGGAGACCGGTTGACCGCCGAGGATCGTCGCCGCATCGCCGAAGGGCTGGCGGCCGACTTGACCTACGCGGAGATCGCCCGCCGACTGGGACGGTCCAGGTCCACCGTCACCCGCGAGATCACCAGGAACGGCGGCCCGAACGACTACCGGGCGGCCCGCGCCCAGCATGCGACGAGCTGGCGCGCCCGCCGCCGCAAGCGCGCACCCCACGCCGACGTTCCGCACACCACCGACAACCGTGACGTCCGCACAGCCCGGGAGTTCCAAGAACAGTTCATCGCCATGATGATCGAGGGTGGGATGTCACCCATGACCGCCAGGGTGTTCGCCGCGCTGTTCCTCAGCGAGGGCGGCAGCCTGACCGCCACGGAGCTGGTCCAGCAGCTCCACGTCAGTCCGGCGACGATCTCCAATGCCATAAAGTGGCTTGAGCAGAGAGGGATGGTCGCCCGGGAGCGCGAGGCGCGTCGAGTGCGGTACTTCGTCGACGTCGATGTCTGGTACCACACCTGGGTGGCCAGTGCCAGGTCGATAGCGATATGGGCCGACACCGCCCGACACGGGGCCGGGATCTTCGGCACCGATACACCCACCGGCGACCGGCTCCGCACCACCAGCCAGTTCTTCGAACTCCTCGGCCACGACATGGGCCAGGCGGCCGAACATTGGCGCCAGGCCCTCTCCATGCAACGCCAGCGGTGAACTTCGCCTGTCTCAGGTCAGCGCGGCGGCGGCCCGCTGCCGAAACACGGCCTCATGTCGGGGGTCGACGCACAGCGTTACGGTCAGCCCGTTCTGGGCGGCGTCGGCGAGGACGGCCAGCAAGGTCGCGAGCTGCTCGGGCGGCTCGACGCTGAGCAACTCCTCGGCGTGCGCCACGATCAGGGTGACGGCGCCGGTATCGCGCAAGGAGTCGGTGAGCGCGTCCCAGTTGCGGCCGAAGTAGTCCGGGAGGCGCAGAGCCCGTGCCACCTCCTCGAAGAAGGCGGCACGAGTCCGGCACGCCCGCCCATCCACCAGCGCCGGGGCCGGGTCGGTGGACACCGTCAGCCAGTGCGGCAGCGGATGCGCGGCGGAGGTCATTGCGGTTCCCTAGAGCCGGTAGAAGTCGGTGTAGTGGTTGGGCGAGAACCACGTCACGCCGGTGCTGCGGTTGACGACGATCCGGTACGCGTCACGCGCGGCACCCTGCGACCGGGAGTAGACGTCGTACTCATAGTAGGTGGCGCCGCTGGGCAGCTGGCCTTCCCGGTTGTAGAAGCGCCCGCCGGTGTAGTTGTACCTGCCGTCCGGCTGCTTCCGCTATCCACACATCGGGAAGCGGGGCACCATGGAAGACATGCTCACGACGGACTATGACGGGTGTGGGCGCTGCTTGGTGGGGGTGCGGCGGCTGAGCAGGAAGAGCGACGCCACCAACAGCCCACAGCGCCAGGGAGACCAGATCCTACGGGCCACAGCGGACGCCGGAGGGCACATCGTGGCTTGGGCCGATGACTGGGAGGTTTCTGGTGCCACGGACCCGCTGACGCGGCGGGGGTTCGGGCCCTGGCTGCGGGGAGAGATGGGGCCGTACGACGGTATCGCGGCGGCCACCGTCGATCGCGTCGGGCGCAACGTCCGGGACACGTTGAACACGCAGGCCCTATTGACCGGCCAAGAACGCGTCATCGTGACGGCCGATCACGTGGGAGTGTGGGACTTCAGCGACCCGAACCAGGAAAACGAATGGCTGATAAAGGCATGGGGATCGCAAATGGAACTGCGTGCGATCCAGAAACGCAACCGCGACGAGTCAGTACGCGCACGCGCAGCAGGAGAACCCAAACAACGCCCGTCGTATGGATACATGTATGTCCGCCTCGCCCACAAGGCAAAGATCGACCACGTAGCGATCGATACAGTAGCCGCACAGATTATCCGGGAAGTGGCACAGCGAATTCTGGCGGATGAGACGGGAAAAATTACCTGTGCGACAGAGGCGGCACGCCTGACACGTGAAGGGATTCCCTGCCCGTCCGATCGGCTTCGCCAACTGTATAGCCGTCCGATGAAGGGCGGGCCGTGGACTGCGAAAGCCGTCAAGCACATCTTGTGCAGTGAAGCTGCGCTCGGATACTTGATCCACCACGAAAGGCCGGTGATTGGTTCTGACGGACGGCCAATGCGCATTGCCGAGCCGTTGTGGGATCGCGCGACCCATGATGCTCTTGTCAAGAAAACTGCACCGAAACGCAATGGAAGCCGCGCGCCGAAAAGCACGCAATTGCTGTCGGGCATCGCGTTTTGCGGTAACTGCGGTGCACGGCTACACGTCACAGGTCGATACGGATGCATCGCGCGGGTACGCGGGATTCCCGCGTCGGCGCATTGCAAGCCAGCCCCCATCATGGCGCTCACGGTATTGGATGCCCTCGTAAGCGAATGGTTCCTTTCCCGCTACGGCGCCGGAGAAGTCATGCGAAAAGTCTATGATCCTGGCACCGGGCATGCCGCCCAGGTCGCGGAGTTGACGGCCACACGCACACGGTTGCGTGAGGACCGCCAGGCCGGACTGTACGACGGTCCAGAGGACGCGGAATGGTACCGCATCGAATACCGGCGACTCGGGGAGGAAATCGCGGCCCTGAAGGCGTTGCCGGAACGCAAGCCGGGAATGCGGATGGTCCCCACCGGCCGGACGATTGCCCAGGAATGGGGTGCAGGGGATTCCGTCAAGCGGCGGGAAATGCTCGCAGAGTTTGAGGTCCGTGTGGTGTTGCACCCCACCGGACACGACCCGCGCGTAGCAATTACCGGCATGGAGATCAGCACGGATGGGATCGAGCTGACCGGCTAAGAGGCTATACACGCGAAGAAACCGCCTGGTACCTATGTGGGGTAGGTCCGGGCGGTTTCGTCTTCTCGCCTTTCTCTGACGCACCGAAAGCAACTTCTCCTTTCTTGGGGGCGGGCCTCAGGCGGGGGTGAATACGGGAACCAGGTAGCGCACTGTACGCCCCATGCGTGTGGTCACTCGCACGTCGCGCATTGATAGACGCCCCTGCCTTGGCAATGTGGTCGTGGGGCATCTCAGTACGGTAGCGACCGGCCATGGCGCATATACCAGTGCGAAGAGACAAGAATCGGAATGCTGGGTGTCGAGACGGCACCACAGCGTTTCGCTGTCTGCCTCCACGATCACGACTATCAGGGCCGCTTGCGGAATGCGGATCTGCGATTCGCCTTTTGTGTGGGAGTAGACGGTTCCGCCGTAAATGGTGGCTACGGCATGGGCGAGTCGGCGGGATGAGCTAGCGATCTGCCATCCTGCCGCGCCAGTCTCCGCGTGGACCCAAGGGCGTAGATGTCCATCGCATAGATTGCGCGTGGGCGTCTCCGCGTGACTGGCCGGAGGTATTCTCACCTTCTTTCCATTTTCTCGATTCGATGCTTTTGATTTACTCGTCGGGCATCACCTCTTTCCGGCCGAGCGTTCCCGATCTTCTGGTGTCGTTGGGGCATCACTTCCCCTCGCCGGTTACTCTCCGTATTCGTCTCACCGTCTCGTCTCAGTGCGCGTGTGTCGCCTATGTACGCGCAGACGTGCGGGAGACTGAGACATTGAGACGATGAGACGATTACCGAGAGTCGGTGACTACGCGGGGTCGGGGTCGAGGCGGGCGCGCCACCGTCCCCGGCTGACCTGACGTACTCTCCCGTCGTTTTCGAGCTGTGACAGTCGCCGGTAAATGGTGGGGCGGCTCATTCCCGTTGCGGTTTTCAGCTCGTCTACGGTTATCCCGTTTTCGGGGGCGTCGCGTAGGACCGTCCACAACACGCTGTCGCCGCGTTTGGGCGCGGTTTGGCGTGCGTGCCGTGGCGATGTCCGCTCCTCCTCTGTCGGGGCGTCTGCGTGCCTGTCAGCCACCGATGCGGCGGCGTCCAGAGCGGCCAGGGACACCGCGTCGAGGGACGGGCGACCTTCGGCGTGCCGTTCGGCGGTCGCTGCTACCCCCTCGTCGCCGAGAAGGTAGCTGCGGGCGCGGCGGGGGATGTCGTGTTCCGGGGAGCTGATCAGGAACTTGCCGGGGGCGTCCAGCTTGTGCGGGTGCCATCCGGCCTTGACCATGCCCTGTCCGAGGATGAGGTCCCCGTCACGGGGTTCGCGGACGCGGAAGCACAGCCGGATGTCCATCTGGGAGCGGACCGCGCTCTTGCCCATCGCCTCTTTCGAGGGGCGTTGCGTGGCGGCGATCAGGTTGACCGCTGGGGCGCGGCCCCGTCGGGCGATCGAGTCGGCGTAGTTGATCGCGCGGGGTGCCTCGCTGGCCAGTTCGGCGTACTCGTCGATGATGATGATCAGTGCGGGTCGCTCGGGTGACGGCTCCCAGACGCGTTCGCCGCGTCTGGTGAGGTCATCGGCCCGTCCGTCGAGGATGAGCACGGCATCGGCCAGCAGTGCCTCTGCCTCCTGTGGGGTGGTGGCCAGGCGGTCGATGCACGATGACCAGGGCAGCAGTTCCATGCCGCGTTTGAGGTCGATCGCCCACAGGATCACGTCTTGGCAGGCGGTCAGGTCCCCGAGCAGGATGTTCACGCCGCCGGACTTGCCCGCTCCGGAGATGCCCGCGAACAGCCCGTGCCGCCGCAGGAAGGGCACGCGGACGGGCATGCCGTCCTCGAACAGCCCCAGCTTGACGGGCTGGGTGATCGACGTGATAGACGGGCCTGGCCAGGCGATGGCGTCGGCGTGCGGGTCGGTTTCGATGACGCGCACGTCGGCGCGGTTGGCCTTTTTGCTGGCCACCGGCTGGATACGCACGCCGCCGCGTGTGGTGCCCAGCGCCGATTCCAGGCGGGGGACCGCCGTGAGGGCGTCCTCAACGGTCTGGCCGAGCCCCAGCCCGAGCCGGAAGCGGTAGCCCCACAGGTCCACGATGGCGGACTGGACGCGGGATCCGGCCAGGCCGACCGCTTGGGCGATGTCGGGCCAGGCGGCCAGCGTGCGTTCTACGCGCACGCGGGCACGCCTGCGACGGTGCGCCCACCAGGGCACCGCCAGCACGAGTGTGCCGATGCCGAGCACGGCGGGCAGGGGCGCGGTGAACGGCCCCTGGTAGGCGGCCAGGGTGAGCCACGTTCCTGCGAACGCCGTGGTGACGGCTGCGTAGCCGCGTTCGATCGGGCGGGGCAGGTTGACCCACCGGCCCCAGATGGCCACCGCACCCGCCACCAGGACGGCGGCGGTGATCACGGTGGGCCACCATTCGGGGAACCAGTGTCGCAGGATCACGCCCGTCACCAGGTCGGCGGCGGCGATGTTGAGAGGGGCGAGTTCGGAGCGGTAGCGCCAGACGGTGCGGGCGATGCTGGCGATGACCAGGGGCGCGAATTCGAGGTCCTCGGTGATCAGCGCCATGGGTTCGACGCCGTAGCGTCGCATGCGGCGGGCGTTGCGCCGCATCTGGTAGCGGGAGGTGCGATGACGGTTCATCGGCCACCGCCCGCCGCGCGTCGGGCGTCGGCGCTGTGCTGGGCGTGCAGCTCGTCACGCACGTAGTACAGCGGGTCGTGCTCGCCCTCGTCGTGGGCGGCCAGGGTGGCGCGGATGGCGGCGATCAGGTTCGCCCGCTGGTAGCGGGCGGTGGACAGTTCAGCGCGCAGACGATCGATGTCGGTGATCAGGGCCGGAGTGTCGGCCAGGGCGTCGAAGATGCGGCGCCATAGGTCGTCGAGGGCGGGGGCGGACTTGGCGAATGCCGTCAGAAGTTCGGCGGCGGTGGTGTTGCGGGTGGCAGCTCCCTGGAGATCAGCGTGCGGGTAGGGGTGGCGTTGGGTCATTAAGCATCACCTTCTTTGGTTGGCGGGCAGGTCACTGGCCGGTGATCCAGCTCAGGGCGGCACCGATCGCGGCGCGGATGTCGGGGGCGAGCGCGGTAGCGGCCAGCAGGAAGCCGAACAGCAGCGCAATGAGCGCGTGCCAGAGCTTCAGCCCCAGGTAGCGCCAGGCGAGGAACACCAGCGCACCGACCACGAGCACCAGCGGGACAGTCACGGTCACGGGGGGATTCACCTCCTCTTACGAGATCTCGGGGACGGGCGGCGGGCGGGCTAGATGCCGTCGTGGCGGGACTTGCGGCGGCACCAGCGCCAGCGAGCGCGGCACTTGCGGCACCGCAGCGTTCCGGGCGTGGCCGCGCCGCACAGGCACCGGCCAGGCTGGAGCGGGAGTGATCGCATCAGGGGTTCACCTCCTCCCGGACAGGCGGTCGGCCGGCGGGGCGTAGGTGCCCAACAGCCGGCGGCTGAGGGTCCCGGTCGGGGCGTGGCGGCGGTCCTCGGCACGGATCACGGCGACCAGCACCACGAACAGCACGAGCGTGGCGACCGACAGGGCCAGGGCCAGGAACACGACGAACAGGGCGGGGTCCACTGCTCACGCCCCCTCGATCTCGTCGAGGGTGATCGCGTCACGGTAGGAGTCCAGGGCGTGGCGACGCACCATGGCCGCCTGCGTGACGTGGAGGACTTCGTAGCAGAGCACGCCGAGCTCCACGCAGACGACGTGATGTCCGTGCTCGACCGTGGGCGCGACGCCCAACAGCGCGGCCACCCGCTCAACTTCGGCAATCGCCTCTGCCTCGGTGGTGGCGTCGGTCTCGTAGAGCGTGTGGACCAACACCCGAACCTGTCCGTACCTGGGAACGGGCAGTTGCGGGTGACTGTCCAAGAACGTGGCCAGGGCACGCAAACTGGTGATCAGTTCGCGGCGGTGGTGGCGCTGAGCTGGGCTCATCTAGATCACATCCCTTCCGTTTCCGGTGACCTACGAGGCGAAGGTAGGTTTCGGGGAAGGGCTGAACCCATCACGCGGTGTGATCATGCGGCGAGATCAAAAACATCCGGCGATGAGATGGATTAGATCCTGTGGTGAGATAAACCCCAGCTCACAGCATGTGCGCACACAAGAGGACCCCCGACAGAGCCCTTGGGAACTGGCACTCTCACGAGCGCAGAAGGGCTCTGCCGGGGGCGTTGACGCGACGGTGCGGGACACGGTGGCAAGGTGTGAGCAAGCCTGTCAACCGCACCGTCGCGCGTCAGGGTGGCCAGCGAGTAGGCCAGCGCGGGATTCCACTCATGATCGGACCTGCCATCGGCCCAGGTCATACTCAAGCTTCGCTTGCAGGGGCGTGCACCACACCATGACGGGCTCGCGGGGCACGCTCCAACCGCGCGCCCTCTCCTCCCGTCGGACCCACCGCCACAGGGTGTACATAGTGCTGGCGAAGATCTGAAAGTCCGCGCCCCGGCGCGTCGCGTAGAAGCGGCGGCGTGACCGATCCTCGGAGAAGTCCCACCCATCGCACGTGAACGGGGCCATCACCGGCACGCGCACGCGACCCACAAGCCACCTCCCGGCATGCCTACAGTTCGGCATGGCTGCCCAGCACACGCGTCCGAGTACGGGACTCCAGATACAGGCGATACAGCGCGTTGGCGCTGTAACCGTCACGCACGTCATCGATATTTAGATCGAAAGAGTCGAGGAACTCGATCTTCGACCACGCCTCGTACAGGGCGTGCCGCTCCCCGAGCAGAACCGCTTCATAAGCCATCGGATGGGCCAAGCTCCAGTCATCCTGCGCCATGTCCGATCACGACCCGCCCGGCGAAGTGACGCGAAGATCCCCATACCGAACGGCGATACGTCGGGCAGCCCGCTTCGCGTCCGTCGCCGGATGCCAGGCATAGACGGGGCGGGAACGGTGATCATTCCAGCCAGCACACCACCAGAAATGATCACCGTTCGTCCATACGACCAGACCACGCCAGACCGACACCACGGCCAGCCCATAGCCGTCGTTCACATCAGCCGCGATCCCATGCATGGCCAGCTCTCGTTGTAGCTGGTCAGCCACGGCAGCGGCGGCTATGGGGCCGAGACGAGAAGCCTCCTGTTCCCGGATCATGCACCAGCCCTCCCGCAACTCCGCTTTCCGAGCAAAAGAACGGGTGGAAGCCAGACAAACGCGGATCTTCGACTCTTCCTCAGATCAGCTCTGACCTGCGCCACGAACTGATGTGAGGCTTCCAAGCAAACCGGTTCCGCAGAATCTCACCGTGATATCTCACGGTGTGATGGACTGGAAGCGATCTACTTCTCTCGAAAAGGCGCGCTACCAGGGGAACGGAACGCCGCCATGACCATGGACCAAGAGCGAGTGCAACAAGTTCTTGAGACTGTTTTCGCACGTCAGGATGTGGAAGACGCGTGCAAGCGGCGCGATCTCGGCGGGCTGATCCGCATCCTCACCAAGTACGGCGTCACCCAAGGGCAGATCGCGAACCTCACCGGTAGGCCCCAGGGTCGCATCAGCGAGTACAAGAGCGGCAAGCGCGTCCCGACCGCAAAGCATACATTTGAGGCGTTCGCTGATGGTTTGGGCATGCCTGCCCACTTGCGTCGCCATTTGGGCTTGTCATCCTCTAGTCGCAGGGGCAGTGCACAGGTCGTCAGTGACGGGGCCCAGATCCCCACAGACACTTTCGACTTGCAGCTCTTCGCTGAAGCGATCGGAAAAAGGGGCGAGCCGTTGAAGCGCCGCGAATTACTGTCCATGGTGGCACAACTCGGTGTCCAGTCAGCTGTAGCACAAAGTGAGGCATGGGAGAAAGTCGCATTTGCGCTGTCAAGGCCGAGCGCAATTGACGAAGCAGTAGTACGGGAGATGGAGGCAAGGGCTGCCGGTTTCCATCGTCTCGAAGAAATGCTGCCCGCACATACGATTTTCAAGGGGCTGGCGGCCCACTTGAACGAAGTCGGAACCATCCTGAACGGCACAGCCACGGATCCCAAAGACGAGCTTCGCAGACGTTTGATTGTGGTTGCGGGCGAAAGCAGCGTGCTTGCCGGTTGGATCGCAACAGACCTGGGAAACGTATCCGCTGCTCGGAACTTCTACGACACGGCCGAGAAAGCCTCGAAAGAGGCTGATGATCCGGCTATCATCGCGTGCGCGTTCGGATACAGAAGCTACATACCAAGCGGCAAAGGAAACCATGGGCGGGCGCGTGCTCTCCTGACAACTGCCCTACAGAATTTGCCCAGAGACACATCACCTGGAACCACATCGTGGCTGGCCGCGAGGCACGCGGAAGAGAGCGCGGCGCTGGGAGAAAAGGAAGCGGCTCTTAAATCGTGGGCCGATGCCAACGAAGCGTTCAATATCGCCGACCCGGAAGAGGATCGCGTATGGACAAGATTCCTAGATCGGGATCGCTTTGACTCCTTCCAGATCTCTACATACGCTCAAATCGGCAGGCTGGACGAAGCCGAGCAGGTAGCACGTGCCGTTATAGCCCGCCTACCTGAGGTAGAGCGAAAGCGGGCAGGCATCATTCTTGGCGACATTGCCACTGCTCATATCGTCCATGGCTCAGTGCAAGAGGCCGCCAAAGCGGCCAGAGAAGGTCTCGCCATCATCCGCGAGACAGAATCTGGCATCTGGCTACCGCGATTCATCGTTCTTGCAGAGTCGCTCAGGCGCTGGCAAGCTCAGCCGCCAATCCGGGCATTCCTGGAAGAATTGGCTATCACGAAGCGCCAATTCTCTGCGTCTCCGCGCTAATCCAGTCCAGGTAATCATCACTCCCCACGGCGATTTCTGTTGCGATGATTTCTGGTGTCTCGTAACTATGGTTCGCTTTGATGTGGCGCTCAAGCGCGGCGAGCAGAGAATGCGTGGTCTTGATGACCAACTGCCATTCCTGCTCGTCGCGCAACGAGCCTCGCCACCAGTACAGGGACCGAATCGGCCCGATGATCTGTACTCCGGCGGCCAGCCGTTGCGACGTGATGCTACGGGCCAGAGTCGCGCCCTCTTCTGCGCTTGGCACAGTGGTCATGACCTGCATGTAACCCTTCATAACCCAGTTCCCCTTGAGTCGAAAGGCGATGATCACTCAAGCCCTACAGTAGAGGCATCGGCACACTGGGCGTGTTCTCGCAGTTCAGAGGGCATCGACGACGCATCAAGCTCCGGCTAGTGTGTGTTCTTAGAGGAAGTAGCCGTCCGGCCAGGAGTACCAGCCGGCGGAGGTGGGGTAGCCCTTGGACGCCCAGATCGCGTTGGTCGAGCGGGCGGCGGCGCATCGGGAGATGGTGCAGGAGTTGTAGACCGTGGCGCTGGCGGGGGTGATGCCGACCAGACCTACGAGGGACATCATGGCGGCGAGGACGACGGTGAGTCGTACCGGCCAGGAAGGGCGGGGGCGCGGCGGAGTGTGCACGAAGCCTCCTAAAGGGGGGTGACAGACACCGTCATGGTCGCCGATCGTCTCGGGTCAAATCAAGACAATGAGCGCCAAGGGGATAGTGAACACTTCGCGGCCGGCGAGGGCGGAAACCGGCAGAACCGAGCTTGACTTGGAGTCCACTCCAGGTGACAGCGTCTTCCCTGGAGTCATTTCCGCGATGTCAGGGAGAGTGCGAGATGAACGATTCATTCCGGATCTTGGGGCGTAGCGGTCTGCGAGTGAGCGCGATCGGGTTCGGGGCATGGGCGATCGGAGGGCCCTTCATGGCCCGTGGCAAGCCGGCCGGATGGGGGCAGGTGGACGACGAGGAGTCGGTGGCGGCCGTGCATCGGGCGCTCGACCTGGGGGTCACCTTCTTCGACACGGCCGACGTGTACGGCACCGGACACAGCGAGCGGGTGCTCAGGAGAGCCCTGTCCGGACGGTGGGACGAGGTCGTGATCGCGACCAAGTTCGGCAACACCTTCGACGAGGCGACACGGACCCTCACCGGCCACGACATCTCGTCCGGATACATCCGGCAGGCCTGCCGGGCGTCGCTGGAGCGGCTGGGTACCGACCACATCGACCTGTACCAGCTGCACATCGGGGACGCACCGCCGGAGCAGGTGGACGAGATGATCGCCACGCTGGAGGAGCTCGTCGAGGAAGGCCTGATCCGGTCCTACGGCTGGAGCACCGACGACCCCGAACGGGCGGCCATGTTCGCGAAGGGGCCGCACTGCGCCGCCGTGCAGCATGAAATCAACGTCCTGCACGACGCCCCGGCGATGCTGGCGGTGTGCGACACCCACGAGCTCGCCTCCGTCAACCGGGGGCCGCTGGCGATGGGGCTGCTCACCGGCAAGTACGGCCCGGACTCGCGGCTGCCGATGGACGACGTACGCGGCGATTCTCCGGCGTGGATGACCTTCTTCAAGGACGGCCGGCCCGCTCCGGAGTTCCTCGCCATG
Organism: Nonomuraea sp. NPDC026600; assembly: GCF_040638335.1. Classification (NCBI taxonomy): domain Bacteria; kingdom Bacillati; phylum Actinomycetota; class Actinomycetes; order Streptosporangiales; family Streptosporangiaceae; genus Nonomuraea; species Nonomuraea sp. NPDC026600. Next base: position 11,523 of record NZ_JBEZYD010000079.1, read on the forward strand.
CTGGACGCGATCCGCGACATCCTGACCTCCGACGGCCGTACCCTCGCCCAAGGCGCCCTCGGCTGGCTGCTGGCCCGCAGCGGGCGCACGGTGCCGATCCCCGGCATCAGGACGGTCGGCCAGGCCGAGCAGAACGCCGGCGCGCTACGGCACGGGCCGCTGGCCCCGGCGCAGGTGGAGCAGATCCAGGAGTTGCTGCGGCCACACGCCGGCTGAGGCGTTTCCGGTACGGGCAGCGAGCTGACGCCCACCAGGCCGTCAGCTCGCGGAGAGAACGCTGACTCCGAGCGCCGATGTTCGACGCGGCGGTAAGGCTTACTTGATGCGCCCGTGCAGGAGTTCGACCAGAGTCGCGTGAGTCCGCTCGAGCGGCCGATCCGGATACAGGGCGCGGCGTTCGATGGCGACCGTCAGGACCATGCCGAACACGGCCGTCGCCGCCGTCTCCACGTCCAGGTCGGCCCGGATCTCGCCGTTCGCGGCGGCCCTGCGCAGGACGTTCGCGTAGACGCCGAGCGCGCTTTGGCGCAGCCGCGCCACCGCCTCCTGCCACGCCGTACGCCACATCTCGGCCAGCAGCACCCGGGCGAAGGCCCCGTGCTCCTCGAAGAACCTGAGCTGGCCGAGGACGACCGAGTCGAGCGCGTCCAGCGCGCTCTCCCCGGTGTCGGCGTCGGCCAGCGCCTCGGCGAGCAAGTTGATCGAGTGCTCCAGCAGCGCCTCGAACAGCCCCTCCTTGCTGCCGAAGTTGTAGAACACGGTGCCCTTGGCCACCCCGGCCCGCTCGGCGATGGCGTCGACGGTGGTGGCCGCGTACCCATGCTCGGCGATCAGCTCCACCGCCGCCCTGAACACCTTCTGCGCTCCGGCACCACTGACGGACGCCCGGATGAAGGCAGGGCCCCGGCGTTCCCAGGTTCTGAGGCGACCTGGCCGCCACCTACACCACCAGCCTGCAAACCTCCACCGCCTACGACCCGTTCGGCACCGTCACCGCACAGACCGGCACCAAGAACCAGCTCGGCTACCAGGGCGCACACACCGACCCGGACACCGGCAAGGTCAACATGCACGCCCGCTGGTACCTGCCCGGCACCGGAGCCTTCACCAGCCGCGACACCGCCACCCTCAACCCCAGCCCATCCGTCCAGGCCAACCGCTACACCTACGCCAACGCCTCACCGATGACCGGCACCGACCCCACCGGCCACTCCACCGTCATCTCCGGCGACGCGGTCGGTAGCACCTGGAACTCCCCCTACACCCCAGGCATCGACAATCAAACAGCCATCGACTACTACGCCCAGCACGGCATCGTGCAGGCCACAGGCGCAGGAAGCGGACTGTGCATCGGCAGCTGCGGCTCCATAGGCGACTACGCAGGCGGCGCCACCGCCTGCGATATCTGATCCTGCGGTAGCGCGATTGTCGACCCGAGCTGATGCATAATGGCAGGCCAGTCGAGAAGGGCGTGCCTTATTGGAAGATGTCGAAGGAAGCACAAGACTACTTCCTGGAGCTCTACGTGCCTTACCTTAAGTCCGCTGAGGAATATCAGATCCTGGCAGGACTGGCAATGCTGGCAGCTGGCGACCTCGACCAATACATGGTGTCCGGCCCGGCTGTGGGGGATTTGGTGGCGAAAAAGGCCGGATTCCCTGAATGGCTCGAGGGCGTATTCAACAGCATGCAGAACGGAGTAGGGGCTGCCGTCGAATTCATCAAAGATCTCGGTGGCAAGGCGATCGAGATCGGAGAAAAAGCCTTCCGTAAGCTCTACCCTTACATACCCAGTAACATCGTCGCCGCTTTATTCGCCAATAGCAACCTCAGGGACGTAGAACGCGCCGTCATGGACTGGGCTGATTTGGTAGGGGGGAAATTGCGGCGCACATCGGGGGATGTTGATGTGTACGGGGATGCCGGATAAGTATATCCCGAAGGGGCGTAGCGGTTATACGATCGCCGGTGTATTCGTCACCAGGCTATGGTCAAAGGACATCGATGCGAACCTTGCCAAACACGAGAAGATTCATCGCGACCAGTGGTACTACTATGTCAATCAAACCGGATACTGGTTCGCCTTCCCCATTCTCTATGCGGCCGCCGGATCCAACGCATGCAAGAACCGCTTTGAAATAGAAGCGGGCCTGGGTGACGGCCGGTACCGCTGTTGACATACCGTAACGCTGTCGCGAGGATCCATAGCATGAAGAGGACCGTAACCTTTCTGACGCTCAGCTTCCTGCTGGTGGCCTGTGGCTACGGCAGCCCGGCGCAGATGGGCGCGACCGGGGTCACCGTGACTGCCAACGGGCAGCTCGTGATGGTGACGTCCTGGTGCGCTGGGAGCGCCCCGGACGGCGTGCAGGTCTACCGTTACGACACTGCTGGCGAACTGCAGGAACAGGCAGACATCAAGGCGCCGTCGCTGACCGGCGGCAGTGACGTGATCTCAGTGAATTGCCGGTAGGTGGTTGTGCTCGAAATGGGTGAGGACAAGCGCCGCGCGGGCGATGTCGCCGATTCTGCCGGGGCTG
>NZ_JBEZYD010000080.1:0-13546 GCF_040638335.1 Nonomuraea sp. NPDC026600
ACGACGGGTGGGGCTCCGACAGCAACAGGCGCGCGGCCGATCTACCGCGCGGCGATCTTCAAAGTCGTCAACGAGAACATCTTGATGCACCGATGATCAAGGCCGTACGTCAGTAAGCGGCAACTTATTCACGTACAAGATCCCTACGGCCGGGGGGCGTAGGCTGAAGATATGGCCGCTCCACGCCGGTGCCGGCACTGCCGTGAACCGCTGCGGGCCACTGCCCGCGCGGACGCGCTCTACTGCGGCCCGGCGTGCAGGGCGGCTGCGGCCCGCCGGCGCCGCTGGTTCACCAAAGCCGTGCGGGTCGGCAAGGCGCTCGTGTCCGGCAACGCGCGGCAAGTCTCCCGCCGCTGCCCCGGCTGCGGGCACTGGTTCATCCCCGGGATGTTCGGCCGCCGCCAAGACGCGATCTACGACTCGCACGCCTGCCGCTCCGCCTCCTGGCGGGCGCGCCGACGCGCCGCGCGACAGACCGCACAGCCGCCACGCGAAAGCGTCACACCCGCCGCGAGCGTGACGGCACCGGGTACGGCTACAAGACCCTGACCTGGGTGAAACGCCCTGGCGAAGAGGTGCGTACGACGCGCTCCGGGATTTCAAGTTTGCAAACTTGAAATCCACCTGCCACGCTTCGATCATGATCCGCGCCACAACACCCGTCCGCGTCCACCTGGCCTACGGCACCCGCGCCCGGCTCAAGGCCGTGATGGATGCGGAGAAGGCTCGCGCCCGCCAGTTCCAGGAGGCGCTGCGCGCCCAGCTCGGCGCCGACGACCCGAACCGGCCGGCGGCCGAACGCGCCGTCGCGCGGGCTCGGGTGCGCGTGCGGCTGGCCGAGCTGCGCCGCGAGGGCGAACTGGCCGACACGCGCGACGTGCTCGTGGCCCACGCGCTGCGCGCCGAACTGGCCGAACGCGGCTGGGACCACGACTGGCCGCCGCCCCCCGCCGACACCCCCGCCTCGGGCCGGTGGCCCGGCAGCCTCGACCGGGCCTGGCCGGAGAGCGTGTCGGTCCGCCTCCCGGTGGACCTGGCCGCCCGGCTGCAGCGAGCCTGCGCACACGTCAGCGCCCCCGCCATCGCGGCCGTACGCGCCTGGCGCGACGCACACCCGGGGATCATCACCGCCCGCACCGACCCCGAACTGTGGGAGCAGTACCAACGCCTCGCCGCCGACGTGATCACCCCCGGCGACGTCCTTCGCGCCGCCGTCACGCGCGCCCTTCCCGCACCTCCGCAGCCCTGACCAGCAGACTCGCCCCCCGGGGCGGGCCATAGAACTTTTCAAACTTGAAAACCGCCGGTCAGCGGCCATATCGCGGGTTGCAAAATGTCGGTCGCAGGGCGTACCGTCCAACCATCACCACACCCCCAGGGGACCCCAGTCCCCGAGCCTGAAGGAGCCTTCATGGCCGAACACGAGGAGGGCGCGGCCACGCCGCCGGAGCCCGTCTACTACCAGCGGTGGGGCGAGGTGCCCTGGAACCTGGCCAGCCGGAGCCAGCTCGCCGGCGCCGACCTGCCGCGCGAGCCCAGCGGCCCGGTCGTGGCGAAGGTGGCCGGGACGGACTGGCGCGATGACGAGGTGTGGATCGACCTGTACCGGGTGGCGGACTGCCCGCCCACCCGCGCCACCGCCGGCCAGCTCGCGGCCGCCGACCGGCGGCGGACCGCCACGGTGCGAGAGTGCGCCGACTGCGGCGCCCAGTGCCAGCAGGGCCTGGCCATGCGCGACCAGCGGCCGCGGTGCCTGGCCTGCTCGCACATCGCCCGCCTGGTCGAAAAGCAGCTCCGGCTCCGCGAACGCCGAACGGTCCTGACCCAGTGGGCGCGCGACCTGCTCGACGACGCGGCCACGGCCGTGCTCTGGGTCGACCTGCACGAGGCGCCGCGCACCCCGGCCGGACGACGGCGGCCGCCGCTGGCCGCCCGGGTCCAGGCGGTGGACCACACCGGCGGCCGGCTGCTCGACGTGCTCGTCCGACTGGCCGGGCCGCGCACGCCCGGCGCGCCGAACGAGGCGATGCCCGCGACCGAGGGCGCGCAGGCGCTGCAGGCCGCACTGGACGGCCGCCACCTGGTCGGCTGGGAATCTCGCCCACTCGGCCCGGTGACCGAGCGCCTGGCCGAACTCGGCGCCCCCGTACGGCTCACCGCGCCGGCGGGCCCGCCGCAGCTGCGCGACGGGTGGCCCTCGACCGTGCGGGAGCGGGTAGCGCAATGGCGCGGCGAACTCGAACCCGCCACCGGCAAGCTCCGCGACCCCTGGCCGCCCGGAACCGCTGACCGGCTCTGGCTGCTGCTGCGCCGCATCGCCGACACGGCCGACGTCGGCCGCCCGGGCCTCAGCGCACCCGTGAACCACCAGGTCCAGCCAAGCCTGCGGGACGCGGTACGGCTGACCATCCACGGGTCGGCCGCCGGCACCCGCGACGTCCTGGAGACGCTGACCGGCGCGGGCCGGCTACGGCGCCAGGACGTCGCCGCCACGGTCCCCTCCCGCGAGCACGAGGCCGGCCACCTGACGTACCTCACCGTGGAGGGCGGCCCCCTCGACCAGGACCAGCCCGCCGCCGGGGAGGTGTACGCCTGATGGTCCAGATCCGCATCATGGACGACGACCCCGACCGCGTCCGCCAGGTCGCCGAGCTGATGCTGCCCGTGCTCCGCGCCGCCGTGACCCTCCAGGTGGGCGACGACGCCGAGATCCCCAACCGGCGCGGGCCCGGGCTGCGCATCGTCGTCGACGTCCGGCCCGCCCGCCCCGGCGGCCCGCAGTGGGAGCACGCCGAGCGAGTCGACGACCCACCGCCGGGCAGGCGGGACCCGCGCACGCTCCCCCCGGGCCCGGCCCGCCGGCAACCACGCGGCGCGATCCCGAGATGATCGCCGACGCCTCGAACCCCCCGGTCCACACCGGGGGGTTCCTCTTTTCCGGCCGGAAATGAGGCGGCGGTCAGCCGTTGATCTGCTGGTTTCGGCCGCAGCCCGGGCAGTCCTGGAAGTACAGGTCCGCCAGGTCCCGGTTCGGGTCAAAGACCGAGCGGGGCACCTGCATGGCGCCGCCGCACGCGCCGCAGTACACGGTCACGGTCTCCTCCAGACGGCGGTAGCGGTCGTTGGCGGCGCGCTCGCTGATGCCCGCCGCGGCGGCCAGCTGGCGCACGGTGATGCCGTGCTCGCGGGCGAGGCCGGCGGCGGCGCGCTCGATGGCCTGCACGTCCTCCAGCGCACGGCGCGCGCCCTGCACGATCGCCACGGCGAGCCCGGCGGTGGTCGTCTCGGGGAACTCGGCACCTTCCGGGAACACCGGCCGGTCGAGGTACTTGCGCACGCTCGGGAGCGCCTCCTCGACGGTGCCCGGCTTGGCGCCGAAGCGGTCGGCCAGCCATGCGCCCCGGCCGAACAGCAGGCCCTGGCCGGCCAACTCCTCGATGAGCCCGTCCAGCCGTCCGGTCTCCCAGGCCCCGGAGGAGTCGCGTGAGTTCATCGTCGTGTCGAAGAAGCTGACCGGCGTCCGCTCTTGGTTTTCGTCAGCGGCCACGGGCGGCCCCCTTTCTGACGGTAGCGAGAGAGCATGAAGTGAGCTTCATGAAGCATACTTCAGGGCGGAGATCGTTTCACGTCCCTACTCGCCGGTAACCTCCGGGAACTAAGGCTTCCCGCAAGCTCTCACCCATGCCAAATGTTCAACTGTTGGTTGACAACCAATGGGTGAAGGTGTGCGATCGGGGCATGGACAACGAACGAGGCGAGCTCCTCTCAGAGCTCATCGCCACCGCAGAGGGAACGGCCGGGATCCGCGAGAGGGTGACCGCCGAGTTGGGGGCCCGCAACCACCTCACACGGCGCTTCGGCGATCAACACCAGCGCACGTACGCCGACGACCCCAACGGCCCCCAGGTGTCCGCGCACGACCTGCTGCACTACGTGCTGAGCGGCGCGTTCTACCCGGAAAAGTTCGGCCGCCCCGAGCCGACCCGCGAGGACTGGTTGGCCGCTGTGCGGGTGATCAGGCCTGCCCGCACTGACCTGGAGGGACTGGAGACCAACATCATCGCCAAGGCCCGTGCTGCCGGGATCACATGGCGCGAGATCGCCGCCGGGCTCGGGCTCGACAGCCCGCAGGCGGCCCAGAAGCGGGCCCGCCGCCTCGGTGTCGGGGTCACGCCGGACTCGGGTGACGTGCGGGCGCTGAACGCCTACGAGCGCGACATCATCGCGCGCTGCCGGTCGGCACAGCGCTACCACGACGGGCACCCCAGCACGGCCTGGCCGGTCGGGGAACAGCTCGCCGTGGCGCTGATCCTGGGCGCCCTGAGCCACCTGGAGGCCATGGGGTTCACCGACCCGGAGCAGGCCATTCAGAGGCTCCAGCTCAACGGGATGGCGCCCGTGGGCGACGTGAACTTCAACGTCTGGTTGCGGGACATGCGGACCGCCCTCGGCTATGACGACGTGGAGGCGTGAGCACCTGGAGGCTGTTCTCGACTTCGCCCCCGAGCCGGGCCGGTCGAGACCGCCCCGGTAAGCCCACAAACACGATCAAGGAAGGTCGGACGCATGATCGAGATCAGGACCAACGACGACGACAAGCCCGTCACGGTGAACGGCCCGCACTCCTCCGAGGGGACGCGCGCCATCGCGGCCGGGATCGACGCCGCGGTGAGGATGCTGAACTACGCGACCATGCCGGGGAACGGGGGCATCGTCTACCCGGCCACCGTCTACAGCGTGTATGGCGAGCTGATCGCCGCGTTGGACAAGCTGCCGCAGGCACTCAACCAGATGGCAACCTGGGTCATCGAGAAGGCCGACGCGGGCGCGATTCGGGAGCACCCCGACTACGGCAAGCACGCGGGCGACACGACGGCCGCCGTGGACGAGCTGGTCGCCGCAACCGGGACCGCATGTGCGAAGGCCCACGAGTTGGTGACGGTTCTGGGCCGTGCGCAGTCAGCGGCCGGCGGTCTGGAGTCGGTTGAGAGAGACTGACTCGCCCGACCAGTCTGGCCCCCGCTTCGAGGACGCGGGGGCCATTGTCGTTGGCGCCTGTGCGGTGTCAATAAGCGCTACCGCAGGTCAGCTGGCGTGTTACGGCGCCGAACTCGTCGCCGGCGAGGCCTCCGCGGCCGCCGTGGTGTCAGGCGCCGTCCCTGGTCAGCGTCACGCGGGTGGCAGCGTACGCGCCGGGTCCGCTATTGACACTCGGTACTGGTCCCACAGCTCCGCCACCTCCGGCACCGTGGACCGGTAGGGCGCCAGGCGCGCCAGGACCGTGCGGGCGCGCTCAGCGGTGCGGGAGCTGGCCAGCCCAGCAGACAAGTCCAGCATGCGGTGAGCGGCCGTGGCGGCGGCCTCGGGTTCGTGCGCGTCGGCCAGGCCGACCGCGAGCCAGCTGAGATACAGCGCCAGTTCCCGCGCGTGCGAGGGGTCGTAGCGCTCCAGCACCTTGGCCAGGATGGGGATGGCGCGCAACGGGCGGTGCAGCTCCGTGTACGCCCGCGCCTCCATCACCTGCAGCTCGTCGGCGCTGACCCAGTACAGCCAGGATCTCTCCGTCTCTGGCCCGGCCTCGCTCAGCGCGGCCGCCGCGTTGCCGAGTGCCCGGCTGGTCGACGCCACGCTGCCGGTCTTGGCCTCGGCCCAGGCCAGCCGGTCCCAGGCCAGCGCCCGCGCCAGGGGAACCGCTGCCTTGCCTGCGGCCGCCACGGCCGCCTCGGCCAGCTCGACTCCGCCCCGGGGTTTCTGGCCGTTGCTCGTCAGGTAAGCCAGCGCGCCCAACAGGTTCGACTCCAGCGCGGAGTCGCCGGCCTCTCGCGCGGCCTCGATGCCGAGCTGGTAGGTGCTCGCGGCCCGGCCGGGCTGCCCGGCGTCGGCCGCCACCCAACCGGCCAGCTGCGCGAACTCGGCCACCAGGCCCAGCAGGGCGCGCCCTACCTCCTCGCGGTGGCCACCGTCGCGGTAGAGCCGCACGGCGTTGGCCAGCTGGCGGAACGCGGGCTCGACCAGATCCCCGCCGGGCAGCACGTCGTCGGCCAGGCGAAGGGCGTGCACGCGCTCGGCCAGCGCCGTCACGGTCTCCGTGCCGACCCTGCGCCCGGTGGCCGCCACCACGCGGGCCAGCACCTCCTCGACCGGCGGCAGTTCGGCCAGGCCGGCCAGGTCCTCCAGGGATGCGCGGGGCTGGTCGGCGGCGAACAGCTCGGCCTCGTCCACCTCGAACACCACGGCGTACAGAGTGCGGTAGACCTCGCTGGGCTGGTGCTTGCCCTTCTCCCAACCCCTGATCTGATCTCGAAGACTGGCCGGGTGCGCCACGGCGACCCGGCCAGCGGCCGCCGCCCGCAACTCGCGAGCCATGCGGGCCCGGCTCCACATCCGGTCCGGCCGAAGTCGTTCGGCCCGCAACCGCGCCGCCCACGCGGGGATCTCGTTCATGCGCCACCACTCCCAGGTCGGACTGGGGATATCCGCCTGTACCCCAGTCTCACCCCTTCCTGTAACCGCGCGCTCACGTTTAGGTAGGTCGCGTGATTCCTTCCCTCCAGGGCGCCGCCCCCGACACGGCGATGCCGGCCACCGCTGAGGAACTGGCCGACGCGCTGTGTGGCGCCCTGGCCCGGGGCCACAACATCCCCGCCTACCCCGTGGCCCTGGGAAGCTTCACGGTCGTATCGATCTGGTACGGCCTGACCGCCCGGTGCCAGGGCGGGCGCATCTGGTGGACTCGCCCTCGCCGCGATCGCGAGGTGCTGACGTTCGCCTACTCGCCCACCGTGGCGGCCGCGCGCCTGGCCCAGCTCTACGCGGCCGTCGTGCACCGGGACGGACCGACGCTTGGCCTGTCTGCGGGCGTCGGTCCGGCGGGGCTCGCGCGGTCGGTGGAAGCCGCCGCCGCCGACCAGCTGGCGGCCCGCGAACGACCGTGACCCCGGGCACGTCCCCGAGTCGCACGCCCTCCGGAGGGGAATGGGCTCGCGACCTGGGCGGCAGGCCACACCCAGTGCCTCGCCCGGGGTCACGGTCTCCAACAGAACGGCCCCGCCCCCGGGGAAGTGGGGGCGGGGCCGTCGCTTCGTGCCGGCGCCTACAAGGCCTCTCCGGCCTCGCTGACCCGGTGGCACGCCTCCAGGTAGAGCCCGTGCGCGTCGTCGATCGACAGGCACGGCTCGTCTCCGAGCGCGGCCTGAATGCGCGCCTGGTCCGCCACGTCGAGCGCCTCGTACGCGGCGTCAAGCTCCCGCTGCGCTGGCGATTGCGCGGTCATCTCGTGATCTCTCCTTCCGGGGTCAGAACGTGTTCGCGTCGCGTTCTTGCGGGCTGAGGCCATCCCAGGCGGTGAGGGTGCGCTGGAACGCCTCGTTGACGAGGTCGTAGGCGAGGTCCAGGGACAGTTCGCGGCTCGCGGCGTGCGCCTGTTCGAGGGCCTCGTAGGCGGCATCGAGCTCCCGCATCGCGGGAGAGTCCTCGCTCATCAGCGGCGGGTCTTGCCGTCGACGGGCATCTCGCGGGACAGCTCGAGGTCGTAGGCGTCGCGGACGGACTGCTTCTCGGTGCCCCAACTCGGCGTGACCGCCTTCTCGTGGGCTGTCCGGACAGCGTTGCCCTGGGCCTGGTCGCGGTCGGCCTTGCTCATGCGCTGTGACATGCTGGAGATCTCCATTCGCTGGAGCTGCGGGCGCCCTCTCTTCGCGGGGATCGGCGCCCGTCAGCGTGTTCAGGTGTGTTGTCGTCGCGGCGGCCAGCTGGCCGCCGTCGTGCACGGCTCCTTCCTGCTCGTCTCGGCCGGGGAAGTTCAGAAGAGGGTGTCGGTCTTCTCGCGCAGCTGGCGCTCCTCGTACTGGCGGGTGAGCTTCGCCGAGACCGACACCGCGCGTTTCCAACAGGGCTCGCACCAGGCCACCGACTTGCCCCGGTGCAGCTCCGGCCGGCGTGCCGGGTCCGGGCTCGGGTCGCTGGGGCCGATGCTCAGCCGGACGCCGGGGCCATGCTCGGTCTCACACCGTCCCTGCCGGTCGCGGCGGTGCGCCGGGCAGCGCGTGCACTGGCACCGGTACTCGGCGGCCTCCATCACCGCCTGCCAGGCACCGCCGTCGCCGAGAGGTCCGCGGGGCCGGTCGGATCCGGGCCTGGTGGGGTCCAGGTGCTGGGTCATCGCTGCTCTCTTCGTCGGGTGGTGGCAGGGGCACGGGCACACCCACCGGCACACGCGGTCAGCCAGCCACACCATGGCCAGCTGCTGGCGCTGCGGGATCGTCGCCGACGGGGTGGGGTGGAGGAAGGGCCGGCGCATGTGGACCGGGTAGATGCCGGACCGGTCGCAGATCACCGTCTCCCAGCTGGGGAGCGGCTCGCCGCGCTCGCACTTGCCGCACTTACCCATGTCGCAGTGCCCGGTCTTGCCGTGCTGGCAGGAGCACGTCGCCCGGTAGGCCGGGTGGCTGGCGTGCTCCTTGCGCAGCTGCGCGGTCCAGGCGTTCGCCCTGATCCACTCGGCCTGTGCGGGGCTGAGTGGGGCAAGGGTCACGCTCACCTGGCCACCTCCTGCAGCCATGCGGTCAGCGCTTCCTTCGCCAACCGCTGGGCCTGCCCGAACGGCACCATGCGCACGATGCGGCTGGTGAAGTCGTTCAGCACGCTGCGCGCGGTCCGGTAGGCCAGGTGGCGATCCGGCTCGGGAAACAGCGTGAGGGTGAGCCAGGGGTCCTCATCGCTGGGACCCAGGAGCATGTCGCCCTCGCCCAAGGTGCGGCTCAGCGCCTCGTCGAACGAGTCGTCCGGCGACAGCGTCGCCTGGAACAGCGCCTCGACCAGCAGCGTGCGCTCGAAGGTGTACACCACCGGGGCGGACCCCACCGCCAGGTGCACGGCGTACGGGTCGGCCGGGTCGAACAGGAGGGTGCCGAACTGCGGCTCCTCCTCCTCCTGATCGTCAGGCCACAGCGTCAGGGCCTGATCGACAGGGAGGCAGAACGGCCATGATGCGGCCATGGTCAACCTCTCCATTCGCTGGAAGCTGGTCGGGCGCCCTCTCTTCGCGGGGATCGGCGCCCGTCAGCGTCGGTATTCAGATGTCGGCGGCGGCCAGCTGGCCGCCGCGGTGCGTCACCTCTCCAGGTCCAAGCCCCGTGCCTCGGCGTACGCCTGTTCGAGCTCCTCGGCCTTGGCCACGGGCTGCAGCCGGGGGGAGAGGAACGTCTCTCGCACCTGCTCCTGGCACGCACTGCACTCCACGACCACGCCCCGCTCGTGCGGGATGTCGAAGCTGCTGCCGCACGCGCACGTCTTGGCCAGCGCCATGGTGATCTCCTTACGGTCGGTGGTCGTTTTGATCGGCACGCGCGATCGCCTCGGCGTACTCGGCCTCGGTCATGCCGATGTCGCCGTAGTGCTGGCGTAGGCGGCGCTGGCCCTCGGCCCACTGCCGGTACTCCTGGCGGGCCTCCTGCTCCTCCTGGCCGCGCGCCTCGGCCACCTGCTCCCAGCTCGCCCCCGCGCGCAACGCCCGAACGACGTCGACGGGGTGGCGGACCGCGCGGGCGAGCGCCTCGCCAAACGCCAAGAGCGCCAAGTGCTCCTCGACGCTCAACGGCTGATCGGCGGGGCCGTGCCGGGTCGCGTCGTAGGTACCCCGGGCCTGCAAGATGGCCAGCGCCTCCACCATGGCCTGCCGCTGGGACAGCTCCTGGTAGCGCCGCAGCATGTCGGTGGTCGACGTATCCCCGGTGATGTCGTGGTACCTGGTGGGCAGCTCGGGGTCGATGTCGTTCACTTCGGGTCCGCCTCCTGCTTGGCCTTCTGCTCCTTGTTCCACCGGTTGACGGTGTCCGGGCTCAGCTCGCCCACCTCGGCGGCGCGGCGCGTGGTGACACCGGACTTCAGCGCGGCCAGCAGGGCCCGCTTGTGCTCCTTCTCGATCTCCGCGAGCGCGTGCTTGGCGTTCGCGCGCCGCCGCGCCGTTTCCGCCAGGCGCTTGAGGGCTGCGACCATGCGGTCCTCCTTCAACCTCGGCTCCATCAACTTCTCCTTGCTACGCCATCGTACCATATTGATACGGCGCCGTACCATGGCTTTTCCCTGCTCGCGGCCATGATTCTTTAGCGATCGGGTCGCGGCGATACGGCACCATGCCAGGACGATACGCCTACGGATCAACGGGACCGTGTCGGTGCCGGCGCGTACGCTGGAGGTCGTCGAACCTCCCGTGTCATCCCCCGCCGTCGCCGCAAGAGCTGGAGGCCCCGGATGGTCCGCCCCGCCTCGTCCGTGCCGTGGTTGTCCAACGGGGCCGGCGCCTCGGCTCACGCCCGGTACCGGGCCCTGTGGCGGGCCGGTCGCCGCGAGCGCCTGGTGCTGCGCGCGGTGATGGCGGCGATCGTCGGCATCGGCGGCACGCTGGTCGTGGGCTGGCGGGTCGGCCTGGCCCTGGCCGTGCTCGTCGTGGCGGCCGACATGGTCTTCCGCTGGCGCAGCCACGAGGCCGTCAGGACCTGGCGGCGCGGCGCGCTCGGCGAACGCCGGACCGCCCGCCGGCTGCAGGAGCTCGAACTGACCGGGTACCTGGTCCTGCACGACCGGGCCCTGCCGCGCGGCCGCGCCAACGTGGACCACCTGGCCGTCGGGCCCGCCGGCGTCTTCGTCATCGACAGCAAGCAGTGGCGCCGAGACAAGCGGATCACCCGGCGCGGCCGGACCGTCCGCACCGGGCACCGGTGGACGCCAGACGAGGTCCGCTCGGCCCTGTACGAGTCCCAGAGCGTCGCACAGGCTCTCACCGCCCTGATGGGCAGGCGCGTGGAGGTCACGCCGGTGATCGCCGTTCACGGCCTGCACGTGCCGTTCCGGGGGCTACGCGTGGCGGATGCTCAGGTCCTGCGCGCCAGCATGGTGCCGAGCTGGATCCTGCGGCGGCCCGCACGCCTCGACCGCGCCACGGTGAGCAGGCTCAAGGCGGCCGCCGCGGCGGCCTTCCCGGCCTACGCCGAGTAGGTCTCGCTCGGGTCCGCGCCACCAGCCGCAAAGTAGCCGCGGCCTGCTCAGCCATAGATCCGGGCGGACAGCCGCGCCTGCTCCTGGGCCCGGCGAGCCTCGGCCACCTCGCGGGCCCGCTGCCGCGCCAGCGCCACCAGCTCCGCGCGCCGTGGCGCCACCTCCTGGGCGTCCCGCTCGGCGTTGCTGGCCAGCCACTCCGTGTGCCTGGCCCCGTCGTCGTCGACCCGCAGGCGCCGCGCCCGGCGTTCGGACCGCCGTAGCCCAGCCAGCGTCCGGCCGGTGCGCCAGCGCAGCACGCCCACCAGGTCGGCGGCGGACCCCACCTGACTGGTCAGCACCTCCCGGACCTCGCTCTCCGGCATGTGCTGCAGCAGCAGCCGCGCCAGCTCGGCGATCTCGGCCAGCTCGGCGGCCGCCGGCACCACTCCCTGCCGCTGAGACGCCCAGTCCGGGCCCAGACTCTTTACAAAGTACAGGGCGCCGCCTTCCTCGCCGAGATCTTGCCCCTGGAACGGCCACCCACGGGCCCGCTGTGGCCTGTGTGATGGAGGGGGGGGAGAAGAGGGGGGAGATCCCTCTCGCGTAAAGGGAGACGTGTGCAGTTTCCCCGCACCCCGGCAGACCATGATCGGTTTGGGGCGGGTCGCGGAACCGACCCGGATCACTTCGCAGTCAGCGAGGGCGCGGTGAACGTCGGCGCGGGTGGGCGTGCCCCGGACGATGGCCGTGGGGTCGTCGACGTGGCCGGCCAGAGCGGCGGCCAGGTCGCGGGGCAGGTCGTCGGGCAGGGCGGCCAGGTCCATGCACAGGATGTAGCGGGCCTGCCGGTACGGCGCGGCGGCGCACACCTGGCGGACCAGGCCGACGTCGACCAGGCGCATGAAGTCGGTCCAGGCCGTGCGGTGGCCGCGGCCGTGGTGGGCGCTGTAGCGGGCCAGCAGCTCGGGCACGTCGACCAGGCGGCCGCGGCCGTCGGCGCAGTAGGCCAGGTGCCGGGCCATGCGCAGCGCGCACGGGTGCAACCACGCGCCGCGAGCCTGGAGCAGCTGCACGGTGCGCCACCAGAGTCGGGTCGGCACGCTCGGCAGACGCTCGGGGCCCTCGTAGTGCGCGAAGCGAGTCGTGCCCGGGCCATCGTCGTCGGGGTCAAGGAGGTGGTTCGGGGAAGCGGTAGCCGTGCCCGGCGTGTCTTCAGGGCATGGTGGGCTATCCGCCTGGGTGCCTGCTATCGTCGGTCTCCAGACGTGACGAATCCCGTTGACGGCGATCAGCTCTCTAGGCGGCCAAACCATTCGGAGCTGATCAGTCAAAGACGAGACGTGTAGTGCTAGATCAAGTTGTGAGAGCGCCCCGCGCTGCGGGGCGTTTCTTTTTGCCTTGGTGACTCCCTGCGGGGTGATCGACAGTGAGTAGTCGGTCCGCATCTTTCCACGAGCGCGCGCTCCGCGTCGTCACCCGCGTACAGGAAAGCCCGGGCGTGTCGCGCGCCTCAGGACTCAAACCCGACGTCAGCGGCCCAAACCACGCAGAGAGCCCCGGACCTGTCGGCCCGGGGCTCCGTGATGTTTCTCAGCGTGTCGCGACGGTCAGCGCGTCATCCTCCGCAGGCTGTCGTTCACGACCTTCTCCGCCAGGACAACCCCGAGTGAGAGGTCCTCGGCGGCGACTTTCTGCAGGATAGACACCACGGCCTCCTTGTCGCCGCGCTGCGCGGCGGTGCTGAGCTGGTCCTGAATGCCAGTAACGTACGCGGCCTTGTCGTCCATGACTCTCCTCGTTGGTCAGTTCGGGTGTGGCTCGGCGCGCGTCGCGTCCCTCAGCCCTGCTCCTGCTTGCCGGTCGGGTCCGGCCCGTTCACCATGCGGTTCAGTCCCGCGACAATGAGCTGGTCCAGGAGACGGGAGCCCACCTCCGGGCTGAGCTGCATCAGCCTGCTCATGGCGGCCGTGGCGCCTTCACCGTCCGATGCCCGGATCGCCGCTTGGATCTCGTCGGCGGCCGCCGCGATCGCGACTTGCCGCTGGTAACCGTCGTCAGTCGTCATTGCTGGCGGCCTCCTCCTCCTGGTCGGCGTCCCGTGCGGCGTAGGCGGCCTGCAGCAGCTGGCCGAACGCCTCGTTCAGCGTCTCGACGTGCCCCGGCGCGAGCCGTACCGGGTAGGTGTCCCCGGTGACCGGGTCGCTGATGGTCAGCACCGTGATGGGCTGCTCCTCGGCGTCGGCCGGGCTGTTCTCGACCAGCTCGCCCAGGGTGGTGGCCATCACCTGCGCCGGGGTGTAGTCGCTCACTCCCATGTCCACTTCGCGCGCTGCTGCGCGGACCACTCGTACCAGCCGAGCGACCCGGTGTACTGCTCGTACGCCTGCTCCAGGTCATACTCGGCCACGGCGCTTTCGTGGTCCTGCTGGGCGGCCTCGCGGTAGCCGTCGTCAGTGGTCATCAGGGTCTGCCTCCTGTCGATGGAACGGTACTCCGAACACTTGCTACGCCATCGTATCAGAACGATACGGCATCGTACCAGAGGTTCAGGAAATGGTCTTGACCTGGA
>NZ_JBEZYD010000081.1:0-13178 GCF_040638335.1 Nonomuraea sp. NPDC026600
GTCATCATTATTTCTGCGGTCACGCTATGTAGCGACGATGGATCCGGACATCACGTGACCATCACCTCACAGCGGCGACCTTGAAATCGCCCTGGATGAACCCAGAGGGGTCGTCCAGGGTCAGGCCGTTCATCAACTCCGCAGGAGCCGCTCGCCCACATGTCGGATAAAGGGGACACTGCCAATATCCATACAAGACGTCATGCGTCGAAGGTGTAAGATGCCGTCATCCTTCCCAGGAGGGGTTATTCTCCATGTCAAGCGACTCCGATATCATCGGTCAACTGGCCGTTGCTTTTACGTCGATGGAGGTTCTTGGGCGCCTTTCTTGGGCATTCAGACCACAAGATCTCTTGGACTATGGGATTGACGCACACGTCGAGATCCGGGACGGTACCGTTCCCACGGGGCGACTTCTTGCGCTTCAAATAAAAGGTGGCAGTTCCTGGTTTAGCGAACCTACAGCAAATGGATGGATCTATCGTCCTAGCGCTAAACATGTTAACTACTGGCTAGATCACTCCCTGCCGGTGATCGTTGTACTAGTAGATCTAGAGGAAAGGGTGGCATATTGGGAGCATGTAACTCATAAGACCGCGCTGAAAGTAAAAAAGAAATACAAAATCGAGATACCTCGCACCCAGACTCTATCTACCGCCAAGGCCGCCTGGTCCCTCCTAGATACGGATAGGAAGCTACGCGCCTCAGAACAGTATCAAGAGAACGTGAAGCACCTGCCTCCGTCTGTGGCCTCACTTCTGGACAAGAGCAAAACGGATAACCCGACGGAAGTTGCACTACTTGCTCTTCAACTTGCAGAGGGGCGGTTTGCGCCAGCATTCACAGTGCAAACGATGCTTGCGAGCCACCCAGACTGGCTCACTTCTCTTCGCTCTGATGGTTGGTGCGTTATCGGGCGATATGCTTCTGAGCATCAGATAGTGGAGCAAGCTGCACAAGCGTACGAGAATGCTGCGGAGCAAGCTCAGGAGGTGGCGGGAAAGTATCTCGCGCTCGCAGGATTGCAGCTCATACTTGCCGATCGATCCCGAGCAATTGATCTCCTGAACCGTGCTTCTGACTACCCTGACGCACAGATCCTGGTAGCCATCGGACAAATAAGTCTTTCAGTGGATCCCGATGCAGCGCTGCCGTTTGACATACCTGCCGATTCTATTCTGCATTCACCGACGGCCCAGCTTGAGGCAGGCGTACAAGCCCTCTATGGATTCCATGCCCAGAGGCGCGGCGACCACAACGAAACTGTTCTGCGCTTCTCTAAGGCGTCTGAACTGGCGCCGGATAATACGCACTACATGCTGGTCTTAGCTGAAGCCTTTGGACAGCGCGCGAATAGCGTACTCACTCAAGATACTGATTCCATTGAGGCGCAACGGTTGGCGCAGTCTGTTCTAAATAGTCGCAGGGCATGGGCAGGGGGTACTAAAGAAGCCTTGCGGCTTCTTCTAAGGATACTAGCCATTCGAGGCGACTATGAGGAGATAATCAACGTCGGCTGTCCAGCACCCATTGGCAGTGGCAGTGTATTCGAAATTCAGAACTTTGGTATTGCGCGCGTCATCCTCTCGGCCGCGAAGGCTTTGTCTCGCACCGAGGTCATCGAGGTGGTGCTCGACGCCGTTTCCGAAATTGATGGAGCACGCCAACTAAGAATGGAGTTCTCAGGTACAAAACTGACCGCCGAACAAGAAGAGTCACTGTTCTTGAACAACCTTCAATTTGGACTCGATAGCAATGATCCAGAGCTGATAGCTGTTAGTGCTACTCAGCTTGCCGGCAAAGGAATAGATAGGACAGCTGCCCTTGTCGATTATGTCGAGCGAGGAATTATCGCGGAAGCGACGAAAGAAATTGCTGAAGCTCTAATTGTTGCTCATTCGGATTTTGATCGTGCGCTCCCTCGGCTAAGGAAGCTAGCCGAAAGTGATCCCACGTCGGCCGAACAGTTGATAGTCCAGTTGGCTAAAAGAGGGCGGTTCGGCGATGCCGATATTGCATGTCAGCGGGCAATCGATCATCTTGGCATGACCGAAGTACTTGCGCTTCGTGCAGAGATTCTATCGAATGCTGGCTTGCACCAAGAGGCAGCCGCGGTGGCAAACGAGGCTCTGGGACAGGCAGCCATTGTCGGATCCACTCGGTCGCAAATGCATCATCTAGCGGCTGTGGGCGCAATATATCGCGATGATTGGAGTACTGCAGAACGTAACTACTATGCAGCCCTCGCAGATCTTCCGATAGGTCACGAATTTGTCCTGTGGAATCTCGTGAACGTTTTGCTGAAGAGACGCAAGGACGAAGCTGCTGCAAGGATCATTCAGCAGTATCACCTGAGTCCTCGGACCGCAAGAGATGCACGCTCATGGTTCCAGGCCATGGTTTCGCAAGCATGGAACGATATAATCGCTACCGAAGCGCTCTCCCTCGTTTCCAGGTTTGAGGAGGACGGAGAGCTAGGGAACGCTCTACTCGGGCACATTATCCAGAGGACTCAAGACTCCGACGCTCAGTCGGACGCGCTGCGGGTACGACCAGCGGGAACCAGTGCGCTGCACCCAATTAACTCGAGCCTTCGCGCACAAGCATTCGCTACTCTTGCAGACATTGCGAACAATACCTACCGTGAAGGCGTGACTCGCAATAGGGTCATTTCACTCGAAGAATTCCTTGGCTTTATGCGCAGCGAGGAGGCGCAGCGAGGGAATGACGTCCTCAAGCACATATATAGAGAAATTCAGGCGGGTAGTTCTCCGACTGGAATGGCCGCAACGGCCACCAAATCAAGCTACAGCCTTCTATTGCTTCAAAGAACCTTCTCGACGTATCAGGCGGTAGTCGCCTCAGACGAAATTCATGATCTTGAGATTGCTGCGGCTCTCTCCTCGCTAGATAGCGTTATTTCCGTCGAGCCCTCAGCGTTGATTGTGGCCAGTGCATGTGACTACATGGACGATATTCGACCGCTATTCGTAGATCTCCAACTGGCAGGTCCATCTCGCGACGATATTACGAGGGCAGTCGTAGAGGCTAGAGGTCTCACCGCCAGCCCTGGCACAGTTTCCTGGGATCGAGAGAATCAGGTGCTATCTTTCTTCGAAATAGGTGTCGAGGAGAGAGTTGCTGTTTGGAGAAGCGCCGAGCGCCTGAATGAAGTTGCGCGGCAGCTTACGATCGCACCTGTCGACGAGCTATTCCATTTTGATGGTTTTAGTGATTTCTCTAGCAAGGCGTGGCTTGCTCCACTGGAATTGGCGTTGCAGCGTGGGGTGAGTCTATGGAGCGACGACGCGGTGTTGCGTCAAGTTGCTCGAGAGTTTGGTATCTCTGCTTTTGGTACGGCGGCACTACTCGAAGGATTGATTCGTCTACGTCTTGAAGGGTCGGACGAGCCAGACGATACAGCAATCCGGCGTGCTATAGACGAGCAAGTCTCTCTTGTTCGCACTCTCATGTCCAACTGGGTCGTAGACGTCCCGGCATCGTTTGAGGACATCGTCGCGCAAGCTGCCATGGATAGCTGGCGGCCCCTAGCCGGCGCCACACCGCTATCGCGAGGCTCCTGGTGGTTGTGGCAAGGGAATCCTTTTCAGCTCCTTTTGGCGCTTTATGATCGTGTTGCTGCTGGTGACCCCACTCAATTGCCAAGTTGGCAGGGTGCCGCTATGGCTGGAATCGCACAGTGCCGCTTTAAGCAGAATGACGTAGAGAATCCTGCTATTACCAGCGCTGTCCTCGCTGCTGTTGCGTTGCTGGGATATGATCGAGTGCCAAACGTCGAGAACGCTCGTGATGGCTTGAAACGTGCAGCAAGTGCGGCCGAGTCTTCTGGGCTGCCTGATCCAATTCCGTTAGTACCGCAAGGAGCGAGGCTTCTGCAAGGGCTGGATCTTCTTCGAGAGGCAGGGGAGTTTGTTCATGATGTGCTGCGAGAAGAATGAGGACTCAATTCCGATTTGGTGTCATCCGATGTGCGGTGACAACCTGGCTGACAGGAAATAATCTATCCATATTCGCATCGTTCGTGGCCGTTGGTGACGATGACGTTCACCGACGGCACCAGGCTGTTGGCTTTGGGCGCGTTGGGGTCGTGGTGGAAGTCGATCCGCGGGGCCATGCTTCAGGACTCTACCGGCGTCGCCTTGGCCCACACCTTGTCGTAGCTCTCAGCGTAGGTGGCTACCATGTCGCCTCCGGCCACCCGGCGTAGATGCGGGGGCATTGCCGGCGCGGGTGCCGTACACGTGCATGTTGATCAGGTATTCGTCGTCGACGCGGCAGATCGAGTGCCGGAGGTACTCGAAACCCCAACCTTCTGATCCGTAGCCAGTTCGAGATCATCCCCGGCTGTCCATGACTCTCCCGATGCCCCGGTCGCGCCCTGCCTTGGGGGGTCCGCCATCCAGAAGCATCCGTGATCGTCCAAGACCCTTGTTAGCAGCTGCGTTAGCAAGATCGTATCGCGAGGCCATCGGCACCTCCCTTGGCCGCATGCCTGCGCATCCCTGCACGTCACCCTCGATGTCCACCCGCGCGTAGTCACCGCCAATCGCAGGTCTCCGTGACCATAAATGTGTGCGCCGAGGTCACCCCAGAGGACACACCGAAGGCACTCTAGGGGCTCGACAAGCGTCCGGACTCGTCGCCATATCTTCCCGCCTTATAAGATCACAAAGAGCGGAGCGGTCTCTGAACCGGTCTCCACGTGATCACACGCGGGGTAAAAGCACCTGTCCGTGCACAGCTCCAACCGTATGATCGTCGGATGATGACCTGAAAGCCACAGACGGCCGAAACGAAGAATGTCACGACGACTGATGAATCCCGCGATGATCAGTCACTAGCTTCGAGGCGAGGGAGCACGGTGAGCAGCGACCACCAGAAATACGCCAGCTTCATCTGGTCAGTGACAGACCTGCTTCGTGGAACCTACAGGCAGCCGACTTATGGCAAGATCATTCTTCCGTTCACCGTGCTTCGTCGGCTCGACGGTGTGCTGGAGCCGACGAAGGCCGCCGTGCTGGCCAAGGCCGAGGAGCTGAGGAACAGCTCATTGCCCGACGGGGCCAAGGCTCGGATCCTGCAGATCACCGCGGGGACGACTTTCTACAACACGAGCAAGCTCGACTTTAAGGCCCTGATCGGCGACCCGCAGAACGTCGCGCGCAACCTGCTGGCGTACATCGCAGCATTCTCTCCGGGCGCGGTGGAGGTGTTGGAAAATTACCACTTAGATCAGCTGATCACCCAGCTCGATGAGGCCGGGCTGCTGTACTTGGTAGTGGCGAAGTTCGCCGAAATCGACCTGCACCCGAGTGCGGTCGACAACCACCAGATGGGCCACATCCTCGAGGAAATAATCAGGCAGTTCTTCGAGGCCTCGAACGAAACCGCTGGTGAGCACTTCACACCGCGCGAGGTCATCCGACTCATGGTCAACCTCCTCATGGCCCCGGACGGCCAGGATTTGATAACCCCCGGCATCGTTCGCACGGTCTACGACCCGGCCTGCGGGACCGGCGGCATGCTCACGGCGTCGGAGGAGCACATCACCCGGTACAACAGCAGGGCCACGGTTAAGGTCTTCGGCCAGGAGATCAACTCCGAGTCGTGGGCGATCTGCCGCTCAGACATGATGCTCAAGGGTCAGGAGGCGCTCAACATCGCCCTCGGCGACTCCCTCACCCAGGATGGGCACCTCGGCAGAAAATTCGACTATCTATTGGCGAACCCTCCGTTCGGCGTGGAGTGGAAGAAGGTGCAAAAGCAGGTCGAGGACGAGCGTGACAACCTCGGTTGGGCTGGCCGGTTCGGCGCGGGCACGCCCCGCATCAGCGACGGCTCATTCCTATTCCTCCAGCACATGATCTCCAAGATGAAGCCGGTTGATCAAGGTGGCTCCAGCATTGCAATCGTCTTCAACCGCTCGCCCCTCTTCAGCGGCGCCGCAGGATCGGGGGAATCGGAGATCCGGCGCTGGATTCTCGACAACGACTGGCTGGAGGCCATCGTTGCGCTACCCGACCAACTCTTTTACAACACCGGCATCTCGACGTACCTCTGGATCTTGTCTAATCGGAAGGCGCCTGCACTGAAGGATAAGGTGATCCTGCTGAATGGACGGGACTATTGGACCAAGATGCGAAAGTCGCTCAGCGACAAGCACAAGGTCATCACCGATAACCAGATCGCAGAGCTCACGACTATCTACAAAAACGCCTTGTCGATCTCGGCCGATCCCAAGCACGAGCACCACACGAAGACGAAGGTTTTTCTGCGCCACTCATTCGGCTACCAGTGCATCACTGTCGAGCACCCGCTGCGCCAACGGTTCGAGGTGACCTCTGAGACGGCTAACGCCTTGGCTGGGACGAAAGAGCTCGTAAAGTTCGACCAGCGTGACGCACTGCTCGCCGGGCTGCGGTCCTTAATTGGTACGGTGTGTGGGAACAAGCTGGAGTTCGGCGGCAAGCTTAACGCGGCCTTGCGAAAGAACAGTCTGGGCACGCTGCCGGCCCCGATCGAGAAGGCAGTGTGGGCGCAGGTTGCGGTCAACGATCCCGGGGGAGAACTGCAGACTGACCAAAAGGGTAACCCGCTGCCTGATCCCGATCTACGACAGCTCGAGAAGGTGCCGCTAACCTCCTTGCACTCAACTCCAGACCAACTACAGATGGAAATCGAGGAATACATTAAGCGGGATGTGCTGCCTCATTTCCCAAACGCATGGGTGGACAACTCAAAGACCAAGATCGGTTACGAAATCTCCCCAGCGTTGTTCCTTACAACCCGGTGGACAGATCGTTTCGAGCCACTCGGGAAGGTTACACGTCAAGTATCACCACGGCCGGTGACACGGGAGGCAGAGCTGCAATCGCCGGTGCTGAGGGCACGTAGCCTTCAGCTGGTTGACTTCGCTTCGGAGCTGTCCGAGTTTCCCTCCCCTGGAGATCTTCTGACACCCTGCTCTGGCGGGGATATCGTGGGGCAGCCCGGAAATTGGCGCGTTCTTCCTGAGCCGTTTGGCTCGGCCCTTACTCCGCTCAAAGTCCTTCGGCCCCTAGGCCACAGCGGCAGGGTATTGTGTGAATGGCTCAACTCGACGAAGCTCAACGAATACGTGCGCGAGCCCCAGTTGTCGACTACAGCGCCCGTCCCCATCAGGGCGATCATGGATCAGGAGCTGGACCGCCTACTTAAGGATTTAGACGATGGTCGGCGCAGCCTCCGGAGAACCACTTCGAGGATTCTTCCCAACATCTTCAATGAATTGACGAACGATAGCGAAGACGTCCAGTGGACGGCCAGATCCTTATCATCCGAGGCACACTTGATCGATGAACTGGTGCGCCCACTTGAGGACCCCCTCTGGCGTGCCGAGTGGAGCTATCCCTATCATGTCGCGGCCCTTGCGCGGCAGTACAGGATTGCTTCCACTCCCGATTCGCGACGAGACGGCATTATCAAGCTAGGGGAAGGTGTCGCGCGAGCCCTCGGAATAATCGCACTGGCACTGGAAATACGTAGACGCGGATCGTTCAGCTCCGCAATGCGCAAGAAATTTAACATCGGCGCAAGTTTTGGCACATGGCTCGAGATAGTCAAGCAACTGGTAGAGGCGGATACCGTTCCAGAACTTCCAGAGCTTAGTAGCGCGCTCAATCCTGGTAGCGCATACGAGATGCTACACCAGATCCAGGGCTTCAGAAATGTCTCGCATCACGCACACGGCATGCCTTCGCGCTATCAGCTGGAGACTGAAATTAGCCAATTGGAGCCTATTCTAATGGCCGGCTTGGAGTCGGTGAGCTGGCTTTCAGGCCTTCGCTGGGAGTTGGTTGATCAGTGCCAGTTTCTCGGCAACGGCAGCAATCAGTTGGTCGGTGAGCTCCTTCGTGGCAGCCACCCGGATTGGGAACCTTTCACTCGACTTAGCGTCGAGCAGCTCATTCCTAACCGGATTTATGTCGGAAGCCCCTCTTCGAGCAATCTTATCGATCTTTGGCCTATTGCGTCGTGTGAATTGTGCGCCAAATGCAGTGCAAGGGAATTGTTCCTGCTTGACAAGGTTACCCGTGACGGCCTGGTTCTGCGCAGTCTAAAAGGACACATGATCGATCGTGCTCTTACTTGGTAATCATAGGTGTTTCAGCATGGCTGATGCACGAAACCGCAGGCGAAGCGCAAGCAGTTCCGATCATGGCAGAATTTTCGGCGTGGCGATCGGAGCGATGCTCGCTAGCGCGCCAGCTTAGATGGTTTCATGGACCAAATATTCTTGCGTAACCTTTAAGGGTATGAGAACTCCTGACCTCCTGCTGTAGACGAGTGCAACCATGCTGTAAAGGTGCTCGCCGACTGCCTGGCCCAGACCGGACCCACCCTCGACACCCGGCAAAGTCATGACCGACTCTACGAATTCAATCTGTTGTAGTCGTCCTCACCGTGGCTCATCAGCTGGGCGGCTGCAGGTCACCTCCGAAGCTCAGCCCGTCATCAAGTAAGGACGCCGGCCGCTCTGGGCCAACCGTCTCCGGAGCCGCCCGGCAACCGGGGGACGAGGCCGACACTCTTTCACCAAGGGGCGCCTACTTCCTGGGGTGGTTCCCAGCTGACAGCCTGAGTTGCTTGGTGAAGGCTGCCACTCCCGTCCTCCCATGTGAAAGTTAGAACGTCGTGCGTGGAGGCCCCCCAGGATCTGACTACGTTAAGCTTCACTTCCGCTCCGGGAGGTAGAGCAGCCAGCGGCAGGTATGGCGGCTCAGGTGTGCTCTCTCTGCGAAACAATGCTTTTGGATCTGCCGAGTCAACAGGATGATCGAAATCGAACTCCAGGGGACACGCCGCAGATGCAACCGCAACCTTATAAGCGGTTTCTCCGCCTCGGTTTTTTACCCGCACTATCCCATTGGTCGGGTCGCTGCGATTGCGGTATACAGTAGCTGAAATTGCGGCCGACTCTCCTGCTGATATAATGCCAAATTCTCGGGCGAACGTTGTACCATCCAGAGCAAAAGCGGCCCCCACTTCTCGTCGCGTCATGGGTTTGTTGTGAGTTCCGACACGATGGAGTATTCTTCCCCGCTTGACGCTCAAATGGGGAATCCGGCCGCTGGGTGGAATAATTATAACGAGTTGACCAATAGAGGGATCCGTTCGGCTGGGTACCGGGACTAGGTCTATACGAATCGGCTCGTCTACTCCTTCGCGGGCTGCTTGAACGGCTCGCTGTTCCATTGTTCTGAGATCGTGATCGTGTAATGTAGCAGCGCGGTCAGCTTTGTCAGTCTCTATGCCTATTATCAAGACGCCGCCACCGCTATTCACCATCCCAGTCATGTCGTCCGCCAAATCCTCTGGGCTTCCGAGCTGACGCTTAAAATCAAGATGGCGCGTCTCGGTGGTTTGGCTTTGCGCCAGCTGCTCCAGCCCTTCCCTCAGGACGACGTTGTTGGGCACCCCGTATCGCGAAAGTAGTTCCATGGGCACACAGTAGAACCTTTCGGCTTCTCGTGGATGTGCGCGGCCGAAGCTGCTGGCGGCCGGGACGGGGTTCCAGGCCACATGCCCGGCCGCCGAGCGAATGTAGGGCTCCGAGGCGGTACAACGGACTTCAATCCTCGACGCCGCTGCCAAGGGCCGACGAGGTCGGTCCTTGGCAGCCGATCGCCCCAACCCTGCTCGGCGAGAACCGAAGTGAGCGATCGTCACGGCCGCAAGCAGAGCACTTCATTACGAGTGAGAACGAGATCGTCCAGGGATATCCACAGGAAGTTATGGACCCTGTTCAAGGGCACCCTGCGGGGTCGACTCCGTCCACCGATGTCCATGATCGTCCAGGACTGTGTTAGCAACCGCGTTAGCAGATCGTCCCTCAGCCACCTTGGGACAAGCCGACCCGGGCGCAGGGCCGCCAAGCCCAAGCATCGGAAGCGGCCGGTCAGCATGACCTAGAGCCCCGTTTCACATGTCGATTCCAATTTGTCCGAAGTGGGCTGCTGCTTATTGGGTCAATCTGGTTGGCGTCGCTGGATATTGTGCCAGCAACCCGGGCGTCCGAACGTAGGGCATCAAGCGGAGCGACGGCTCAGCACAGGGTCGGCGACGAGCCGGGCGGGTTGGCAGAGAGTCTGGCCGTATAGGTGAAACAACTGGTCTCGTGAATCGAAGTACCCCAGATCTGCCCGGACGTGGGCGGACAGGTCGCAGCTTGGTGAGGACGTGCCATCCCAGTCCACGACCGTCCGAGCCACGGCGTCGAAGAGGGTCTCGGTGCTTCTGTTGCTCAAGCCGGAGCCCGAGCACAGGCCGTCGTAGAGCTCCGAGACGGGCACCCAGCCCTCGTCGATCCAGAACTCCGGCCAGGCCAGGACGATGTCAGCGGGAACCACGGCACCCAGGCACGGGAAACGCGGGTACCAGAAGGCGCCGTCGATCATGCGCCCTCTGACTCGGGTGGTGATGCCACAGGCGCGGGCTACTGCCTCCAGCACCGCCATGCGCTGGCTGCACGAGCCTCTCCCACGGGCGATCGTCACGGAGACGGGCTGCTCATCGTTCATCGCGTACACCGGGCGGATGCACTCACCGATCAGCCGATGTGCGACTCTCACCAACTCGCGCTGAGGCGAGCGTGCAACCATCTGATCGAAAAGCTGGAGAGTCATCTCTACGCGCGCCGCCAACTCGACAACGCTCGGGTGATGCCAGTCGAGGATCGGAGTGGCGGTGGTGCCACCGACGGTCGAAATTGAGGCCGGCACCACGGCACGCGACCGGCGTCGGGGGCTAAGTAACCGCGAGGTCATCTGGACAGCCTACGAAACGTACTGCTGCCTTGGTCGCATCGGCCGGACCCCCGAGAACATATGTCCTCCAGGCTGAGATGAACGCGGAGTACTACAACGACACGTACGGCGACTGACGTCGCTGTCAGTGGCACGAAGCCCTAGAGCGTCGATCACTACAAGCATCACACGGAAGTGCTGGAGAGAGCGATCAGGGATAGCAGTTGAACTGCCGATCATCCGCTTTCTCCGGCGGACCAACCGCCCCAGCGCAGACCACTGCCTCAAGGATCAGCGGCGATAGGCGATGGCCGCTGAGTGCTATTGGTGCAGTACATTGTCGTCAGCAAAGTCGTTAGCCAAGCTGCCCGGTGGCAAGGCCCGACGAAGGAGGGCCGCGGCAGCCGATCGCCCCAACCACTGCGGCGAGAACCGAAGACTGCGATCGTCACGGTCTCAGGTGAACACTTCCCTGCCCAGTCGAGCTGGTCGTGTGGCACGACCGCGCGCACATGGACAGTAATGCAGATGTGCTACGGACGTTCTAGTGGCTGATCAATCACTGGCGCTAGGAATGGCACCAAACACTGTGCGCGACCGTCCCGATCCGAAGGCTGTGCAGCGTTACGGGGTGAGATTATGACCCAATCTTGCTTTCTATGTACTTCTGTAGCGTGGCAAGTGCCACGTCACTAGCCTTGTCTCCTATCCTAAATAGGAATCCTTTAAGTCGCTGGGCCGCAGTCAGTCGGTCTTCTTGCTCGGCATCAGGATCTTCCACCTCGTGGACGGCAGATTCCAGCACGGCTGAATCGGCTTCACCAAATCGAGATACAAGTTCGAGCAGCTTGATAGCATCGGGATTCAGACTTGCATTTCCACTTACTTCTTGGGCCACAATTCCGTGCACCGAGTTGATATACTGCTGATTGATCACAACTTTAGGTGACGCCGACCTATCTGCTAGCGCGGTGGTTTCTATTGCAAGCGCAGCCATAGGGCGCGCCGCAGAAGGGATCATCCTTTCTATAATATCGGAAGAATCAGTCTCAAACGTGGATTCTTCCTCAAGCTCTGCCTCCAAGCGGTGCCGGATAGCAAGAACACGCACCTCCCGCTCTTGCCGAATGTCTCGATTGAGCCTGCGAGCATCGCGCGCATACCTAGCAATAATGCCAGCAGCGGCCACTTTTTCTATGTTATTGCCTGCGAGAATCCGCTCCGCAGCCTCTGGATCATGTATGCATAGATCAAGAAAGTCTGAGAAGCTTTTCAATTCATCGGAGAGCCCTTCGCCTTTGAGCGCTTCGTCTCCATAGAACTCGTGCACCTCGCCACTGCTCGTGGTATATCCTCCAAGCCGTATCCGCTGCCCCTTGACCTGGCCAAGCCAACTACGAAACAGATCCAACAGTTTGCCGGCTTCCGCAGCCCATAGGCGTCCCGATGGAATGTAAATGCGAAAGAGGAGCTTCCTGTCGTGCTGTCCAATGAAAGTTGAGGCCAGCGCAGATAGTTCTGCATTCGTTTTATATGGAAGAATATGCAAATTGTACCGTTGAGCGAGGTCGCGAAACTTTTCGCGCACTTCTGGATCAACCGAACGCAAGAATTCTCGATCCCAGAGGAATGATAGATCGTCATCATCCTCCGTCTGCGGCAGTTCAAACCTGACTGGACGCTCCTCTTCTTCTGCCAGTACCTGTTCGTGTACGAGGATCGCATGAGGTAGACGCTGTAGCGACTCAAGAATAAGCTTTGCGGGTGTCTCATATGCCGGGTGTACAAGCATGTCACACGTCTGGGCAGTTAGTTTGACAAGAACACCTACCAGAGTTGGATCCTGCAGGATTTCGTTTATACGCAGCCAGTTCTCGTAGCCGGACTGCAGCATCTTCTTCCGGTAGTAAACTCCAGAGTTTTTCAACTTTTCGACAGCTGACTCTTTGTCTACGTTTCCAAGGAATAGGAAGGTGGGCGGACCTTGCTCAATACCAGTCAACGCGATCTCCATGACTGCAGGACCGATGTCCCACATGCGACAGTGTTGCACAAACGAAACCGACATCTCGGATTTTCGCACCGTGATTGACGCCACGCAAGTCCACAGCTGCCTCGGTCTACTTATTACACGTATATGACAGTTTAAGTGGTTAGATTCATCTTGTCCTAGTCGCGCAGAAATTTCATTACGAAGATGGCCGTCTCCTTGGCCAGTGCCGACGATGCGTTCGCTATCAGGGCCGTATGTCTAGATCCAATGCCGCTAAGTTAGGGATTGTCGGCGTACTACTTGGAGTGCAGAGCTGAGTACGGGTAAACGTGCAGAGCTGTCAGCGCTGGTCGGTCGAGAGTGGTTCGGGTGGGTGGCGT
>NZ_JBEZYD010000082.1:0-11554 GCF_040638335.1 Nonomuraea sp. NPDC026600
CGCTCCGGCCTTTAGGCCGGGTGATCTTGTTTCCGGCCGGAGGCCGGTCGCCAAATTTTCGCCGTAGACGATCTTGAGGCACGTGCGGGCCGAGGACCGTGCGTGAAGCCCGAAAAGCAATGTACCTATGCATCTAGATTTACTGGTGAGTTTTGATCTTGTAGACTCGAACACATGACCGTCAAGATCACCGCGTTCTCCGTCGGGGAAGAAGGCGTCGCCTACTTCCTCCACGGTGAGGGTTGCGGTGGTCACAAGGACCACGAAGACGGGCCGGAGCAGTACTTCCTGGCGGGCCAGGAGGGCAACTTCAAGGGCCGGTGGTTCGGTGGCGGTCTTGAGCATCTGGGGCTGAGGCCGGGCACCGAGGTGAGTGAGGCGGACGCCAAGGCGGTGTTCGGCCACCTTGCCCATCCGGTCGGCGCCGAGGCGTTCTTGATCGAGGCCCGGGAGCGGATCGAGGCCGAGGGGCTGAAGGGCGCGGCGGCCGACGCGGAACTGGAGAAGGCGTACGCCGCCGCGCGGCTCGGCAGCAATCCGTACAAGTTCAAGACCTTGAACGAGCGGGTGGCGGCCAGGGCGAAGAAAGAACACCTCAGCGACGACCGCGACGGCGAGCGGATCCGGGAGATCCGGCTGGAGGAGGCCAAGGCGTCGCGGCCGCGCGCTCGCGGTTTCTACGACGTGACCTTCTCGCCGGCGAAAAGCACGTCGATCTTCTACGCCGGGCTGCTGGCCGGCGGCCGCGAGGCCGAGGCCGAGCAGATGCGCGAGATCCACCGCGAGGCGGTGCAGGAGGCGCTGGCCTACCTGGAGAAGGAGGCCGGGTACGCGCGGGCCGGGCATCACGGCCAGGCGCCGGGCGGCCGGTCGAGCGTGGGCCGGTGGGTTGAGGGCCACGACTGGACGGTGGCGCTGTGGGATCACCAGGCCAACCGCGAGGGCGAGCCGCAGCTCCACACCCACGCGGTCGTGCTGAACCGGGTGCGCACGGTGGACCAGGACGGCACGGTCAAGTGGAGGGCGCTGGATGGCGCCTCGTTGTTCCGGGCGCGCCGGGCGGCCGCCGCCGTCTACGAGCGTGGCCTCGAACAGCGGATGGAGAACGCGTTCGCGGTCGCCTACGCGCTGCGGCCGGACGGGAAAGCCAGAGAGATCGTCGGCATCTCGGAGGAGGAGCGGGCCAAGCTCTCGACCCGCAGTGAGCAGGTCTCCAAGGAGTTCGACCTGCTGGTTGAGAAGTACAAGGAGCGGCACGGTGGCGAGGAGCCCAGCGCGTACGGGCGGACGCTGTTGCAGCAGGCGGCGGCCAGGAACAGCCGGGCGCGTAAGGAGCTGATCGCCTCCAGCAGTGAGCTTTTTGCCCGCTGGGAGCGGATGGTGGGCCAGCGGCTGAAGACGACGCTCGCGGCCATCGTGGACCGGGCGGAGGCGGCCGCGGTCGAGGCGCGCGGCGAGGGCGACGCGGAGCGCTGGGAAACCGAGGTGGTGATCCAGCAGGCCATCGAGCGGGTGCAGGACGCGCAGGCGACGTGGACCCGCTCTGACCTGATGTTCGTGCTGAACGAGGTGTTGCCGGACCGGTTGGGGCCGAGCGTTCTCGCCCAGACCGGGTACACCACGGCGTTGCTGGAGGAGCTGGCCGACGAGGCGCTTAGCGGCCGGTATGGCACCGTGATGGTGCGCGGCATGGAGCTCCTGGAGGTTCCCGAGGAGCTGCGCCGGGCCGACGGCCGCAGCATGTACCGGCCAGGCGCAGACGAGCGGTACGCGACCGTGGCGCACTTGAGCGCCGAGCAGCTGGTGGAGACCCGGGCCCGGTCGCGCGGGGCGAAGGCGTTGCCGCCGGATGCGGTGGCGGCGGTTCTGACCGGCGCCGAGCAGGACGGTCGCCCGCTCGGCGAGGAGCAGGCCGAGGTCGTGTCGTCGGTGCTCGGCGGCGGCCGGGACCTCGACGTCGTGGTGGGCCCGGCTGGAACGGGCAAGAGCGTCGCGCAGGGCACGATCGCGACCGCGTGGAAGGCCAACGGCGGCCGCGTCATCGGCCTGGCACCGTCGCAGAAGGCCGCTCACGTCCTCCGAGCTGAGGGTGTGCCGATCGCCACGAACACCACCCGCTTCCTCCTCCGCGCGTCTGGCAAGGGCCCGCGCCACGAGATCGAGACTTACCGCCTTCGGCCGGGGGACCTGGTCATCCTGGACGAGGCCGGGATGGTCCGCACGGACGAACTGGTCCGCGTCGTGCAGCTGGCCGCAGCAGCCGGGGCCAAGGTCGTGCTCTGCGGTGACCACAGCCAGTTGACCGCCGTAGGTGCCGGCGGACTCTTCCGCCAGCTGGTCAACGCGGGCCACGCGGTCGAACTGGGCACGGTACGTCGCTTCCGAGATGCGGACGGGACCATCCGCGAGTGGGAGGCGAAGGCCAGTCTCGGACTGCGGGAGGGCCAGGTCCATGCCCTTCAGCCGTACCTGGATCGCGGCCGGCTCCGCTCTGGCTCTCTCGCCGAGATGGTCGACGAGATCCGCGGTCTGTATGTGAGTGACGCGCTGCGGGGCGTTCACGCTGCGGTGATGACCAGCACGGAGGAGCAGGCCGCGCAGGTCGCGGCCGCGATCCGGGGCGACCTGGTGAGGTTGGGCCGGGTGGCGGCCGACGGCGTGGATCTGGCCGACGGCACGCAGGCCGGGGTGGGCGACCTGGTCCAGGCCCGGGAGAACCTGAACCGGCTCAAGGACAGTCACGGCATGCCGGTCTACAACCGGTTCAACTATCGGGTGACGGCGCGGCACTCCGATGGTGCGCTGACCGTGCAGCGGGTGGTGGACCAGGACGAGAACGGCGAGCGGCTCGGCGGGACGGTCCGGCTGAAGGCGTCCTACGTGGCCGCGCACGTCACGCTGGCTTATGCCGGGACGGTGCACAGCGTGCAGGGCGCCACCGTTGACGGCGGGTACAGCCTGTTCGACGCGGCCAGCACGCGCGAGCAGCTGTATGTGGCGATGACGCGGGGGGCGCGGGAGAACCGCGGCTTTGTCGCGCTGGAGGCCGACGAGGACGCGCTGTCTGTGCTGACGGCGGCGCTGGCCCGGGTGGGGGCTCAGGAGTCGGCCAGTGATGTGCTGGCCGGGGAACTGGAGTGGATCGAGTCGCTCGGCGCGCACGCCCCGGTCTGGACCGACCTGGTGGAGCAGCATCAGCACGCCAAGCACGCCAGCCTGCTCATGCGCGGCTTGGGGATTGAGGCGTTCGGTCGGCTGGAGGCTGAGGACGCCTCCACGGTGTACCGGCAGCTGTGGGCGGCCGAGCAGGACGGGCACGACACGGCCGAGGTGATCCGGCAGACCACCCGCCGCGACATGCGCGGGGTGGATTCGGTCCCGGCCGTCATGTACAGCCGGATCGCCGGGGCGTTGGAGAACCGAGAGCCGGAGCGGCCGGCGGCTCGCAGCTGGTTGGAGCGCACGCCTGCGGACATGACGGGCCCGGAGGGCGAGGCCGCCAGGGCCCGGGCGGCCGTGATGGACGAGCGGGTACACGCCCTGGGCGAGCGTGCGGTGGCCGAGCCTCCCGCGTGGGCGCTGGAGCGGTTGGGGCCGGTGCCGGAGGACCCGATCGAGCGCCACCATTGGCAGCACAGCGCCGCGGTGGTCGAGGCGTATCGGGAGCAGTACCAGGTGGACGCCCCGACCACGGTGATCGGGGCGCCGCCGTCGGCGAGCATGGTGCCGCAGTTCAGCGCGTGGCAGGCCGCGCACCGGGCTCTTGGCCGGACCGCCCAAGAGCAGGAGCTGGCCACCTCACCGACAGTTCGGCTGCAGGAGCAGGTGGCGATCTGGCGGCGCGAGCAGGAGTGGGCGCCGCCGGACGTTGCCGACGAGCTGGCGCGCGCCGAGTGGAAGCGGTTGGAGGTCCAGACGGAGCTGGCGCTGGACCGGGCGCGCTTGGAGCAGGTGGCCGAGCCGGAGCAGGTCGAGCAGCTGCGCGAGCGCGTACGGGTCCAGGAGCAGGACCTGCAGCAGGCGGTCGCGTACGGCCAGGCCGTCGAGGCGCAGTACGACGAGCGGGCCAACTGGCACGCCAACGCGGCGCAGCTGCGCGAGGCGGCGCAGGCCGCGTTCGCCGAGCTGGTGCGGCGCAAGGCCGACATCCCCGAGGCGGAGCGTACGAGCGAGCCCGCCGAGGTCACGCCACCTGAGGTGACGCGGGATCAGGAGGCTTTCGGTCGTCTTGCAGACCGGTGGGCGGGGCGCGAGGTCGAGAAACCGGAGCGGAGCGCCGAGCCGGTCGCCGAGGTCGAGCCGAGCCTGGCCGACCGCGACCGCGAGGCTCTCGGCCGACTGGCCGACCGGTGGGCCGGCCGCGAGAGCGACGCGTCCACCACCCCGGCCGCCGACGTCCAGGAGCAGACGCCCAACCGGGCGCTGTCCGAGGTCGAGCAGGGCCAGGAGGCTTTCGGTCGTCTCGCGGACCGGTGGGCGGGGCGCGAGGTCGAGGAACCGGAGCGGAGCGCCGAGCCGGTCGCCGAGGTCGAGCCGAGCCTGGCCGACCGCGACCGCGAGGCTCTCGGCCGACTTTCGGACAAGTGGACGGCGGAGGCCGCGGCCACGTCTGCGGCTGACCTGCGGCCGCAGGTCAGCGTCCGGGTCATCGAGGAGCTGCAGGCGGCTCAGGACCGCGTCGCAGCCGACCGCGAGCAGGCGGCCGCTCAGGAGGCGACCCGGCAGCAGGCCGCCCAGTTGGCGACCGATCAGCAGGCGGCCGTGGAGCAGATGGCCGAGCGGACGGCCGCGAGCCGCGAGGCCGAACCCGAGATGACCAGCGAGGACATCAGTCGGGAGCAGCACTACGAGCAGCAGCAGGTAGCCGAGGTCAGCGCCCCGGTCGCAGAGCAGCAACTGGAGTACAGCGCGCCGGTCCAGAGCCTGTAGGGAGACGCAGTGATGGAATGGGTACACACCAGCCCAGTGCGGTCCATTCCCGTGCGCCGGCAGGAGGGCCAAGCGATGAGCACCGCCCCGTACGAGTCCAGTCAGGACCCGAGCCCCCGAACGGCTGAGGAACTGCGGGAGCAGTGGGACTTCTTCGCTGACCCCGAGTTCGACAAGCCCTCCGCACGCTCCCACACCTCCGGAGTGCGTCAGTCCTTGTTGTGGGTCATGGGTAAGCGCGCGGCAGCGCCAGTCTCGGGGGTCGCGCTCAGCAGACCGCCCACGATGAGCGAGATCGCCGCCGAGGCGGAGCACGCCTACGAGGGGATGAGCGCGACGTCTCAACGAGGTCGGGAGTGGAACGTGCGCCACGGGGGCGGATTCCTTCAGGGGTGCGAGCACGCCCTCTTTTGGGCCGCGAAGCTCGGCGATGACGAGGACTGGGGCATCTAACCCGCTCCGCACCCAACAAAGACGGCCGCGCCCGGCGAGGGGGCGCGGCCGTCTTTGCGTTCTGGAACTAGAGCGGCCTGGCGTTCGGGTCAGGGTGCTTTGAGATGCAGCCTGACGCGCTGGAGTTGGGCAGGCGTCGCCGGAGTCCCGGCAGGTAACGGTCGTGCCAGTCACCTGCACGTGCGGGAGTGCCGTAGGAGGTGCGGTAGATCCGTGACCATTCCTGGCCGAGCCAGGCCAGGTCAAGGACCAGGTCGGTGTGCTTATCCCAGCACGGTGGGATCTTGCGCAGACTGGACGGTTCCCGGAGGTCGATCTTTTCTTGCCAGGCGACCAGGCCGTAGATCTGGGTGAGCACGGTTTCGACCCATTCGGCCAGCTCGGCCTTGGCTTGCTGGCCGGCCTCTCCGTTCTCGTCGGTCAGCAGCGTCTGCCAGTCCCACAGGGCAGGCTCGTCTTCCTCGCCCGAGCCCTGCTGTTGCGCCAACGCCTCCAGGGCGGTCACGCGGGTGTTCAGGGTGGCCAGCTGGCCGGTCAGGTCCGCGACGGTGGAAGCGTCGGCCAGGGCGTGAAGGCGCCGCCGCAGCTGCGCCAGCTCCTGGCGCAGCTGCAGCAGCTGGCGGCCGAGGGCGGGTGAGTCCGCCCCGGCCTCCGGCGTCTCCTCGCTCACGCGCCGCCCCCAGCGTAGGAGGACCGCACGAGCGTGTGGACGCTGGAGCTGGCCTGGCGCACGTCTCGGCGGCGCCACGGCTGACGGACACGGACGATGACGGGCGGCAGGCCGCGGTAGAGGACCAGGGCGCGCCGCTTCCGCAGGTTGCGGATCTTATGCGGGGGCATGACCGGCCGCAGTTCGTCGTGCTCGGACCTGATCGGACCTGCGGCGGTGTGCTGGACGCTGCGCCGCCGTACTTCCCGCTCGCCGCACAGGGTGCTGATCTCGCGCAGGTCCTCGGCCGACTTCAGGCCGCCGAAGACGACGGTGGCGGCGGCCGCGTTCCAGATCGCGTCTCCGCCGCTCTTGCCCCACCGGTCGTACAGCTGCGCTTTGGACTGGATACCGGCGATGAGCAGCACGCCGTGCGCGCGCAGCTTATTGATCCACTGGTCGAGCGGGACCGGGCAGATGGTGGCGACCTCATCGAGGGCCAGGGTCAGATACGGGTCGAGGCGGCGGCCGGGCTGGTGGTCGGCCAGCCGGACCGCTTCGGTCACGACGTCGTTGATCAGCATGGTGAATAGCGGCGCCACCCCGACGCCGGCCGTGTCCTCGCCCACCATGTACAGGGTGCCGCGCGCGGCCAGGAAGCGGGCGACGTCGAAGTCTTCGCCGGCGGCCGGGGTGACCGCGTAGACGGCGGCCGGGTCGGACAGCCACGACAGCGCGGTGGCCAACGTGGAGAAGATCCCATCCCTGGTGCGCTCGGTCACCTCCTGGCGGGCCCGCAGCGCGTCGGTCCACGTCTCGGGGGCCCCGCCCCGGGTGAGGATCTTCAAGGCGTCCGTGCACTTCGGGTCGTTGGCCCAACGGTGCACGTCAACCAGGGTGAGACCGGCGATGTCGGCCGCCATCAAGAAGGCCCGAAGGACTTCGTTCGCGTTGTTGGTGAAGTAGTCCTGTAGGCCCCCGCCGTCGCCGTTCGAGCGTGAGCCGTAAAGCAGGGCGGCGCCGCGTTCGACGGCGACGCGCGGGTCCTTGCAGCCCCGTACGGGGTTGACTCGCAGCGTGCTTTCGACTCCGCCCAAGCCGAGTGGGTTGAACACCAGCACCGGGCCGACCAGGGCGCGGGCGGCCGCGGTTGTGTCCACATCCCCGATCTTGCTGGTGGTGTGGACCACCGCGCCGGGGGCGTCGACCACGATGTCGCCGATCAGCGCGGACTTGCCGACGCCGGGCGGGCCGAGCACGAGGGCGCAGTCCTCGGGTGTGCAGCGGGCGACCAAGAACGGCGAGTAGGACCGGCCGAGCCGGTAGGAGTACTCCTGGACCGGGACGCCGCGCTGGCCCACCAGCGACGGCCGGGTGACCTTGACGACGCGGTGGGCGGAGCGGCCGGACATGTGACGGCGCAGCTGCCACGCGGTGGCGAACCCCGCCACGGGGATCAGCGCCCGGTAGGCGAGCTGAGCCCCGATCAGAAGGACTATCGCTGTGACCGCAAAGGCTATGCCGACGGCCGGGGAGGGTAGGTGCACCCCGGACCAGGGGTCAGGGGTCAAGGTTGCTCCCCGGGGGTGCAAAACCCCCGGATTGGCGAGGGTCAACCTCACCGTAGCGAGTGGGACAATGTTCACGATCTTCTCCCTTTAAGGCTGGGGTGGGGTCAGGCGGGGCAGCGATCCGGGTGCAATCGAGTCGCTGCCCTGTCCTCTTGTACGGGGCTGAGGGGTCATCGGGGTCACCGATCGCCCCGAGTGGCGTCACGCGATGATCCTGGTAGCAGGTGGATCACCTCGGCGTCGTCTTTCGCGCGGACCCGGGCCCGCGTCAGGTTGGTCTTGACCTGCTCTTTCGTCACGGTCACGCCGTGTTTGTCCAGCCATTCCATGACGTCGGCGACGCTCACCTTGAAGGGATCATTGCCGAGCGCGGCGATAGCCGTACGCACTTTGGCCGCGACCGAGGGCAGCTCCTGGACCATGGTGGCGACAGCAGGAACAGGCAGGTGATCCACCGCTGGGGGTGCAGGGTCGGGGTCATGACCCGCCGAGAAGGGGTCACCCGGGTCAGGGGGGTCAATCTGACCCGTCGGAGCGGGGTCAGGATGAGCCCCGTTGACCCGAAGTGGCATCGGACTGGGGACGATGACGGCGCCGGGCAGAGCCGTACCGGTCGTGACCGACGTCGGCAGTTCAGGGTTTGGGTGTCCGCCCCCGTTGGGGTCAGGGGTGGGGTCAGGCTCCGGTGCGGGCCGAACCTGCTCGACCTCGAAGCCGTCCACTGTGTCGAGCATCTCCCACGGCGGGGTCAGGGTCAGCCGGGCCATCTCCGGCGTGTTGTAGATCACCCGCAGCTGCCCCATGAGCATGTCGAGCGTGGCCGACTCGGTTCCAAGCCCGGCGTACTCCACGGCCGCGTCACGCGCCCGATGAAGGCGGGCCAGGGCCCGGGCCTGCTTTTCGGGCTTGGCCCCGGTGGCTTCCAGCTCCCGAACCTTGTTCGCGGCGAGCGCGAGCTTGGTCACGTACCGGTGCACAGCCACTTCGGAGGCATCTCGGGTGGTCGGGTCAGCAAGCCCCCACTTGACCAGCAGTCGTTCCGGGCTGATCTTCCAAGCGATGCGCCCGGGGCGGCGGGTGATGATCTGGTCGCGCTCGATCGCCATCCCGCGTTCCCACAGCCACGCAGCAACCAGCGGGAGCGCGAGCCTGAACACGACCTCGGGCCCGCTCTTGGCGTCCATGGCAGAGCACACGGCCGTGAGCAGCGTCAGCGCCCACACCGCCGTGCCGTCGATACCCGCGCTTGGTTTCTTGTAGGACCCGGTACCTTCCTCCTCGATCTTGGCCGCAGACGTCCGCACGGCTTTGCGGGCCCGAACGGCGCTGGTGATGACCGCGACCTCGACGACACCGAACAGCAGCACCCGAAGCGGACCGTCCAGGCCGAGGACGTCGCCGGCGAAGCGCCACATGCCGGTTGCTGACCCGCCGGTCGCGAGACCAGCCGCGAGGTAGGTCAACGCGTCTTCGACCCGGTCGGCCCTCTTGATCTTCCGGACGAGACGCACGCAGGCGACCAGGACGGAGACCACCAGCAGGAGGAGAACCCCACCGGCCGTGATGGCGAGCGCCGGGTGGGCCTCAGACCAGGTCAGCAGAACGTTTGGATCAGGCATTACTCGCTCCCTGTCTGAGCTCGGCCGCGACTTCGTCGAGGTGCCTCAGGGCCACCCGTAGAAGTGCGTCGGTGACCTGCGCCTTGTTGACCTTGGTGCGCGCCAAGTAGGCGATCTCCACGATCGCCGCGTCGACCGCTGCCGAGGTCGCGGCAGGAACCACGAGACGAACGGGGCGGGGCGACGACTCGGACTCGGACATGGGCGGACCTCCGGGCGCGGGTCCGGGAGTGGCGGCGTGCTTACTCATCAGCATGGACTCACTATGACACACGAGTCCATTCAATGACAGCGCTTGACACTTCCCGGCTCTTGATGGACTTTAATGGAGTAGCACTCCGCAAGACGGAGCGCACTGTCAGCCTACTCCGGCTGATCAGTGTGAGCACCAGGACACACACGCGTTTACCGAGCCTCACACACACAAAAAGGCCCCACCGGTAGTCCGTCGAAAGAAGACCGGTGGAGCCACCTCAACGAGAGGTGATCCCAGAATGGCACACGAGACGCCGCGCACTGATCTTGCGGTCACGACCGAGAGATGGCCGTACGAGCCCGACCGCGTCCGCGACCTGTACGACGAGCAGCTGGCCGCCGCTGAGCAGGACCGTCAGGGCGGCCGCCGATGATCAGGGCAATCGTCCGGTTCTGGCGGACTCTGGTTCTGCTCTGGTTCTGCCTGGTCCGCATGTGGCTGATCGCACGAGGGACGGTCGTCCTGCTGACCGCCCTCGTACTGGTCGTTGACGACCTGATGCTGCACACCGCCAGCTGGTGGCAGCAGCGCCAGCGCCGCCGCGCTGCTATCCGTACGGTGGCCGTCGAGGCGCCCGACTCCAACCCGGCCCCGGTGGTCGAGCGGGAGGCGATCGCATGAGCACCGCGACCATGTCCGAGCCGCAGGCCGAGCGGGTGACACGGCTGTTCGAGCTCTACAGCGCCCGCGTCTTGGGTCTGGCCCGCAGCCGGACCACCAGCCCGCAGATCGCCCAGGACGTCGCCGGCGAGACCTGGCTACGGGTCGTGCGCAGCATCGACAGGCTGCGAGCCAGCGACGACGCCGCGTGGAGCTGGCTGGCCACCATCACCCGCTACGCGGCCGCGGACTACTACCGGCCGTTCCGCTCTCACGAGCGGCCGACGGACTGGGCCGAAGACGGCCACCGTCTGCCGGCCGCGCCGTCGGCCGAGGCCGAGGCGGTGGCCAGGCTCACCCTGACCGAGCGGCTGACCAGCGCAGGAGTGACCAGATGACGGCGACCCGGACCGTCGGACCGCGCCGGGTACGGGTCCGCGGTGACCTCTACCACGGCCAGCTGCCCGAGGGCGCCGTGTACGTCGGCCGGACGGCGCCGGGCCTGCCCGGCAGCGTCTTCCGCAACCCGTTCACCGTGCGCAAGCACGGCCGGGCCCGGGCCCTGGAGCTCTTCCGGGAGCACCTGGACCGTCACCCGTACTTGGTCGACCAGGCCCGCCGAGAGCTGGCCGGGCGTGACCTGGCGTGCTGGTGCCGTCTGGACGAGCCGTGTCACGCCGACGTGTGGCTTGACATCCTGGCCAACCCGCCGACCTGACCAACTGAACGCAGCAGGGCCCCCACACCAGGTGTGGGGGCCCTGCCTGCTTTTCAGTCGGCCCAGATAGCCGTGACCGCCACTATACGTACTCGTGCGACTACCTTTAGCAACTATGAGTGAGGTTGATCCGCCGCTCTTCCCCTACCGGCCGCGCCCGGGCCCTGCCGCTGACGACCCGCCGCCCTCCGCCACGCACCGGGCCAGCCCCGTTCCCCCAGCTCCGCGCCCCTGGTACGGCCCCGACCCGCGCCGCGTGGACTGGCGCGCGGCCGCGCCGTTCGCCGCCGGCCTGGCCGGGTGCGTGCTGGCCGGACTCCTGTTGGCGCTGCCCTCCTCCGACCCGCCCGCGCCGGTCGAGCTGGTCACCGTCACGAGCAACCGGACGTCGACGACTACCCCGGCCCCGTCGAGGCCGCCGCCCTCAGCGGCCGCCAGCTCGCTGCCACCGTCCCCCCGGGGCCGGGCCGAGCCGAGCAAACGGCACGAGCTCCACCGCGCCGCGCCGCCGCGGCGCCGGCACTCTCGACCGAGCCCGGCCCAACCGCCAGAACCGCCGCGTCGGCGCGTTACCGTCCACCCGCCGCGACCAGCCGAACGTCGCCAGACCACCCCACGACCACGCCGGTCCACGCCAACCACGATCGGCCGCAGCTGCGACCAGCTCTTTCCGCGCGGGGATCTGCGCAACACGGTGTGCCACCGCTGGTACGGCTGAGCCGCCGGTCAGGAAAAGCAGTCGGCCAGAGGCCGAGGCCA
>NZ_JBEZYD010000083.1:0-9831 GCF_040638335.1 Nonomuraea sp. NPDC026600
CCAAGATCACCACCCTGCAGACACAGCGGACACGCCGTTCAACTCTGCACGTTTACCTGTACCTGGCTCTGCACTGGAACCCGTACGCCGACACCACGACGCGCACCGACATCGACCCGCGCCGATTGCGCATCTGGAGCCAGGACAATAACCGCCTCGGCTGGCACGCATACCTCGGCTCGGCGGCTCGAGGTGATGTCCCGCCGCTGGCAGCCCCGGCCAGATATGAGGATCTGTCGGCGCTGCCTCCTGCCTGGATCGGCGTCGGCACCAACGACCTGTTCCACGACGAGGTCGTCGCCTATGCGGACCGGCTGCGGCAAGCCGGGGTCGCGACGACCCTTCATGTGGTGCCCGATGCCTACCACGGCTTCGACGTGATCGAGAAGAGGGCCAAGGTCTCGCGCTCCTACCAGCAGGAGCAACTCAACGCCCTGGACGCGGCGCTGAACCGCGATACCTCGCGGAATTGATCATGTGCTCCGGCAGGCGCGCGCCTTGGCACAAGCCGCCGCGTTCACAGCAGGGGAGGTCGGCCGGATCGAGCGCTTCGGGTTTGTCGCGGCCGGCCGCATCGTCCTCCGCTCGCCGTGGGCTCCACATCTCCCATCGCGCGAAATGGTAGCGATACTCCGACTTTGAAGGTATCGTCAATCTGGGAGTGAGACTCTCAGATTTAGAGCTGTGTCGCGATGGCGCGACACCGGATGTCGAAGGAGGCGGCGACATGCCGTCGGAAGCTCAGATGCGGACAGTCATGCAGGCCTACCTGGACGCGCTCAACAACCGCGACGTCGCGGGAATCATCGCCCTGTTCGCCGAGGCGAGCACCGTGGAGGACCCGGTGGGTTCCGGAGTCCATGGCGCCCGCCCAGGACTCACTCGACTGGTGGGCGGGCTCCCGGACGGGGCGACGTTCACACTCGACACGCCGATCCGCGCCTCGCACGGCTCGGGGGCGGCCATGGCCTTCACCGTGCGGATGGTCCTGGATGGCAAACCTATCCAGATCCGCTCCCTGGACGTCATGCAGTTCGACGACGAAGGACTGATCACCGAGATGAAGGCGTATTACGGTCCTTCCGACATCACGTCCTAACAAGGCGGGCGATCGGGGTGGTCGCTGCGGCCACTCTCCACCCACCAGTGGGTGGTGCCGACCTTGTCCCATGGGGGCAAGGGTGATGGGCGAGGACCAACGTTGGGATCGAGCCTGTTGGTGTCGGGGGCCCCTCTTGCCATCTTGGTCGCCAGGGCTCCGGCGTTCACGCTGGGGAGGAAGGCGGTGTGTCTCTGTACCGGGTCCGCATCGCTTCACTCGCGGCAGGCCCCGCTGTGAAGACGAACTCGTCGGTGTCGACCCGGCGGCCCGTCGCATGATCCACGATCACGGGCGTTACTTCTTCGCCGGTGTCGGCGCTCACGAGGATCATGCTCCGCTCGCCGACGTCGAGGCGGGAATTGCCCCAGGCGGCCAAGGCGACGATGACCGAGCGAAGTGAACGGCCGTAGTCCGTAAGAACGTACTCATAGCGGCTCGGCTGGGTCTGATACAGCCGCCGTTCGAGCAGGCCGTCGGCGACCAGGCTTTTGAGCCGGCTGGTCAGCATGCTGGATGAGATTTCGAGGTTCTCCTGGAACTGGTCGAACCGCGTGAACCCGTCGAAGGCGTCGTGCAGGATCAGCAACGTCCACCATTCACCCACGTGCTGCATGGCCTGGGAGAGGGGACATTCCCGATCTTCCAATCGGATACGGGCCGGCATGTGGCGCTCCCATGGAACCGAACGATGGACATCAAGTTACTTCTATTGTAGCAGTCTCTCTTGCTGCACCGTCGATCATCTGGTCGTCACTCATCGAGTTACTGCTACAGTGAAAGTTACTTGCTTCTATTTTAAAAGTTACCTGGCCGGGGGCTATCGTCCCCTCTCCCTGAGGACCCGTCATGCACACCGTCGACCTTGACATGCTCCCCGAGCCCATCACCCGCTACCTGGCAGCCCATCGCACCCGCGACACCATCACCAGTCTTGACTGTTTCACGCCTGACGCCACGGTGGCCGACGACGGCAAGACCTACAGCGGCACCGACGCCATCGAGCGATGGATGAAGCAGTCAGCGACCGAATACACCTACACGATCGAGCCCATCGGAGCCTGTCGCACCGACGGTCAGGACTACACGGTCACCCAGCGGCTCAAGGGCGACTTCCCCGGGGGCGTCGTCGACCTGCGCTTCCGTTTCGCCTTGCGCGACGGGCTCGTCGAGCGCCTGCACATCGAACCTTGATCCCCGGACTTCCACGCATGCGGGAGTCCTCTTCGTCGGGAGACAACACATGAAGACCTGGTTCATCACCGGCGGAACCCCTGGTGGGTTCGGCGTGGCCTATGCCGACGTGGCCCTGCAAAGGGGCGACAACGTCGTCCTCACCGCGCGCAGGCCACAGCTGCTGCGCGAGTGGGCCAAGCCTCACGGCGACAAGGTGCTGGTCCACCCGCTCGACGTCACCGATACCCGGCAGATCAATGAGGCTGTGGCGGCCGCCGAGAAGCGGTTCGGTGGCATCGACGTCCTTGTCAACAATGCCGGACGAGGCTGGTACGGCTCCGTAGAGGGGATGGACGACACAAACGTCAGGAAGACCTTTGAGCTGAACTTCTTCGCCGTGGTGGCCGTGCTCCGTGCCGTACTGCCCGGCATGCGTGCCCGGCGCAGCGGCTGGATCATCAATATGTCGTCCGTGGCCGGCCTGACGGGCGCCGCCGGTTTCGGTTACTACAGTGCCGCCAAGTTCGCGATCGAGGGCATCACACACGTACTGCGCGAAGAACTGGCGCCTCTGGGCATCCAGGTGCTCGCCGTGGAGCCCGGGGCCTTCCGCACCCGCGCCTACGCCGGGTTCGCGGACGAGCCGGTCACGGAGTCGATCGAGGATTACCGGCCCATGCTGGAATCTGTCCGGGAGTTCATGGTGGCCCAAGACGGCAGCCAACCCGGTAACCCCTATGAAGGCGTGCGTGCCGTCGTCGCGGCAATCGAGGAGGACAAGCCACCACGACGGCTCGTGCTGGGCTCCGCGGGCTACGACGCAGTCGTGGAGAAGCTTGAGGGAATGCTCGCGGACATCCGCGCCCGTGAGGTCATCTCGCGCGGGGCGGACTTTCCGGATGCCCGGTGAACGACAAAGTCGTGGGCATCACGAGGGCGATCCAGCTTCACGGCGGCGTCGGTTTGTCCGACGACTTCCCACGCACGCGTCCTCCGCTGGTGCGAGACCACCTGGCAGGGGCCTCGACATCCTGGTGAACAACGCCGGGGTGGCGGCGGCCGGGCATGGGCTTGTACCTCGACCTGCATGCGCGACGGCAGGTTCTCCACCCGCTGGTCGACGGTCAGCGTCGGGTCCTGCGAAACGGGAGCCGTCGGTCATCGCAGCGGCTGTCCTTCCTTGGGAATGACGGGCAGGATGAGGCAGGACGGCCTGGTGTGGTCGTGGAAGATCTGCTGCTGCGCGACGCCGATCTGGGTGGCCTCCAGCGCGGGTGCGCCGGTGTTCAGGTTCCGGTCCCAGCGGGGGAAGTTGCTCGAGGTGACGTGCACGCGAAGGCGGTGTCCGGCCTTGAACACGATGCTGGTCGACCACAGGTCGATCTCGTGCTCGGCGACCTGTCCGGGCTCTGTCTGCACGCGCACGATGCCGTCCACCACGTTGCGCGACACGCCGGCCTCGTCCACGTCGCACAGCCGGACCACCCAGTCGGTGGACGGCCCGTCGGTGGAAGCGAACAACACCGCCCGAACGCGACCTGTGACTTCGAGGCCCTCTGTCAAGGGTTCGCTGGTGAACACGAGGACGTCCTGACGCTGCTCGATTCGGGCCTGGTCGGCGGGGCCGGGAGGAAACTCGTTGGTCGTGAGGTGAGCCCCGCCGCAGGTCGGCGTCGGGTCCGCGGGGTCGTAGACGTACGGGGTCGTCGCCGACGTCTCCGCCGGCGGCGAGGTGGT
Organism: Nonomuraea sp. NPDC026600; assembly: GCF_040638335.1. Lineage (NCBI taxonomy): Bacteria > Bacillati > Actinomycetota > Actinomycetes > Streptosporangiales > Streptosporangiaceae > Nonomuraea > Nonomuraea sp. NPDC026600. The sequence goes on from NZ_JBEZYD010000083.1 coordinate 4,013, forward strand.
CAGTGACGCCCCCTGCCGCAGGTACAAGGCCGTGTTGTTCGCTCGGGCCAGTGGCCAGGTGTCCTCGCTGCGCCACTCGTTGATGCCCATGACGAAGATCTGCACGCCGGACGTGGTCTCTTCGGGGACGGGAGCGTCCTTCAGCGAGTGATCGAACCAACTGAGCTGCAGGTCGGTCATCGAGGCGGTGCCGGGAGGCGCACAGGAGGAGACTCCGAAGTTGACCTCGCCCGTCTGTCCCCCCGACAAGCCGTGGACCGAATAGTGATGCCACGGGCCCACAACGAGCCGGGAGGCCACGCCGTTGGCGCGCATCGCGACGTAGTTGTCGAGCGAGCCTTGCTGGAAGATGTCGTACCAGCCGGCGACGTTGAGGCTCGGCACGGTCACCTTGGCGTGGTGACCGTCCACGCGGGATTCCTCGCTGGTGGCCGGATCGTCCAGGGCGCGCCGGACGCCGATGTCGGGCAGTCCCGTCCGGATGATCGCCGGTAGGTCTGCGGCGGGAAGTTCCCAGTAGGTCCTGACCGCGAGCTCGTCGAAGTCACGGAGCGTTGTCGCCATCTTCGTCATGAGGGCTTCTGGGGAAGACTCCGTCTTGGGCAACTGGCCCAGGGACTGCATCAAGGACCACGCGGCGTTCAAGCCCAACTCGATGGCGCCACCGCGGAACGCTGCCGCTGAGCTGGGGCTGGATAGCAAGGCCGGGTTCGCGGTAGTCGGGTTCGCAGGCAGCCATGCACTCCTGGGCGAGAGTGCGGGCACCGGCGTGCTGGGGGAACGGGTGCTGCACCTGCTGTCTCTGCGGATGAGCAGCATTGACCCCACAGCCTGCGTGCTGCTCTCCGGCGCAATCTACTACGCGCTCGTGCCGGTACCCGGCGACGGCGCTCGAAGCCGCTTGGCCGAGCGGGTCAAGCCGTCATTGCGCCAGCTCGAACGCATGGGGATCGAGATGCGCGCGGCGATCGGGCCCTGGGTACCGGACCTGACCGCGATCCCGGCCGCCCGCCAGATCGTGGACGACCTCCTGGAGGTGCTGGAGCGGGGCGGGCGACACGCCGCCGCCAGGGTCGCGACGGCTGAAGACCTCTGGTCCGACCTCGCGTTGCTGCCGCCGATCGTGCAGCGGTTGTGGGTGGACGGGTCCGGGCCGAAGCGCAGCCCGTGTTGGGGCGGCCATCAGTTGCAGGTCGTCCAGGACCACTCCAGGATCCACTACCGCCGTCGCCGAGGCCGGATCGACGTCGTGAACGCGGTTGAGATGTCGGGAGAAGTCCAGGACCACACCGGACCCGACCGCGTTGCCGGCGAGCGACGCTCCGGCGCCCCGGGCGATCAGCGGCACTCCCAGCGAGCGGCACACCTCGACCACGACGGCGATCTCGTCGACCACGACGGCGATCTCGTCGACCACGTGTGGGAACACCGCAACGGCCGGTACTACGCGGTAGAGCGAGGCGTCGGTGGAGTAGAGTGCGGCGCCTGCTGGAGCTGACCGGCTGGCACCAGGCGCCCGGACTTCGTCTGACAGCCGCGACGGCCCCAACCATGCTCAGCCTCGCCCCGCTTCGCCGGTTGCGGCGGCTCATGGCTTCCGCCGCCCGGTCCGGCCCGCCTGAACCCCGTCGGCCTGGGTGTCGCGTGATCGAGCAGGGCCCAACTGGGGGACGACCGGAATGCGACAGAAAGACACCGCGGCGCAGCAGCGGTCAGCGACCTGGCTTATTGATGCGGGCAGAGCTGCTCACCACTCTTGCTTGACCAGCTTCATGGTTTGGTGGGAGATGGTCCGGCTGACACCATCAAGGCGGAGGAGCTTGGCGGTCTGGAACCGCTCATACTCGCCGACGTCCGCGACCAGGACCCGCAGGATGTAGTCCGGGCTGCCGAACACCCGGCGGACCTCGACTACCTCCTCCCAAGCGGCGACCGACGACTCGAACTCCTCAACCGTACGTTGATCGTTCACCCTGATCTCGACCGAGACCGTGACCTCGAACGGACGCCCCGCGGCAGCGGGATCCACCCTCGCGTGGTAGCCGGTGATAACGCCCTCTTGCTCAAGGCGCTTGACCCGGCGCAAGCACGGAGCGGGGGTCAGCCGTATGCGCTGTGCCAGCTCGGTATTGCTCAACCGGGCATCCCGGCGGAGCTCATCGATAATTGCGCGATCGATGGCATCCATATCATGAAAATTGCGCACATAGGTATCGTAGTGCATAAAGAACGCAATCCTTGACCACGTCTGGTTATCTATTATTGCTCTCATGACTCTCAAGTCGCCCGTGCTGGCCGCGATGGGCCAGTCGCCCAGCCCCCAGCATCCGGGCCAGATCCGGCTGGGTGTCACGCATTCGTTGCCCGCCGTTCTCGGTGTGATCCCGATGGGGGTGGCGTTCGGTGTGCTCGTCACTCAGTCCGGCCTGGAGTGGTGGTGGGCAACCGTCTTTGCTGCGGTCGTGTTCGCCGGCTCCTTGGAGTTCCTGCTCATCGGCCTGGTCACCGCCACGGCTCCGCTGGGCCAGGTCGCGGTGACCGCGTTCCTGGTGAACTTCCGCCACGTCTTCTACGCGCTGTCGTTTCCCCTTCACCAAATCCACGGCCCTGTCGCCAAGACCTACAGCACGTTCACCCTCACCGATGAAGCGTGGGCGTTGACCACCGCGCCAGAAGCGCAATCCTGGTCGCGCCGCCGCATCCTGGCCATCCAGGCCACGTTCCAGGTGGGCTGGGTCGGCAGCGTCACCCTCGGGGCCCTCGGCGGGGCCCTCGTCCCCGACAGCATCGTGGGACTTCAGTTCGCCGTCACCGCGTTCTTCCTGGTCCTGGCCATCGACGCGTTCCTCGTGACCCGCAGCGTGCCGATCCCGCTCGTTGCCGTCATATCAGCGCTCGTAGGCCATCGCCTGTTCGGCACCCAGATGCTGGTCCCCGCGTTGATCATGTTCACTGGGTTCCTGCTGGTCCGATATGCGCTTGGACGCAGGAACGCCGGCCAGGATGGCTGAGCCCAGCGCCACCTACCTGGTGGGGGTCATCCTGATCAGCGCCGCGATCACCTGGACGTTGCGCGCCGCCCCGTTCGCACTCCTGGCACCGCTGCGCCGCAGCGCCCTGCTGCCCTACCTCAGTGCCAGCATGCCCGTCGGCGTCATGACCATCCTCGTCATCTACTCGCTGCTGTCGTCCGCGTCGACATCCCCAGGAGCACGTCCGTGGGCGGCGCTGGCCATCGCCACGAGCGTCACCGCAGCCGTCCACCTGTGGCGCCGCAACTTCGTGCTGAGCATTCTGGTCGGGACCGGCCTCCACGTCGTCCTTGCCTCCACCGTGCTCGCCGCCTGATGAGTGCGCACATCGGGTGCCACCGGAATACGGCAAAAATGGGCCGCGAGGATAGGACCAGGACCAGGCGCTGGCACCGTACGAGCTGCGTGCCGGGCAGGCGGGCACCGTGACCGGCGAGACACTGCGTGCCCAGGCCGAAGCCCTTGGCATCACCGATACCGACGTGACTGTTCTGGGCGGCCGGGCGTACGTCGAGTCGGCTCCGTCGAAGCAGCCACGATCAGCGCCGGGCCCGGCTCAGCTAGGACTCCTCGGAGGCCGATCAACCATGGCCCGATCTGCCCGGCGGGCTGCGCCCCTCAACCCGGCCGTTACAGCACCCCTGACCATTTCGCCCGGAAGGCAGAACACCGACGCCGGCAAGGGAGGCTCACAGGGGCAGAGGCCTGTTCTCCACAACGCTCTTCATGATGAGGGTGAAGCTGCGGCGCTGGACGCCGGGAACTCGACGGCCGCCATACAGGCGAGCCACGGAGCGCCCGTCGCCCGGGCGAGGCCGAACGCGCCCAGCGCCCTGCTGGCGAGGTCTTCATCCCTGTCGTTTGGGTACATATCGCAAGCTTGATCACTGCCCGCCGTCCCGGCCAGGTGAAATCGCCCAATGCGGCAAGCCCGACGTTGCGCGATTATCCGATGCTCGCACCAGTCGGGCGTCCTAGCGTCGTTGCGGTCCGACAGTCCATCTCCGACTCTTCAGGAGTATCTGCCGTGGAAAGCACCGAAGACACCGTTCGCGGGGTCAAAGCCCTCATGTTCGACTTCTACGGAACTATCGTCGACATGCAGGGTGGGCTCATCGACGCGATCACGCCCTACCTCGCGCGCAAGAACTACACCGCGAACCCTCCCTCCCGCGTCGTCACCTGGTGGCGGCGTACCCACTTCGAGAACTCGATGATTGACGCGCTGCTCCATCGTGACCACACCTCGTACCGCGAGATCGGCAGGCAGACTGTCCACTACACCCTTGAACGCGCGGGCATCGAGCACACCGACGAGGAAGTGCTGGACCTTGTGGCGCAGATCGAGCGCCTCAAGCCGTTCCCGGACGTCGTCGACGCACTGGCCGAGGTCAAGACACACGGTCTGCACTTGGTCATCCTGTCGAACGGCGACCCCGACATGCTGGCCAACGGCGTGCCGTACTCAGGCACCGAACACCTGTGGAGCCGCGTGATCTCCGTCGCCGAGGCGAACTCCTTCAAGCCGCACGCCGACACCTACCGGACAGCGGCCAAGCTGATCGGTCTCCCGCAGGAGGAGGTCCTGTTCGTGGCCAACCACGCGTTCGATTGCGTGGGCGCGAAGGCCGCGGGCATGAAGACCGCCTTCGTCGACCGGCGCAAGCGCCCCTTCGGCAACACGCACTACGCACCAGACCTCGTCGTCGACGACTTCGTGCACCTGGCCAAGGTCATCACCTCCGCGGCCCGCGCGGGTCTGTCCACCTAACGGCGTTGCAATTGAGGAGTGAACCAGCCGATGCAGCCACGACAGCACCTCTCTGGTCCGGCACGATGACCACCTCCGATCGCCGCCGGGGCACGCCCGAGCATCCTTGGCGTGGAATTCACCTCGACGTGTACGAGCGACACATGGGCGACCCAGGGGTCGGGCAGCTTCAGCGGCTCCGCGACATCACCGGGGAACAGCTCTCGGCGTACCCATTCCGGGCCATCGGGGTGCTGGGAATCGCGGGAGGTAACGGACTCGACCTCATCGATCCGCAGACCACGGATGCCGTGTACGGGTACGACATCAACCCCGACTACCTCAACGCCTGCGAGACCCGATATCGCGACAACCTCGGTGATCGCCTCCATCTGATCGAGACGAGCATCGACCGCTCCGTGAGGATCGAGCGCGTCGACCTCCTCATCGCCAACCTCATCATCGAGTACGTGGGCGCCGAAGAGTTCGTCGCCTTCGCGGCCGCGAACGCCCGCTCCATCGGCGTGCTGTCGTGCGTGATCCAGCGCAACGACGCGGCAGGCTTCGTCAGCTCGACGGACTACTCATCGTCGTTCGACGCCCTCACCTCGGTGTCATCGGACATCGACCCCGAGACGCTGACCTCAGCGATGTCGGATGCGGGGTTCGTAGCCCTGGGTCGCTGCGAGTATCCCTTGCCGAACGGTAAAGCCCTGGTGCGACAGGACTTCCAGACGATCTCGCGCCCATGAACAACCAGACCCTGCGCCCGCGTCGTCCTACTTCGAGACGCTTCAGCATCTCCCAGTTCGCCACGAACAAGGAGATCTGACCGCCGAGCGAAGATGAGTTCATATCCAGCTCGTCGGCATACTCTGCGTACCCTTCCTGCACTCCCTGTGCGATTGGGGGATGGTCGGTAAGACTCGGGTAGCCGGGACGGGGACTGTACGGTTTTCGGTGTAACTCCTGATCAAGGAGAACGCACCTGATGAGTACTGTGATCCAGGCATCGACGGAGATCGACCTGGAGGACA
>NZ_JBEZYD010000084.1:0-8927 GCF_040638335.1 Nonomuraea sp. NPDC026600
GGCCCCACCTACTCGACGGCTGTCTCGCCCAGACCGGCCTGATAATCGAACACCCCTTGAACACATGACCGACCCTACGAATTCAGCCTGTGTAGAAGCCCGGGGAAGGACGTCGGCCGGGCTGTCATGTCATCCTGAAGGCGCTTTCTCCACTCCCTCCAGGACAAGAAACGAGAAAAGCAGTGAAAGCATGGATCTTCCTCGTCCTCGGTGTTCTCCTGATCCTGGTCGGCGGCCTGTGGACGCTTCAAGGGCTGGGCATCGTCGGCGGTAGCGTGATGAGCGGCGTCACCCTCTGGGCCATCATCGGCCCTGTCGTCCTCATCATCGGCCTGGTGATCGCGTTCCTCGGAATACGCCAGAGACGAGACCCGCGCGGTTAATGACCGTCGAAAGCGGGTTAAAGATGGATCATGACCGCACGCTATGACGGCCAAGCCGAGTGGTACGACGCGTTCAACACCCCCTGCGCCGCCGCGAACCAGCCGGACGTGGCCGAGCTGCTGGGGCCGGGCGACGGACCGTGCCTGGACCTGGGCTGCGGCACCGGCCTCTACCTCGACGCGATCCGCGCCACCGGCAGGACCGTGGTGGGGCTCGACCGGTCCGGCGACCAGTTGCGCCTGGCCCGCCGCAGGGACGACGCGCCGCTGCTCCAAGGTGACGGCACGGCGCTGCCGTTCGCCGCAGGGGTGTTCGGCACCGTCGCCGCGTTCTGGGTGTCGACCGACATCGGCGACTTTCCCGGCCTGCTGAAGGAGGCGGCCCGGGTGCTGCGCCCCGGCGGGCTGCTGCTGTTCTACGGGGCGCACCCGTGTCTCAACGGCCCGCACATCGAGAACCGTGAGGACGGCGCGCTGATCATCCATCCCACGTACCGCATCAAGGGCTGGCACCGACGCGGGCCATGGTGGCGCAAGGGCGGGGTCCGGGAGCGGGTGGGAATGAGCCAGCTGCCGCTCCCGGACCTGATCAACGCGTTCATCGACGCGGGACTCGACATCGAGCGGGTGTACGAACCGGGCGAGGACCCCATTCCCAACGTCCTGGCCGTCAGGGCGTACGCGCGCTGAGCCTTACCGGAAGTCGTCGGCGTGGTCCTGGGCCCACTGGGCGAAGGTGTGCGCGGGACGGCCGGTGACCTCCTCGACGACCGTCGAGGTCGGGGCGGGGTGGTCGGTACTGGCTGCCAGCATGCGCATGATGCCCTCCACCCCGATCGGGGGCATGGACTTGGCCAGGTCCGACCGGGCCTCCTCGACGGAGATCACGTCAAGCGTGATCTTGCGGCCGATGGCCTCGCCGATGAGCTCGACGTGCTGCCTGATGGTGAGCGACTCCCGGCCGTAGAGCGTGTAGGCCCGCTGAGCGTGGCCGGGCTCGGTCAGGGCGGTGACGGCGAGCGCGGCCATGTCCTTCTCGTGGATGGAGGAGATCTGCGCGTCCGGGTACGCCGTACGGACGGTGCTGTCGGTTCTGATCGACTGGCTCCACCACCACAGGGTGTTCGTGGCGAACATCCCCGGCCGGATGAACGTCCAGTCGATGCCGGAGCCCTCGAGGGCCACTTCGACGACGCGATGCAGCTGGGCGATCGGGTGGAGTTCGGCGCTGGGGAGAACGACGGACGCCGATGACAGCAGCACCACGTGTCGTACGCCGGCGGATCGCGCCGCCTTCACAAACCCATCGATGCCATCCGGTTTGGTGTACAGGAAGACCTTCTCGGCACCTTCCAGAGCGGCGGGCAGCGTCTCGGGCGAGTCGAGATCGGCTGCCACGACCGGTGTGTCCGGCGGGAACCCCGGCGCGTGCGGATCCCGGCCCGTCGCGCGGATCGGTAAGCCCGCCGCGCGCAGTCCGGCGGCGACATGGTGACCTACATTGCCCCGGGCACCGAAGACGACAGTGACCATTAAGAGGACCTCCCGAGAAGTTTGATCAGCTGGTTGCGGAGTTCGGTACGGGTTTCAGGTGACAAAGGGTCGTCGCCGAAGAGGGCCCGTACGAAGTGCGGCATCGTGATCGGGGCGAAGACCACCGCGTAGGCGGTCAGGAGCGCGAACCTGGCGTCCACCTCATCGGTGACCTCGCCGTTCTCCTGCCGTTGGCGGATCTTCTCCACCGACTCCGCCATTTTTGCCCGCTGGCGATCCAGGTACTGCCGCCCGTCCGCCTCATCGGTGAACGGGCAGTCGCCAAGGGCCTGCCAGACGGTCAGCCGGGCCCAGTCGGGGTTGTCGAGCGTCGCGTCCAGGTGCGCGCCGATCGAGTCCGCGAACGAGGTGTCCGGCGTGACCAGGCCGGCCTCGATCTCCTGCCAGCGCCGGCGCAGCTCGTCCAGCAGCCCCTGCTTGCCGCCGAAGTAGTACGAGATCAGCTGCTGGTTGACGCCGGCGCGGGCGGCGATGCCGGCCGTGCGGGCACCCGCGTAGCCCTTCGCCCCGAACTCGGCCACGGCGGCGGTCAGGATCCGCTCTCGTGTCTGCTCCGCCGCCTGGCCGCGATCCTCTGGGCGCGGTGCCCGCCGTGCTCCCATGCCTGAAGAGCGTAGTTCTTCAATCGATTGGATGACAACTGTCATTCGAACGATTGAAGAAGAGGAGAGTCCTCAGACGGGAGAACAGGTGGGGGCGGGCGCGGTGTTGGTGCCGTTCCAGGAGGCCAGGAAACCGAAGGTGGCCGTGGCTCCGGCGGCCAGGGTGCCGTTCCAGCTGACGTTCCGCACGCTCACGGTGGCCCCGTTCGCGGTGAGCGTGCCGCCCCAGATCTGACTGATCTGCTGGCCGTTGGCGAACGTCCAGCCGACCGTCCAGGCATTCGTGGTCGCGGTCCCGGTGTTCTTGACCGTGACCTCGCCCTGGAAACCGCCCGTCCACTGCCCGACGTTCTTGAACGTCGCCGTGCAACCGCCCACCGGCGTAACGGTGGGAGTGGGCGTCGGCGTGGACCCGCCCGGGGTGAGGAAGTTCACCAGCGCCGGGTACCAGCGGTCGGACATCTTCTGGTCACCCGAGGCGTTCGGGTGCACTCCGTCGTACGTGTCCGCGCTCGTGCTGAACCCCGTCCACTGGTCGACGACGACGATCGGCGACTGCTGGGTGGAGGTGGCGGCGGCCCAGGCGGGGATCGCATTGTTGAAGGTGATGGCGCGCTGCCCGCAGTCGGCGCAGGTGGACGGGTTCATCGGGATGATCTTCGCGACCAGGATCTTCATCGCCGGGTTGCTGGCCCGCATCTGGTTCACCAGCGTGGTGAACGCGCTGAGGATCGTCGCGGGCGCGATGTTGCTCCACACGTCGTTGGTGCCGAAATGCATCAGCACGATGTCGGGTTTGGTGGCCGCCAGCCAGCCGGGGAGCTGGTTCTGGCCGGCCACGTTCGTCGCCAGGAAGCCGCCGTGGCCCTCGTTGTCGCCGTCGTACGACACAGAACAGCCCTGCGGCGGCAGCGTACCGACGAAGTCGATGTTGGTGTAGCCCGCGCTCTGGAGCCTGTTCCACAGCAGCGCCCGCCAGCAGCCGGGCGAGCCGGTGATCGAGTCGCCGAGGGGCATGATCCTGGTGGCGGCCGCGCCGGCCGGTGTCGCGATCAGGAAGAGTACCGTTCCGATCAGGGTCAGCATGGCCACCACTAAGGCGCTCATCCGCGACATCGTCCGCTCCCGAAGATCGTGGGTCTGCCGAGAGCGTAGGAGCGCGTAGGGGCGGCGGAAAGGCGGCCGGTCCGGGTGGGTCTTTCGACCTGCGGTGTTATCCGGAACGGCGTGTAACTTTCAGAACTTGCCGCCCAACCCGGCGCCTGATTACATGATTACATGAATAATGAGGCAGTGCCGACCTTGTACGAATGGGCGGGCGGGGCAGAGGCGCTGGAGCGGCTCACCGAGGCGTTCTACCAGCACGTGCGGAAGGACGACCTGATCGGGCCGCTGTTCGCGCACATGGACCCCGGTCATCCGCGATATGTGGCGATGTGGCTCGGTGAAGTGTTCGGCGGCCCCGACCATTACACCAAGGAGCGGGGCGGCTACCCCCACATGCTCTCCCAGCACCTCGGCAAGGGCATCACCGAGCCGCAACGGCGCAGGTGGGTGAACCTGCTGATGGACGCCGCCGACGAAGTGGGGCTTCCCGACGACCCCGAGTTCCGGGCCGCCTTCGCCGGCTACATCGAGTGGGGCACCCGGCTGGCCGTGCACAACTCGCAGCCCGGCGCGACGCCCCCGACCAGGGCTCCGGTGCCGCACTGGGGCTGGGGCGTCGCCCCGCCGTACCAGCCGTAGGACATCGCGCCCCTGGTCGTAGCCTGGAGGTCACCGACAAACCACCAGGAGCGGGGCATGACACGCGGGCGGCTGCGCATCGACCTAGGCGCGGGCCCCGGCGTTGCCGCGACCGCGCCGCCGCCCGCGCCCCGCCCCGCTCGCCCGCCCGCCGCGCTCACCCGAGACCGGCGGATCGTCGGCTGGGCGATGGCGCTGCTCGGGCTGCCGCTGCTCACGGCCGTCATGCTGGCGTTCGCCGAGCAGCTCACGCTGCCGAGCGAGATCCTGTTCTTCCTGCTGCTGGTGGTCGCCGTCGCCCTGGTGGGCGGCAGGTGGCCGGCGCTCACCGCGGCGGTGCTCGGCTTCGCGCTGCTCAACTGGTTCTTCACGCCGCCGCTCCACACGCTGACGATCTCCGCGCCGGAGAACCTGTTCGCGCTGACCACCTTCGTCCTGGTCGCCGCGATGGTCAGCACGGTCGTCGACCAGGCGGCCCGCCGCAGCAGGGAGGCCACCCGGGCGCGCGCCGACGCCGAACTGCTGTCCACACTCGCCGGCCACGTCCTGCGCGGCGACGCGGCGCTGCCGTCCCTGCTGGCCAGGCTCAAGGAGGTGTACGAGCTGGCGTCCGTCACGCTGCTCGAACGCGACGGCGACTCCTGGCGCGTCGTGGCCACGGCCGGAGGGCCGCCGTCCACCTCGCCGGGCCATGCCGACACCGACGTGCCCATCGACGACGACCTGGTGCTGGCCGTACGGGGAAGGCAGCTCGACGCGGCGGACCGGCAGGTGCTCGAGGCGTTCGCGGCCGAATCGGCGGTGGCGCTGCGACAGGAACGCCTGCGCGAGGAGGCCGAACGGGCCAAACCGCTGGCCGAGGCCGACAAGATGCGCACCGCGTTGCTCGCGGCCGTCAGCCATGACCTGCGCAACCCGCTCGCCGCGGCCAGGGCGGCGGTCGACAGCCTGCGCGGGACAGAGGTCGACTGGACCCCCGAGGACCGCGCGGAACTGCTGGCCACCGCGGGCGAGTCGCTCATCAAGCTCGACCGGCTGGTGTCGAACCTCCTCGACATGAGCCGCCTGCAAGCCGGCGTGCTCGGTGTCACGCTGGAGCCGCTGGCGGTCGAGGACGTCGTCCCCCAGGCGATCGCCGATCTCGGACCGCTGCGCGACCGCGTCCACGACGGGTTCAACGGTGAGGTTCCGGAGTTCATGGCCGACGCGGCGCTGCTGGAGCGGGTGCTGGTCAACCTGATGTCCAACGCCGTCCGCTTCAACCCGCCCGATCACAAGGTCGTGATCTCCGCGAGCTCGTACGGCGAACACGTCGAGTTCCGCGTCATCGACCGGGGACCCGGCATTCCGGCGGAGGCCCAGGAGCGGGTGTTCATGCCGTTCCAGCGCCTGGGCGATCGGCAAGGTGTGGGGCTGGGCCTCGGGTTGGCGCTGTCCCGCGGGCTGACGGAGGCCATGGGCGGGACACTCACGCCGGAGCGGACGCCAGGAGGGGGCTTGACCATGACCGTCTCGTTGCGGAGGGCTCCTTGACCCGCGTGCTCGTGGTGGACGACGAACCGCAGATCCTGCGGGCGTTGCGCATCAACCTGGTCGCCAGGAGCTACGAGGTGGCCGTCGCGCCGGACGGCACCGCCGCGCTGCGCCAAGCCGCCGACTGGCATCCCGACCTGATCATCCTCGACCTCGGGCTGCCGGACCTGGACGGAGTGGACGTCATCCACGGGCTGCGCGGCTGGACGAGCGTGCCGATCATCGTGCTCTCGGGACGGGCGGGCAGCCCCGACAAAGTGGACGCGCTCGACGCGGGAGCCGACGACTACGTGACCAAGCCGTTCGGTATCGACGAACTGCTCGCGCGCATCCGCGCGGTGACGCGCCGCATGGGGGCGGCTCCCGACGAGCCCGCGACCGTGCGGGTGGGCGAGCACCTGGTCGACCTCGTCAGGAAGACGGTGTCCGGCGGGGTACGGCTGACGCCCACGGAGTGGCATTTCCTGGAGCTGCTGGTACGCAACCCCGGCAAGCTGATCAGCCAGCGCCAGTTGCTGAAAGAGGTGTGGGGGACTTCGTATGTGAAGGAGACCCACTACCTGCGGCAGTACATGGCTCAGCTACGCCGCAAGCTGGAGCGCGATCCGGGGCATCCCGTACACTTGCTGACAGAGCCGGGAATGGGCTACCGCTTCCAGCCGTAGCCACTACTCCGGCGGGAAGTACGTATCCTCCAGCGGGTCCGTGAAGGCGTCGGACTCGCGGGGGTCCTCCTCGTTCACCCATCTGGAGATGCTTCGCGCGGCCTCGTCATCGATCTCGAGGATTCTGTGCCGTTGCGGGAGCCTGTCCAGGTACATGGCGGTGGCGGACAGCTGTACGTCATCGCCCATGTCGTGACTGATTTCGTAAAGTTGATCGCTCATGGGACTCACGCCTTGGTGATCATCAGAGTTGTCTTACGTACGGTCCATGCGGCCAGCGCGACACCGAAGGCCAGCTGGAAGACACGCATCCAGAACGTGGAGCTGTCGTTCACATAAATCACGACACCTAGCCACACGAGGCTGAAACCGCCGACTAGGACGATTGCTGCCCAGTTGAACCATCGCTGCCACATATGCGCAGTCTTACAGCCAGTCGACCAAGGCTGGGTAAGCAAGTGGTCGTCTTCTGGTCACCTGGGCGCACCGCGCGTGCGGCCGGCCGCACGCGCGGTCGCTCCCTACTCGGTGGGTCTGGTACCGATGACGACGGTGGCGTACAGCTCATCGGAGCAGGCCACGCGCGGGGTCAGCCCGCCGGCGGCCATGGTGTCGGCCGTCCGCGCCGCCTGGCCCTCGCTCGTCTCGACCAGCAGATGACCGCCCGGTGCCAGCCACGGCGGCGCTTCCGCGATCATCCGCCGCACGATGTCGAGCCCGTCCGCGCCACCGTCGAGCGCCACCAGCGGCTCGTGGACGCGGGCCTCCGAGGGCAACAGCCGGATCGCCTCGGTGGGTACGTACGGCGGGCTGGCGATCAGGATGTCGACGCGACCCCGCAGCGTGGCGGGCAACGGCTCGTAGAGGTCGCCCTCGTACACCTGGCCACCGATGGAGGCCAGATTGCGGCGCGCGCACCGTACCGCGGCGGGGTGCAGGTCGGCGGCGTGCAACTCGACCCCGTCCAGGACCGCGGCCAGCGCGGCGCCCATAGCGCCCGTCCCGCAGCACAGATCGACGACGACGGTGCCCGACCGGCTGCCCAGCGCGGCGGCCTGGCTGATGAGGAACTCCGTACGGCGGCGCGGCACGAACACCTCGGGATCCACCGCGATCCGCAGCCCGCAGAACTCCGCCCAGCCAAGAACGTGCTCAAGTGGGAGACCGGCGACCCGCTGGTCGACCATGGTGGCGAGATCGTCCGGCGTCCTCGCCGTTGAGATGAGCAACTCCGCCTCGTCCTCGGCGAAGACACAACCGGCGGCCCGGAGCCTGATGACGATGGCGGATTGGTGGACAGCTGACGGAAAAACCGACATGAGCGCCTTTCGGAAAGCCAATGAGCGCTCCCTAGGCCACCTACGTCAGGTGGACCACACAACTATGAGAGGGGAGCACCCAGCCTGTTAGAGCGGTAATGGGTCTCACCTCCTCGGTCGGGTCCATCGCTGGAGACGGCAACATTACCTGACGTCCTGTTCCGCACGCCAACGGCCGGTCTCGCCCGCCTCGCCCGTCTTCTCGCACCGGACTCGTCGTATCGGAAGGCTTCAGTGGGGCAGCGTACGGGCGGAGCCGACGCAGCGGCGCAGCCGCATGCCTCTCGCCGGCCGGACCTGAGCCGGCTGCTCCAGGCAGGCCAGCAAGGCGGCCGCCGCGCGGGCGTCGGCCAGGATGCGCTGCACGGCCTCACCGTTCTGGGGAAGCTGGCCGCGTTCGGCGAGCTCGTGCTTGAGGAAGGCCAGCGGGTCGGGCGCGTCCACCGCCTCGGCCGCCACCGTGGCCCGGGCGGCGGTGAGCAGCCGCAAGTAGTACGTCCGCAGGATGGCCTCGCGCATACGCACGTGTTCGAGGTCGTCGATCAGCGTCCGGGCGACTCGGAGGAGATCTCCGGCGTGAGTCGCGTCGTCGGCAAGGAAGGCGCGGATGTCATCGAACTCCGAGCGGGTCATTGCGGACACCTCCGGGGACGCAGATTGCTCGTAGCTACTTCGTACACAGGGGCGATTGCGGATGACTTGCTTTCGGCTTGTCTCCGCGATGCCGGTCGCCTGGCCCGGCCCCGGTCCGAGATCGACAGGTTTGAGCATCTTGAGGGCAGGGAAGGACCTCATGATTACCTGTACGGCACGAAGCAGCCGCAGACGGCTGCTAGAGTTGCTCAGGCAGGGCGGCGCAGGGGTTCACAGAACCTCGGGACGAAGCCCAGCACTTCCCACTTTCTCCTGGTTCGCCCAGATGGTTCGCACCATCCGGATGGGCTGGTAAGTTAGAGGGGTTGTCCCGGAAACGGGGCGGTGTTTATTCCAGAAGGTCGAAGCGAGTCGGGTCAATTTGACACCGGGTCGCGCGGCTGAAAGAATAAAGACACAACGAAGACGAAAACAAAAACGAAATGAGCGCCTCTCGCAGGTTGGGGAGTACGCGTCCGTTTCTTGAGAACT
>NZ_JBEZYD010000085.1:0-8062 GCF_040638335.1 Nonomuraea sp. NPDC026600
CTGATTCCCACCACAATCCGCAGCGACTCACACCCGAAGACGATCACGCCCCGCGATCATCCAGCACCGGAATGCTCTAGGCGTGAATGCTTACCCTCGATCATGAAGAGCCTCTTTACCTGGCGCCAAATACGTCATCTCGTTCTTCGCTTCGGCATCATCGAGGTAAATGTCGAACCTCGCAGTGCGCTGCCGTCGAGGTCTTCGGCATGCCCTTTGGCTCGCCAAGGGCGACCTCACCAGCAGTCAGTGTGCCGAAGCACCTGGATCCGGGTCGTGTCAGGGTTCTTGCTTGAGCGCAGTGTTCACCGCGGAGAACCAAGCGTCCGCGTGAGGGCAGGCATTCCTGATGGTGTCGATGCCGAGCTCGGCTATGACGAGTGGGCCGTCGGAGGTCTTGCGGTATCGCGGATATAGATTCAGTAGACGCTTGGAGGGGGCCGTGCTGGCCCCGTCGTTGACCAGTTCGGCACCTTGGGCTTGCGCCACAATCGTTTGGACGGCCTGGGCGAGCGCGTCATCGCCGGTGAGTTCGCCGAGTGCCTCGTGGCCCAGCAGAACCCATGCCTCCAGTTCGTGGAGTACCAGGTACGGCAGGAAGCGAGGGTGGTCAATGGTGCCGGCCATCGCACGCTCGACGTGAGTCACACGGTCGTACGGCGAACCCGAGGGACGTGTCGCCATGCCGGGCACGTCGGTGGGGAGTCCGTAGTAGTCCAGCATGGTCGTCAAGACGGTGATGGAGGAATCGCCCAGGAGCAGGCGGATCTCTGAGGTGAGCTTGCCCCACGTGGACAGGCCTCCCCTGTGGGAAGGGCCACCTGCGGGCCGTTTGGTCGTGAAGATGGACCAAGTGACGTAGACATCGGAGCTGAACAGGTAGGGCTCGATAACTTCGCGTACCACGGTCTCCTCGGTCTGGCCCTCGCACAGGATGTGCAGTCGGCGCATTCCCGTCACCGCGACTCGGCCTGCGGCCTGCCACCGAGCAGATTCTTCTCCCACAACTCACCCAAGGAGTACTCCGCCAGCCAGTCGACCAGCCCTGCGGGGGTGAGGCGATTGAAGACCGACGCTCCCCCAGCGCGTTCGGCGACGATGAGATCGTCTACCTCGAACTGGTTCATGAGCGTCACCGACTGGGTGGCGATCAGGACCTGGCTGGCGCTGCTCGCGGCGCGCAGCATGTCGGCCAGTTGGACGATGGCATAGGGGTGCAGACCGAGCTCCGGTTCGTCCAGCACGACGAGGTTGGGAAGGTCGGGCAAACTCAGCAAGGTGGTGAGGCAGATGAAACGGAGCGTTCCGTCCGACAGCGCGTCTGCGGGGAAGACGACGTCCGAGCCCTCTTGTTGCCATCGCAGTCGGAGTCGGCCGTTCTCCTCGATGAGCACGAAGTCCCTGAAGAACGGCGCGACCTGCTGGATGGTTCGGACGATCCTCCTGTATGCGGAGCGGTCTTCCTGCTTAAGGCGAAGCAGGACGGCGGCCAGGTTTCGGGCATCAGGGTGCAACGCGATGTTGTCGGAGGCGAACCCTGTCTGCTTGACCGGGGCGTTCGCGCTGGTGTCGTGGAAATGGAAGACACGACAGCCCCGCAGTGTGTCAACTACATGCCCGGCCATGGACGACAAGTCTCGCTCATCGAGCTCATCCAGGAGGCGGGTCTCCCGATGTCCCCGTCCCAAGACATGTCTTCCGCCACGCAACTCGATCTCTTCGTTGCCGAAGATCAGCTCATCGCCAGCCGCCGGGATGAGCTTGGCCCAGTATTCGTTGGACGAGAACTCCAGGCGCAGGCCGATCTCCGGGATGCTCTCGTCTCCGCGATAAAGTAGGGCGGAGGCTCCACCAGCCTGGCCAACGAACAGGTTCAGGTCTTCGTCGACGATCCGGCCCAGCAGGGCAAGGGCAGAGATGAAGTTGCTCTTGCCCGCACCGTTGGCACCGATCAGGACGTTGAGATCACGCAACCGCACCTCGGCGAAGCGGATCGAGGTATATCCCCTGATCATGATCGACTGCAATCTCTGCGGCGCCATACGCCCAGCTTAGAGTGATCCACCCATGCGGCGCGTCCACCCTCCTGCAGTCGGAGAGTGAGCACACCACTGCTCGACTGGGTTACCGGACCAGAGCCGTCAGTGTCTTCCGATGGGCAAGCAGGTCCCGGCACCTATGATGCAGGAGCTTGGAGGGTCATCTGATCGAAGTCGCGGGCCTCGCATGGCTGGGCGCATAGGCCACGACTGACGTGGTGGCCAACCATGACCGGCGCGGGACATATGCGGGATGATCTTGTAACGGGCACGCCCTGAGCATTGCGTTCCTGCAGCTCATACCGCCTATCGTGGCCATTCAAGCCGCACGCTCCTAATGCGGGTGCCGCAGACATCCGATCTGCCTAAGGTGTCAAGCCGTGGCCTTCGAACGCGATGGGAAGGCCGCAGGTTCGTCGTAGGTCGCGCCTTTGCGTAGGCAGTGGTGCAGGCAGCCGAGTATCCGGCTGAAGGTGTTGCGTAGCGCGCTGGAGTGTCGATCGCCTTCGGCGCGCCGTCGGTCGTAGTGGGCTCGAGGGCCGGGTGCTCGGAGGGAGGCGAAGGCCCAGACGTAGCCGGTGGCGGCCAGGCGCTGGTTCTTCACCTTGCGGTGATGGACGACCAGGCTCTTGCCGGAGGCTCTGGTGATGGGCGCCGCGCCGACGTATGCCTTCAAGGCGCGGGCGTCGGCGAATCGGGTGCGGTCGTCGCCGAGTTCGGCGAGCACGCGGGCGCCGGTGAGGTCGGCCGGGCCGGGGAGGTCCTCTCAGAGACTCGGCTGATGCAGCAGTACGAGCTCGGACCGGTCGCTGTGCGACAGGCGCTCGGGGTTCTGCGCAGCGAGGGACTGGTCGTCACCGTGAAGAGTGAGGGTTCCTACGTCCGTCCCCGGGTTCCAGTTGAGCGAGTGTCCATACAAGGATCCGCTGAGGTGACAGCCCGGATGTCATCTCCTGTCGAACGCAAGGAGCTGGATATCCCCGAGGGCGTTCCAGTGTTCGTGATCACCTCGCCACGCAAAAGTAACCGTGTGTTGCCAGCAGATCGCACCGTTCTCGTCTGGGAAGACTCCGACGCCTAGACCATACGACGGCGACGATGACCCGTCTTTAGATCTTGATCTACGGCTTTCCCTTCAGTAGTCGTCCCTGTTCGGGAGAAGATCAATCATGCTTCGTCGAGTCCTCGCTACCCTGGCGCGCCCCAACTCCAGCCCACGCGATCAAGCCGAGGAGGATGCGTGCGCTTATGGGGCGCTGCTTCTCAGCGAGGCGCGGGAGGAACTGAACAGGGCGGATGCGAAAGCTCAAGTGTTACTAGGAATCGTCGGCCTCGGGCTGGGCGCCACCGCAGCCGGGCTATTCGCTGGCAGTTGGTCACCGTTCTCCCTGTCAAACGGCATCGAGTGGCTTTGGTGGGTCGGCTCCGGGGCAGCCCTTCTAGCACTCATATGCCTGGCAGCTGCCGTCTACCCGCGTACGACTAGATGGGGCACCCTACGTCGTGACACGGTCAGCTACTGGGCGGATGTCCTGCCCTACACCACGAGCGAGGAGGTCGCTGAGGCACTTTTGCGCTCCCGAACCTTCGATCTTGGGCGGGTGTCCGATCAGTTGCGACAGGTAGCAGGCATCGTCCGACGCAAGTACCGCCTCATCCGTTGGGGCTTCTGGCTGTTGTTGCTGGCGCTCATTGCCACCCTTACCTCCGTCTCGCTGAACACTGTCATCCCAGCAACCTGACACTCCACCATCGAGACGCGATTCGGACATAGCAGCACAAATAGTGGTTGAGTCTCTATCGGAGTTGTCAAAGAGCGGAGAGCAACGTATGGATGAGCTTATAGATGAACCGTCCGGGATCGTTCGGTCACGCTTCAGCTGACGGCCCTCAGGCCACAGCTGGAGAACGGGCGCATGGCGAAGGAGGCACGATGCATCAGGCGTCAAAGGAGGTCTCCAGTCGGCGACTTCCGCCCTATCGCGGGTTGATTGCAGTCGATTGCGTGCAGTTCAGCAGGCACCAAAGCGTCCATCTTCCCGACCTAAGCGCCGCAATACCGGAAGCGCTTCAAACCGCACTAACGCGATGTGGGATACCTCAAGTATGGGACAGGCGACGGTTCCCACAAGGTACAGGGGATGGTTATATATTCGGGACCAAAACAAGGTACGTCCCTGCTCTCATCGACCAAGTTGTGCCAAGCCTACAAGATGTGCTTTATGATCTCGCGCCCAGTCTACGCGCCAAAGACCGGTCTCTAGATCTACGCCTGCGTGTCAGTATCCATATCGGGCCCATACATGACGACGGTGACGAGCTAAGGGATCGGATCAGCGAGCCAACGATACACGCATGTAGATTGCTAGACTCTGCTCCTTTGAAACAAGCACTGAGGCAGAGCCATTCAGACGTGACTCTAGTCGGCGCAATAATCTCCCAACGCGTCTTTGAAGATGTTGTGCAGGCTGGATACATACAGCTACACGAGACAGAGTTTGAGTCAGTTACCGCAGCAGTACCAGACAAAGGATTCAAGCAGTCTGCATGGCTGTACATACCGCGGCGATCACGTCAGGGCCTGGAATCACCTGAATCCACGACAGTGTCGAGTGCAGGCAAGTTGTCCTCAATCCCATCGCCAAGCACCACGGCTATCTTTCATGGCAACGTCGGGCAGAACATCACTGCAGGTGAAATTCGCGACGGAGTTCATCTAGACCTCCCAGAGGGATTTTTTGAACCTCGCCGAAAGAAGGAGCAGGAGTAGTGACTGACGCCGAAACGCCACCTGAAGTCGATTCGTCGGACGACATTGACGCCGCGCCTGATTCGGATCTACCCGAAACCAAAGAGGGCGCTGATGAAGAAGGCCCTGAAGATGGGCCAGACGAGACGCAGGCGGAACCACAAGAACCTTTACTCCTTCAAAATAGTTTTCAGGAGGCTGTGGGCGCGGCTTTCGTTGGCACTCGGATCGACAATGTCAACTTAGGTGAGGCCCGAAAAAACGTCGCAACCCGCGTACTTCACCCAGACGTCCTGCAAGAGATGAGTGACACGTACGTACGCAAGGATCGGAATGGAGATGACAAGGCGAGCGAAGTAGAAAGGATCCTGTGGCGGAAGAGATTCGTCGTTATCGCTGGCGATGAAGGAACTGGTCGCTTCATAACCGCAGTCAACGCGATCCTTGCCACTCACCTACATCCCGTACAGATACTTTTGGACCCTGACGATATCGAACGCTCGCTCATTACGAAGAAGGGGCAGGGCCAACTCATCGACCTAGGCGAGCTTGAAGAAGAAGCTGTTGCAAGATTGTCCAAAGTCCTGCGCGACTACGTTGCTCGCATTCGATCCGCCACATCCGGGCTCGTCATTATTACCACACCTCAGGAATGCCGCCTGCTTGATCCAGATGACGACGCGGTGGTGTCGACCGTAGGCCCCTGCGCAGAGTCTGTGTTCCGCTCACATCTTGCGTGCGCAACTTCTAGGAGATACGCGGATAAGTATGCCGCATACCCAAAACTAAAAGACGCTCTGCAAGGTGCTACCACTCGTGAAGCTACACGTCTCGCTAGTCTGGCGAGGAAGCGAGTCGACGATAAGGATTGCGCCTCCGAAGAGGCAATCGAACAAGTCTTGGCCGAATTTATGGAGCGAGCCAACGCAGACGTAAGGAACTTGTTTGGCGGCGCCAGCGCCGACCAGCCTGAATATCATCGGGCGCTTGTACTAGCCGTATCTGCTCTGGAGGGCGCACGACCGGATGCTGTGTTCTCCGCGACAGAGCAACTCGTGGAGGCGCTAGAGCTTGAGAGGTACCCTGGGCGTGGCAGCTTTGGGCCAGGTGCATCCAAGCTGTTGGCTTCTATAGACGCAGAACTAGTCGACGGAGTAGTTCGATTTCGCCGAACAGACTATGCCTTGCCAGTTCTTGACTACGCTTGGGGGGACCATGTCTATCTGCGCAAACATCTAGACCCCTGGATTATCTCTCTTGGCGCCACGAATGAGAGCGATCACATAGGGTCAGCGCTACTTTATCTTGCCGAATCCCATGACGCGCCCAATCTGATAATCGATGCAGTTACGAGCTGGGCGGATAAATATACGAGCCGATCACGTGCAGTACAGTTGCTGGATAGCGCGGCGCTTAGCACTGAAATAGGGCGGAGTATCCGACAGTTCCTATACCAATGGTCGATCATGTCGTCTACGCCGGAGGACATTCAGGTCACCGTGGCAGAGGTTTGTGGAGGTAATCTCGGAAACTATTTCCCGGGGGTAGCGTTAACGCGTCTGAGGCATCTTGCAGATCGCTATTCACTACGAGTCAAAGGTACCGTATGTGCAGCTCTTGCCGCACTCGGCAAAGATGACAGTCTTCGCGGGATGATTCTCAGCGAGGTTGCAGATTGGACCAGTAGCACGTCGGAGCGCCAGACCACTGGTGCTCTTGCATTTGCGACTTTGGCCAAGGAGCGCATCGAGGAACGGTACGCTTTTATTCCTAACTCTCCTGCAGATCAAGGCCTGCTCGATATCCTCGCTCAGGGCTGGCGCGCGACTCTGCGAAACGCTCAAACCGCGGCTGGCGCTTCCACACTCGCCATGGAATGGATGGAAGCCAGTGTCCGGATGCAAGCATCTAGAGAAGTCGTCACTAGAATCTTCGCTTCAGCTTGTAGGAGCAGCTACGACATCGGAATAATCATCCCCCTCGCAAGGCGCTGGATACGCGATTTTCACGAGCCGTCAATGCTGCCACGTGAGATGTTCTACGAGGAACTTCTAGGCAGGATCGAGGATTTGCGGCCCCACCTCTGGAACCGATCATGTCGCAACACATTTGATGAGATGTAGGAGACATCGTGGGCGTATTGTCTTGGATCCGTGACCTGCTTCCCTTTGGGTACGAAAAAGAGCTCATCGAGAAGCATCATCACAGCAGGTTTTCAGTGCGGCCCCTTCCGAGCTCCTTGCCAGAGGCATACTTTGAGGCGTCACTTCAACTTACGTGGACGATAGCGGGCGGTGGCAGCCCACCAAACATGGAGGAGACTTACCGGGCCCACCGTCAACTTCGCGAGGTGTTGGAACGCGTCACACCTACTTTCTCGGTTCTCTCAGAAGGGGAAGCGCAGAGCGAAGCCGAAATCGCGGTACACAGGCAAGCTCGCGGGATTGATCGCCGTCTAACGTCCGTGCAGATAACGCTTTCGGCGAACGATGACATGAAGGCTTATGCCGAGAATTTCGAGAGAGAGCTACGCCAGAGCGCTTTGACGGAAGCAATGTATGCTATGAAAGCGCGTCAAGCTAGCTATGTACGCGATCATCTACTTGCCGATGCCCAAATCGCTAGACTCTGGTGGCTCGACGGAAGAGCTGAGAAGCTACCAGAACTTCTCAATATGGGCAATAACTTCGAACAGGTTGTTGGACTAGTTCGAGATGGCATGGGGTCGGCTAAAACCCCTGAAGAAGCACTGGTAGTCGAGCGCGTTGCAGAAATTATCAAGGATTTCCTCGCGCCGTTAGGGGCTCAGCATCGCGAGGTTCTCCTCAGCCAACTTGGCAAAATATTTGAAAGCTATGAACGGGAAGACCTCGTCACGAACTTGCAGATCTTGAACGGAAACTCTGCAGGAGAAGCTTGAGCATGCCCAGTGATCGTTCTCCTCAGATAGCAGCACTGCAAAGATCACCGACAGTGGCACCACCGTAGCCGGCCGGTGATGAGGAGGCTGATAGCAGTGAGTACGGGTTGATGGGGGAGGCCGCCTTCTCTCGTCCACGGACGAGACCACGAAGACATCGTCTTAGCGCCTCTGGTTGGACGAAGTGAACTGCGAGCAGTGATCAATTCCCAATCTCTTCCCAAGAGCTCCCAGCCAGCTTCGACCTCGCGATGTTTCAGCAGGTCGTGTGCCACGAACGCTGAAGGAGGCGTTGATGTAAGAGCTTCTGGAAGCGGTGCTGTGCAAGAGATGGAGGTAGGTCCTCCGGGATCG
>NZ_JBEZYD010000086.1:0-7578 GCF_040638335.1 Nonomuraea sp. NPDC026600
CTCATCGCCGAACTTGGACGGTCGTGCCACCCGAAGGCTCCCCTCTATGGACAAGATCCATTGTCAGGGGTGTCCTCACCTCGGGGGGAACTTCAAAACAGCGTGAACGTCCACCTCTGGTTTGCTTCGCAGTCAGGCAGGTCACGGCCGCTTTGCAGGACTCGGGCACCCCAGAGTTGGCGGATCATCAGCGCCCTGGTGTCAGTGCCGGCCACCGTGAACGACGTCGAAGGCCCCGCCACGATCTGGTTGTGGCTGCCCAGAGACGGTCCGTAAACACCGGTCACCGTGGCGACCATGGTCCACGGCCTACCGGGCCGGATACCGAGGGAACCGGCGGGCAGCCGCTCGTCGAACACGTCCTTCGTGGGTGTGCTGAACTGGCCCGCTCGCACGGCCGCGGTCAGCGGGCGTCGGGTATCCAGTTTGCCAGGGTCAGGTATCAGCAGAATCCCATACCTCACCTCATCCGCGAAGCGAGCCGCAGCGAAGTGGTTTCGGAGGGCGAGCACCGCGCGTTCGCCGGCCTCCCACAGATCATCGGAGAAGGCGGTCGCCAGGTAGTCAGGCGTCAACGCCGGTAGCCCGGCCTGCGCCACCGCTTCGGCCACGGAGTGGCAGCCAGACCACCCGGACTCGGCCAGCCTCGCGATCTGCTCGGACCTGAACGACATCACTCACCTGAGACTTCACAGATCCTTGTCATTGAAGGCCTCCTCATACAGGCCCTCCAACTCGGTCGTATCCACGATCTCGGCAAGCCGCTCCAGTGCGTCCGGACGGGTCAGCTCTGTGCGCCTGTCCTCGAACTCGGCCAGGGACATGTCCATCTCAAGGACCGTGATCACCTGCCGGTCGTCGGCGACATTGCGCGAGACGCTGACCTTCGCGGGATAGCCGTCCGTATCCGCCGGAACCCAAGCTTCCTTGAACTGCTCATACGTCACGCCAGCCTTCAGGGTTCGTACGAACACAGCACGCAGCATCGCTACTCCCTCGATAGAAAACCGACTGCCGAACGCGCCCGATACTAACCATGACCACCGACAGACCGACCAAGATCTACGGGACACGCCCTAGGAGCGTCCTGAAGATCTTGGTGGACGGGTCGGTATGCGCTGGCCCGTCTGCTGGTTATGGGGTGGTGGGATCGAGGGTCCAGGTGTTGTTGGTGTAGGCGAGCCCTAAGTTGATGAGGCGGCGGAGCTGCCTGGCCGATGCCGATATCTGGGCTCAGTAAGGGCGGATCGCCGCTGTCGTTGTGGCAGGCGACGAAGACGCGTGCGGCTATGAGCAGATCCCTGCCCCACACCGGAACGGGATAGTCGATCCTGAACGGCAGGTAGCTGCTGAGCGTCGCGGCGTCCGGCGCGAGGTTGGACAGACGCGCCCAGCTCAGTAGGGAGGGCGACATGCCGGTCGCCAGGAGCGCCGCCAGCGCGCCGGCGTGCACGGGGTCAATGACGCGGTTGCGGATCTGCTCGGCCACCGCGGAGGTGAGCGGGGGGTCCGCGAACCCCGGTCCGCTCCATTCCTCGGGGCGTTCGGGCAACGCCAGGTGTACACCATGGTGCAGGAGGCTGGCCTGCGCTCCGCGTAGCACCGCCAGGCTGTGCGCTCGCGACGGCATGTCGGCCACGAGGCCGACCAGGAACGACACGAGCGCTCTCGTACCGGTTGCCCAAGGCTGCCGCGAAGTCGCCGATGACGACGTGCTGACCCGGCCCGCCGGATCCGCACGCGCGAACCTCCTGTTCAGGGCCTCCTGCTGCCCGGGCTCGGGCACATTCCGCCAAGCCCTATGGCCGCTTCTGTCGCGTCGACCCTCGTCCTGGGACTGGTGCTGATCGCAGGAATGGGTCACTGGCTGGGCAGCAGCCGTTATGTCGCGACAACCGGAATCGGCCGACAGGAAGGCACGGGCGGCGTTCATGCCGTAGGCGTATAGGACATCCACACGGGCGAAGTCCTCGCGGCTGAGCAGCCGCAGGGCATCGGCGCGGAACCACGGCGCATCGCTGCCGGGTAGCTCGGGCAGCGCCCGGGCGAGCACGAGATCCACCTGCTGGCCTCGCTCGCCGGGCACCAGCGGCGCGCAACGAGGCCCTCGCCCATCCAGGTCAGGTACGACAGGCTTCGGGCGTTGTGCCGTCGCAATCGCCGCTACTACCTGCTCTGTCAGGTGTACGCAAGCCGTCGCCAAGATCGTCTCCCACGACGGCGGCGGTGCGTGCCACACCAAGGTGAGCGCCACGGGAGCGTCGGCAGCCAGCCGCGTCAACCGGGTCAGCCCGCGCTGCGGCAGTCGATGCGCACGCAGCACAACCAGACGCTGGATCCCTACTGCGGCGAGCCAAGCGGTGGCAGCCTTCCATGTTACGGCGGTGCCGAGGCGGCTGTTGACCACCGCGGTGGGCTGTTTGCCCAGGGCGACCAGAATGTCTCGCGCCAGCGACACCGCTGCACTGGTACCCACTGTGGGATCCACGACCAGCACACCACCGGCCCGATCACGGGAGTCCAGCACAGCCCGAGCAACACGGTAGTCATCAGCCGGATCCAGAAGGATTGTCACCGGTAGTGGCTCAAGCGAGGCCGAGATGGTCATCATGAATTCATCCTGACTGGCAGGGCCGACTCCTCAACGCAATTTCCGGCACGGGGGCCGATTGCCACGAAGTTGTCCTGAATTTCGACAGGACGCGTCGATTGAATGTGCCACCAGATGCCTCCCTTTGCGCAGACGGCGCCGCGCGTTGCACCTCAGCGCTCGCACGTGCGGCAGGGCCGCTCTTCCCACCGCTACTGACGCCTCATGGCAATGTGGAACTGACCGTGTCCTGACGTTTTGGGGATCAACCACGGCCAGATCGAGGTCGCCCGGCTCCGCCGGGCCTTGACCACGGTGGCGCTGCCTCGTGCGGCGGGCGGGCGGATCGTGCTGGCCGCCGACGTGACGCCCTGGCTGCGCCCGGACGCGCCGACCTGTCCCGAGCGGCTGTTCTGCCACGTCTACGGCCGCCGCAAGGGCGACCATCAGATGATCCCCGGCTGGCCGTACTCGATCATCGCCGCACTGGAGACCGGCGGCACCTCCTGGACCATGGTGCTGGACGCGATCCGGCTGCGCCCCGACGACGATGAGGTCGCCGTCACCGCCACACAGGTCCGCGACCTGGTCGCCCGCCTGATCGAAGCAGGCCAGTGGCGCCAGGGCGACCCAGACATCCTCATCGTGCTCGACGCCGGGTACGACACCGCCCGCCTGGCCTTCCTTTTGGACGGCCTGCCGGTGGAGGTGCTGGGCCGACTGCGCTCCGATCGGGTGCTGCGCCGTCCTGCTCCCTCCCGCCGCGAGCACGCGCTGGCCCATCCCGGCGGTGGCCGCCCACCCCTGCACGGATCCGAGTTCCGGATGAAGGACGAGACCACCTGGGGCGAACCCGCCCACACCACGGCCACCGGCACCAGCCGGTACGGCACCGCCACCGCCTCCTGCTGGGGCCGGCTGCACCACCGGCTCACCCGCCGCGCCGCCTGGCTGGAGCATCCCGGCGAGCTGCCCATCATCGACGGCACCCTCATCCGGCTCCAGGTCGAGCACCTGCCCGGCGAACGCGACCCCAAGCCCGTCTGGCTGTGGACCTCGGCGACCGGCATCACCGCCGCGCACCTGGACCGGCTCTGGCAGGCGTTCCTGCGCAGATTCGATCTTGAGCACACCTTTCGCATGTGGAAGCAGACTCTGGGCTGGACCGCCCCGAAGATCCGCGACCCGCACGCCGCCGACCGCTGGACCTGGCTGATCATCATCGTCTACGCCCAGCTCCGGCTCGCCCGCCTGCTTGCACCCGACCTGCGCCGCCCGTGGGAACGTCCCGCTCCACCCGAACGACTGACCCCCGCCCGCGTCCGCCGAGGGTTTCGGCACCTGCGCCCGCGCCTGCCTCTACCTGCCGGTGCACCGAAACCTACCCGGCCCGGCCCCCGGGTTCCGCAGTTGGTAGTCACACGGGAGCCCGGATTTGAGTGTTGACCTGGGGGAACGCGTGTAGGGCCGGGGAGGGTCGTGTGTCTACGCCCTCCGCGGCCGGTTGCCGATCGGGTCAGGCGGGTTCGAAGAGCGAGACCCGTGCCGGTGGTGTGATGGAAAGTGCCTGGTAGACGGCTCGTTGTGCGGGTCGTAGCGGGGTGGTGTGGACGACTGTTCCAGCTGGCCCGGCGAGGGTGACTTGGGACAGACGGGACAGTTCGCGGTTGATCCGGGGCCATCTTTGCTCGCATCCGCGTTCGGCGACCCGGGTCAGCAGCAGGGCGAGCCAGCAGATCAGCACGTGCGCGCGGATGCGGTGTTCGAGCCGGTGGAAGACCGGGCGGAGCAGCAGCTCGGACTTCATGTCCCTGAATCCTCGCTCGGCCTCCAGCAAGTTCTTGTAGCCCAACGCGGCATCTTCGGTGCTGATGTCGGGATCGCTGGTGGCCAGCAGATACTTGCCGTCCAGGCGCTCTTCGGCCTTGACCTTGGCACGGTCGATCACCAGGCGTCCGTTCTTCTGCCGGCGGATCCACCGCTTGAGCGTGGGGTGATCGCGCAGCGCGCACTCGGCCCGGACGTGAGCAGCTTCGGCCTTCTCGCGGGTCTTGGCGCTCGTCTCCCGCTTGGCTTCGCGTTCGCGCTGGGCCTTGATCCGCTCCAGTTCGGCCTCGATCCGCGTGATCGCCTGCTCGCGGGCGTGCTGGTCGCGCTGTTGCTGGTCGGGGTTGTGGCAGATGATGAACCTGACGTCGCCGGCGCCGTCGATGCGGACTTCCTTGACCCGCAGGTTGTCGCGCACCTGCTGGTAGCGGCCCTGCCGGGACAGTGCCTGCTCGACCAGGGCGCCGCCGTCGCGCATCCGCATCCCGGCGATGTAGTGGCCGCCGGCGCGGCGCAGGTAGGCCAGGTTGTCGGCGGAGGTGAAGCCGCGATCCACCACGGTGATCACGCGGCCCAGCTTCCAGGCGCGCATGTCGTCCTTGACCTCGCTCAGCACGCTCTGGTCGTTGGTGTGGCCGGGCCAGCACCAGCAGCGGACCGGGATGCCCTCGCGGGTGACGGCCAGCCCGATGACGATCTGCGGCAGGTCATCGCGATGGTCCTTGGACTTGCCGTAGGTGCGAAACGCCTGCTCGCCGGTCTCTTCCTCATCGCGTTCGAAGTAGGTGGAGGTGGTGTCGAAGAACAGCAGGTCGACTTCGAGGTTGAGCAGGTGGGCGACGGCGAAGAACACCGCCTCCTGGACTTCGCCTTGGGTATCGGCCTCTACCAGCAGGTCCATCGCCCGATAAGCCTGGTCGTCGTCCATCGCGGTCAGACCCGGGATGGTCACGTCCTGGCCGGCCCATTCGGCGGCCGACAGCTTGCTCATCGGTGCGATCGCGCGGTTGGCGACCAGCGCGAACAGCACGCGTTCCATGTTGGTGGTGAAGCGCCGCCCGTCGGCCGCCTTCTTGATCGCCGAGGCGACGGACAGTTGCCGCCACAGGCCCTCCAGCAGCCAGATGGCGCCGACAGGGCGAGAATCGACCACCTCGATGGGCGCGCTCCCGGCATGATGGCCGACCTCGACGGCGTCATCGCCTTCGCCCGGGCCGTCCGGGCCACCGCCGAAGTGCTTGCGGATGGAGGTTGCCAGCCCAAGCAGGCCGCCCACGTCCAGGCGGTCGACCCGGCCCAGGTTCATCAGGACATCCGGCTTGATCTTGCCGTCCACGCGCCGGTTGTGGGCCAGCGCGACATATCTGACGACGCTGCCGTCGGCGTTGGTTCGTCGAGTGAACCGCAAGTACATGACTACACAGAACCACGAACCCAGAGGTCATGTATATGAAATCTTCGAAGTCGTGTTACTACACTCTCGACCTTTCGCGGCGGCCCCAAGCTCACAACAGGCCATCTACCTGCAGATTCTCCCAGCCCACTCGCCACGTGTGACTACGAACTGCGGAACCCGGGTTGAACAAATGGTTCTCCCTTGACAGCGGTCAGGATCTAGGGTGCCGGCATGAAGATCCGTGCCGCCGCAGCAGAGGACGCCAGAATCCTGGCCCTGCTGAACCCTCACGTTCATGCGATCCACGCCGCTCACCGCCCCGACGTCTACCGCATCGACCCACCCGAACAGGAGCTGACCGACCACTTCGCGACTCTCCTGGTCAAAGACAGCACGCGTGCATTCATCGCCGAGATTGATCGTCCAGTCGGGTATGCCGTGGCTGTCATCGTGCGTCGCGAGGAAAACCCGTTCCTCCAAGCCGAATCCTTCATCGTTCTCAATCAGCTGGCGGTGGATCCAAAAGCCGCCAGACGCGGAGTTGCGAGTCAGCTGATCGAGGCCGTGCGGGATGCAGGCAGGCTGGAGGGCTGCCGGAGGCTGTTAACCGACGTGCTGGACTTCAACGAGGGCGCCAAGACCTTCTATGCGGCGGCCGGATTCGCTGAGTTGAAATACGTGCTGGAGCAGCCGCTTTGATGCTTGCGTGGAGTTGCTCCGCCTCAGGTGAACAGTGGCGCGAAGGCGACCCTGTTCAGCCTGTTGCCGGTTCGGCGAGCCGGGCTTCCAGGTCGGCGATCATCTGGGTCAGCAGGCTGGTGTTCTCGCGCCGGACCGCTTGCGGGCCGACCGTGTCGATGCCGGCGACCTTGGTGATGCACTCGTCGGCGGCTTGGGCCATGGTGGCGAACTCCTGGCGGGCGATGGAGTGGGGGTTGGCGGCCTCGAAGGTGGTGGCGCGGTGCATGTCCTTCGTCGCGGTCATTGCGGCTCGTGCGGCGGACATGGCGTCGCGGGCGCTGAACTCGTCGCCGTGCCCGGAGCGCATGTAGCGGGTGACAAAGACCCGCCGCCGGTCAGGGCCGCGCCGCACGGGGTCGGCTGAGGGCATGAACCGTTCCAGGCGGTCGCCCCGGTTGGCCGCGATCACCCGGACGACGCGGACGGCCTGCCGCAGCCGGTGACCGTCAGGGATTTCGACGCCGGCGGCGATGTCGGCGTAGCTGACCTCGCGCCCGTGGTTGCAGCGCAGCCAGATCATCACCGGGGTCGGGGAACCCAGGAACAGCCGTTGGCGCTGAGAATGATCATGGTGTGGGAGGCGCCCCGGGTCTCGATGTGGTGAAGGTGCGGCGGGCGGCTGGTGCCGGTCTGGGACGATCTGAGGCATGGCGCGTGGTGATGGTGGCGGCAGGGACGGCAGGGGCGAGCCTGAGTGGCGGCCGGTGAGCGACGTGGACATGATGACCGCGGTCGTGCTGGAGCAGCTGGGTGCCAATCGCGAGCAGTTGCGGACGCTGGAGCCGGCGCGGCGCTCTCCGCATCTGCTGGACGATCACACCGTGGAGCGGATCAAGCAGGTGTTCGGGGTGCAGCGCGATGACCTGTGGCTGTGGAGCGCTGGCAGGCCCAGGTGTCGGCGTACGACCTCATGTGCAGAGCCAGGTACGGGTAAACGGGCTCTGTCGCTGATCTTGTGATGTTGGGTTTAGGCCCGGGCGAGGATGCGTTTTCGGAGCAGGTCGAAGTTGGCTCGGCCATAGCC
>NZ_JBEZYD010000087.1:0-7266 GCF_040638335.1 Nonomuraea sp. NPDC026600
ACGCCACCCACCCGAACCACTCTCGACCGACCAGCGCTGACAGCTCTGCACGTTTACCCGTACTCAGCTCTGCACTCCAAGTAGTACGCCGACATGCGCAGGCCCTTGAACTTCGGCCACACCGTGGGGCATGCGATCGAAACTGTCACTGGCTACGGCCCGGTCCTTCATGGAGAGGCGGTTGCCCTTGGCATGGCAGTGGCGGCGCGCATTTCGCTGGCCCGCGGGTGGGTCGGCCAGGCCTCCTACAGCCGATTGGTGACGCTTCTTCACCGAGCCGGGTTGCCGCACACCATCGCGCAACTCGGCCTTCCCGTCGATGCCGATGATGTGGTGAAGGCGCTGGGCAAGATCCGGCTCATCAGGGACGGCCGCCTGCGGTTCGTGTTACCGCTCGAGGTCGGAGAGGTCGCCATCACCGACGACGTCACCGACGAGGAGATCCGCCGCGCTCTGGATGTGCCGGTGGCCGTAAGGAACGCCCGATGAGCATGCCGGTGTGCTCAGGCATCCTGTTCGATCTGGATGGAGTCCTCGTCCACTCGTCCGCAGCGGTGAGCCGGTCGTGGCGGCGCTGGGCTGCCGAGAACGGATTGCCGGTGACAACGGTCGAGCAGTCCGCGCACGGTCGGCGCACGGTCGACACCGTCCGAGTGCTGGCTCCCCATCTCGATGCGGCGGCAGAGGCGACTCGCCTGGAAGCTGAGCAGGCGCGGGACACCGAGGGAATCACTGCCGGCACCGGAGCGGCGGCCCTGCTCGAGGCCCTGGAGCCGACGGAATGGGCTGTGGTCACTTCCGGCACCCGTCCCCTGGCCCTGGCCCGCCTGGCCGCCGCCGGCCTGCCGCGCCCAGGGATGCTCATCGCCGGAGACGACGTGACCAGCGGCAAACCCTCCCCTGAGGGCTACCTGCGCGGCGCGGCCGCCCTCGGACACCCACCCGAACGTTGCCTGGTCATCGAGGATGCCGCAGCCGGTATCCAAGCCGCCCGCTCGGCGGGCGCCTTCGTCATCGGCGTGACCAATGGAGGGGAACAGACACACCTGGCCGGCGCCGATGCCATCGTGCAGACGCTGGCCGACCTACAGCTACGACGAGAGCCTGACGGCGGCATCGTCCTCGATGCCGCGAGCGCCGCCCGGCCAGGTTCACCCGCTGGGCGATCACAAGGGAGTTGGTCGGCAGTTGACGTATGAACCTCCGATCTTCGTCGTCGGGTTGGGCCTGATCGGCGCCCAGGTCGCCCGGCACCTCCGCCAGACCGGACATCGGGTGGTCGGCGTCGCACGCCGCCCGGGCAGCGGAGCCGACACGCTAGCCCTGGACCTGTCCGATTCCGGTGACCGCGCGAGCTTGGCAGAGGCCGTCCGCGAGGCCGCCCCGCGGTCGGTGGTGCTGGTACACGGCCCCAGCGATGTGACCTGGTGCGAGCGGGAACCCGAGGCGGCGATCACCGTCCATGAGGAGGTGGCTTCGCTGCTTGCCGATGCCGGCTCCCCGGTGGTACTCGTCTCGACCGACAACGTTTTCGACGGCCGACGGTCGCGCAACCGTGTCACAGATCCGGTGGCGCCGCACAACGCCTACGGCCGTGCCAAGCTCGCCGCCGAGCGTCGGCTTCTCGATCACGCCGACGAGGCGGTACGTCACGTCGTTCTACGAGTGTCGCTGGTCTATGGCTGGTCGACCGGAACCCACCGGCTGAACTTCGCCGAACTGTGCCTACGAGCTCTGGCCCGTGGTCAGCCGATCGAGGCACCCGACGACCAGTACTTCACGCCGATACACAACGACGATGTCACACGTGTCGTCGCCGCCGTCGCGGCCGCACCACAGACAGCCCCCTCGGTGGCCCACGTTGCCGGTCAGGTACATCTGACTCGCGCCGACTTCGCCCGAATCGCCTGCCAAGTGACCGGAGCACAGCCCGGCCTGGTACGGGCGGTGCCGCGCGCCGCGACCATCTGGGCCAGCCGACCGGCGAACTCCTCACTCGCGGCCAGCGACCTGACGATGGTTCCGGGATTGGCCGACTACCGTCCGCGCACCCCCGAACAGGGCCTTGGGGCGATGTGGGCGAGCCCCGACCGCGGCTCCCACCTCTCACCGGGTAGCAGAGCCCGGCTTCGCTCCCACAATCGCCCTCAGCCGACTTTCGGTGTTGACGCTGGAGGCTCGCATACCCGCGTTCTCATCCGCGACGGTGACGGCGTCCAGCACAGCACCGTTCTCGATTCGCTCAATCCCGCCGGAGCAGGAGCACATGCCGCAGCTCGACGACTGCGCGAAGTGCTCAGCCTCGTGCGAAAAGCGGTAGGCGGCGTTCCCGTCCTCGGATGGCTGGCTTCGGCGACCGTCAGCGCCGAGACCGCCGATGAGCAGGTACGGCTCATCCAGCAGGCAGCGACCGAGGCCGGAGTGCGCGGCACCGTGATGATCTCCAACGACGCGATCCCCCTGCTGCTCGCCCCTCCGCTCCTCGGTTCGGGAAGCGTGGTGATCGTCGGAACCGGCAGCGGCTTTCTCGCTGGCAATGGCGATGGAGGTGTCATGCGCGCTGGCGGCTACGAGTACCTGGCCTCCGACGAGGCCAGCGCCTTCGACATGGGGCTTGCGGCGCTGCGGGCCGCTTGTCGTGCTCTTGATGGGCGAGGGCGTCCGACAAGACTGCTGCCTGAGCTGGAAGAGCAACTCGGCGAGCCTTTGCCCTCGGCCGCCCGGCGGCTCGCCGCCCTGGCCCATCCCAAAGGCGCGGTTGCCGCGTTGGCTCCCGTTGTCTGCCGAGCATGGCTCGACGACGATCCTGTCGCCTGCGGCATCATCGCCACCGCAGTCGATCAGCTGTCCTCGGCAACGGCGATGCTGCGCAACCGGGCCGGCTGCCACGACGAAGCCTCCACCGTGATCACGGGGGGAGTGGCCACCGGATGTCCACCCTTCGCGCAAGCACTCTCAACGGCGCTGCGCAGCAGATGCGGTGACCACCCTATCGAGATACGCGCCGATGCGGCCATCAGCGCCCTGGCCTTGGCAGAGCAGGCGCCCCAGGTCTTCGCCAAGGCTGAGGCCTTCTGGACGGTCCGCCTGCCCGGCTCCTTCACCGCTGACGGAAACGATCACGGTCATGACTGAGCAACCACTGCCCCGTCTAGGTGTGTGCGCCGCAGCCTTCGGCGACTGCGAGCTGAGCCAAGCACTCATATCCATCGGAGAGCTCGGCCTGAATCTCATCGACCTGCCCACCGACTCCACACTGCGCCTGCTGCCTGACATCGCCGTCCTGGAGGACGCCTCATTCGGCGCCCATCTCGTCGCCATGCTGGATCAGCACCAGATGAAGGTCGGCTGTGTCAGCAACAGTCGCGACACACAATTGCTGCTAGGCCCGTACGGACCTCACACCGATCCGATCTGCGCCGGCACACCGCAGGCCAAACGCGCACACGCGCTTCGCCACGCCCTCGCCACCGTCCGCCTGGCCGCCGCCATCGGCGCCCCGCAGGTGCGGCTGTACTTCGGCTGTCCTGACTTCGCCCGCTGGCTCACATGGGGTTCGGCGACGGTGTCGTGGGAGGACAACATCGAGGCACTGGCAGCGGTGCTCATCCCCCTGCTGGATCAGTGCCGCGATTTCGGCCTGCGGCTGTGTGTCGAGCCGCATCCCAAACAAGTGCTCTTCGACGTCCACAGCACTCGCCAGACGCTGCGCCGCCTCGTCGACTACTCCGACGTGCTCCGCATCTGCCTCGACCCGGCCAACATCGCCACGCTGGGTTACAACCCCATGGACATCGTCACCGGATGGAGGGAAGAACTGGGAGCAATTCACGTCAAGGACCTTCAGATGTGGACAGGACCAGGTCGTCCCACCACGCCCGGCTGGATCCGCTACGGCCCTCAGCCACCCATCCGTTTCCGCACCCTCGGCCGCGGAGATCTGCCCTGGCCCGCCATGATCGACACACTCGTCGGTGAGGGCTACAGCGGAGACATCTACATCGAACACGAAGACGTGCTGCTACCGCGGCAGCAAAGCATCACCCTCGCCGCAGCACAGCTGGCAAACCTGCTCCCCGCAACCCCGCCCGAAGGGAGAACCTGGTAATGGCTGAAAACCGAACCAAAGTTTTCGAGGTCGACGTTCCCCCCTACCCCGGCCTCCCTCCCCAGACCGCTTCTCTCGACCCATCCCTGGCACAAGATCTGCAGACGGCGCGGAAGGCGCTGAGCGGTCGCACCGTCTGGCACGTCAACTCCACATGCGACGGCGGAGGGGTCGCCGAACTGCTGTACGGCTACCTGCGCCGACACAACGCTCTGGACATCCCCACGCGATGGCTGGTCGCAGACGCAATGCCGGAATTCTTCGCCATCACCAAACGGATCTACTTCAAGATCTACGGAACCGACCGGGACACCGAACCGTTCACCGCCGCCGAGCAGACCCTCTACGCCGAGATCACTCGCGAGCATGCGGCCGCGGTCGCTCAGCTGGTCCGCCCCGGAGACGTGGTCGTGCTCCACGATCCGCAGACGATCGGGATGACCGCAGTCCTGCGCGCAGCTGGGGTCACCGTCGTCTGGCAGTGCCACCTGGGCAGCCTCACACCCAACCTCCACACCGCCGAGGCATGGAAGTTCCTGGCACCCTATCTGGACCTGCCTCACGGCTATGTGTTCTCCCACCTCCGATACGTCCCATCCGAACTGCACGGTCCGCACACCCGGATCATTCTTCCCGCCATCGATCCCCATTCGCCCAAGAACCGGGAACTGCAACCCGACCAGGTACTGACCGTGCTCGCCGGCATCGGCCTTACCGCTGCGCATACCGGCCCCGACACGTTGGGCGCGGAGATCGGCCGTCCAGCCGGGTGGCTCAGCAAGCTCGCCCGGGTAGAGCATGACCAGCCGCTTCCCCCACAGGTACCGGTCGTCCTTCAGGTGTCGAGATGGGACACCCTCAAGGACATGGCCGGCGTGCTGAGCGCCTACGCCGCCGAGGTGGCTCCTCACACCGACGCCCATCTCGTCCTGGCCGGACCCGATCCGCTGGCCATCGCCGATGACCCGGGAGGCGTTGAAGTGCTCCAAGACGTCCAGCACCTGCGCGCGCAACTGCCGGCCCCGATACGCCGACGCGTCCACCTGGTGGCCACCGCGGGAGACGACCTCGAGGGCACCGCGTTCGTCATCAACGCCCTCCAGCGCCACGCACACGTGGTGACCCAAAAGAGCATCCGGGAAGGCTTCGGCCTGACGATCACAGAAGCGATGTGGAAGCACAAAGCAGTGGTCGCCCCCGCGGTCGGCGCGATACCCGAGCAGATCATCGACGGCCAGACGGGAATCCTGCTGAAGGACCCCCTGGACCTGGACGGATTCGGAGCAGCGGTACGCAAGCTCCTCGAAGACCCGACCCTGCGCGGTGAGATAGCAGCCACCGGTCAACGTCACTGCGCTCAGCAGTTCCTCATCGACCCGCAGCTGGGCAAGTACGCCCAGCTGTTCACCCTCCTGTGTGAGAACGTCCCACTGGATCGGCCATGAAAATCGAGCAACGAGTACCGGCGGCACCAACCTCCGCCGTACGAGCAGATGTGGTGGTACTGGCCGCCTTCGCCGGGTTCGGCGTGATATGGGGCATGTACGCCGCCGCGATCCCCGCGATCAGGGACGCCACCGCGGTGTCGGACGCCTTTTTGGGCACGGCCCTGTCCGGGGTCGGGCTGACCGCGCTGCCGGCGATGCTAATGTCCGGGCGGTTCATCGACCGGGCGGGACGGACGGCGTTCACCGCCGCGCTGGTGCTGTTCGCGATCTCGGCTCCGCTGGCGCTGGTGGTGACCTCCGCTCCCGCGCTGGTGGCGGCGCTGCTGGTGTTCGGTGGCTGCTCAGGCGCCTATGACGTGGCCATCAACCATGCCGCCGTTGCAGCCGAGGCGGCCACCGGGCGCAGGGTGTTGAATCGCGCCCATGCGGTGTTCTCCCTGGGACTGCTGGCCGGCAGCCTCCTGATGGGAGCGGCGCGTGGCGCCGGGATGCACCCCGGCTGGCCGCTGGTAGCCGCCGGGCTGCTGTTGCTGGCCGGAGCCGTGCCCGCTTGGCGGAACCTGACCGCCATCCACGCCCCCGCAGGCACCACACCGCCGCCCCGAGGGCGCGGGGCCTGGGCCGGGCCGATGGTCTGGGTAGCGGGCCTGCTGGGCGTGCTGGCCCTGCTCGTGGAAAGCGGCCTGCAGCAGTGGAGCGCCGTCTTCCTGGAGGACAACCTGCATACCGCCCCCGGTCTGTCCAGCCTCGGACCCGCCATCTTCGCCGCCTCCGCGGCCACCGGCCGCATGGCAGGCCACTTCCTGGGAAATAGGCTCGCCGACATCCCGCTGCTGGTGTGCTCAGGTCTGCTCGTCTGCCCCGGTGTACTGGTCTTGGCCACAGCCGACCACACCGCCGTCGCACTGGCGGGCCTGCTCATCGCTGGAGCCGGCATCTCCGTTGGCTCCCCGACCCTGTACGGATTCGCTGGAAGACGCGTCCCGGCCTCCGAACGCGGCCGTACCGTCGCGGTGGTCTCCGGAATCGCCTACGTCGGCCTGCTCGGCGGGCCAGGCGTCGTCGGGCAGATCGCCGCCGCCACCACCCTGCGCACCGCCTTCGCCTTCCTGGCCGCGGCAGCACTTCTCATGGCGATCGGCTCGCTCAGCCTGCGCCGATGGGCCAAGACCTCTCCATCTACCTCAGGATCTGTATGACCTTCACGACCACCGGCGACCTCACTGTCGCCGACGTTGCCAAGATGATCGACCACTCACTGCTGCGGCCCGAACTCACCGAAACCGACGTGCGGGCCGGATGCGCACTGGCCGCCCGCTACAACGTCGCTTCCGTCTGCGTGCGACTGGCTGACGTCCCCTTGGCGGCTGACCTGCTGAAGGGCACCGACGTACTCGTCGGAACCGTAGTGGGCTTCCCCCATGGTTCCTCGGCCACCGAGATCAAGGCCGCAGAAGCACACCTGGCGCTCCAGCAGGGCGCACGCGAACTCGACATGGTGATCAATATCGGAGCCCTACGCTCACACAACGACGCCGACGTGCAACGCGACATCGAAGCGGTGACGGCGCTCGCCAGCGACACCGTACCGGTCAAGGTCATCCTGGAGACCGCCTACACAGAATGAATTCGTAGAGTCGTAGAGTCGTGACTGCCTGCTGTCTCTGGTGTATGCCGGAGTCGTGAGGTACGGGCAGAGGGGCGGGTACA
>NZ_JBEZYD010000088.1:0-7203 GCF_040638335.1 Nonomuraea sp. NPDC026600
CCAAGCCACCGTCACCCGAACGCCTGGCGGACGGGCCCGGCCAGACCGAGCCGACATCATTAGCGTGGCCGGCGCGCAGCTGCTCGCCGAGCGGGGTCCATCCCGGCGTCGGAAGGTCCGTCGACGCGTTCGCCGCTTCGGCAACGGCCGCGGCTTCATCTCCGTCAACAACGGGGCCACGTTCGGGCTGCAGCTCGCCCGCGCGCTCACGCCCCTTACTAAGTAAAGGCGGGAGTGGGGGCGGTCCCCGTATCGCAGATACCTTGGTCCATTCCGCAAGATCGGGTCGGCCAGTGCATTGAGATGCATAGGTCCATGCGCGCGGCGCTCTTCCTCCTTCAAGGGGCTGGGCGCCGAGTGATCCATCCCGTACGTCCTGGTCTCCGACCCTGCGGGCCAGGTTCTGAGGGTCAAGCCCGTCTTCGCGTGTACGTCCGCCACAGGCCCCTTCCAGGCGCGCCCAGGACCCAACCAGACACAGACGGGCTTGATCCTCAGGTTCTGGTCTGCATGCCCTTGTGGCAGGACGTGCGGGATGGATCACGAGGTCCCAGACCCGCACACACGTCGGTGATGCCAGTCCGGCACCGCGCCCCCCTCCATCCCGGTTTCCTGCCTGCCCGGCGAGGGCTGCTTGTCCATCCACCAACCCCGTTCACGGCCTGGCCGTGGCCGGCGGCGGGGGCGGGGCCCCTCTGGGGTGCCCGGGCCGCCGGCCACGAGCCTGGCCGCAGACCAGGGCTTGTTATATGCGCCATAACCCGCCGCACATACCGGAGCAACGCTTTGACCTGGGGAAACGGAAAGGCCCCCACCGTTGCCGGTGAGGGCCTGGTGCTCGTGGTGGTGCTGCCTGTCAGCCTGCTCGTTCAACCTCGCTGTCGGGGTGCGCGCTGCAGGCGAAGACCTGGCCCTGGTCGCTGCGACCGACCGGCCGCATCGTCCGCGGTTCGGCCTGGCAGACCACGCAGGCGATGCCGTCGCGCTGCTGGTCGGTCAAGAGCTGGCTGTCGTACTGCTTCATGTCGGCCTCCTTGGCCTGGGTGACGAGCTGGGCGGCTCGGGCCTTGCTGATGCCGACTCGCTCGGCGAGCTTGCTGTAGCTGCGGTCGTCGTCGCTGGCGTAGAGCTGGGCTGCTGTGGTGGCGCGCATCAGGGTCAACTGCTCGCGCAACGCCTGGACGTGGTCGCCGAGAGCCGTCACGCGCCGGAACGCGCGGTCCAGGTCTCGATCGTTGGTGACGGCGTTGACCGCGCGCTGGTAGGCCAGGTCGAACGCCGTCAGCAAGCCTGCGAGCTTCTTGTCCTCGATGCCGTCCGTCATGAGAACAGCGTACGTCTAGAGGTAGTAGACGTCTAGTAGGCATAGACGCTCATAGAGATATAGACGGTTATGGCATGTAGACGTGTAGAGCATCTAGACACGTGATATGAGATCACATAAGCAAGATCAAACTGAGTGCTAAGGTATCGTCACCGCGCCGCGCCGATACGGGCAAAAGACCAGGCACGGCGGGCGGCGGCCGGGACCGGCCCCCAGGCCGCATGCCCGGCCGATCGTCCCGCCAGGCGGCGCCTTGATCTACATAAGAACAATTCGGCAACTGCGGTCGGACATAAGAAAGGCCCGACCTGGCGGGGTCGGGCCTGAAGGTGTGAGACCGCCTGCGCGTCAGGTGAGATCCCATCCGTACTCCAGCGTCCACTGGTGAGTCGGCATCACGTGGAAGGTGACCTCGACGGCCCGGCCGGTCGCGGTCCAGCCGGTGTGCACGATCTCGTACACACGCTGGTCCTCGGTCATCTGAAGGTAGGCCGCTTCCTCGTTGGTCGGTGGGCGCACAGTGACGCGCTCCGTCACCTTCACCTGCTGGTGCCCCAGCTCGGCTAGCCGCGAGATGATGCCACCAGGCCCGGTGTCCTCCTGCTCAATCGCCGTCCCCGCTGCGATGTCGAGCGGGATGTACGACGTGGCGACCTGGAGGGGTGTGTCGTCGGCGCCCATGTGTCGGACTCGCGCCACGGCGGAAGGCTCGTCGGCCGCGACGCCCAGAACGTCGGCCACTGAGGCCGGCGGCGTCACGCGCTCAATGCGGACCTCGACGCGAGGTTCCCGACCAAGGGCCTTTACCTCTACGTCGAACGCGCCGCGACCGCGCTCGCGATGGCTGGTGGCGTAGCGCGCCTGTGCATTGCGCACGATCGGCGGTAGCTCCCTCACAAGCGTTCCCCTTCCTCGGATGGCCCTGACGAGTCCTTCGGCCTCCAGGACCTTCAGGGCGTTGTTGACGGTCGGCCGAGTGACCCCAAGGTCGCGCGCCAGGTCATCTTCTTTCGGCAATACGGAACCAGCCAGGTAGTCGCCTGCGGCGATGCGCTGGCGGATCACGTCAGCGACCTGGCGGAACTGGCTTCGGGTCGTGATGCTCATACCTCAACCCTACCGCCTAGGCGGTACGTGACACCTAACTTGTTTGTTACACGTGTCACGTGTTGACAAGGCGTCTGGTCGGGTGTCTACTGGTTGCAGGTGACACGTATCACGTGCCATCTGGGAATAGGGCCGAGCGTGCCCACCGACCAGGGGAGGAACCCGGATGTTCTCGAACTTCAAGATTGACCAGGCTGCAACTTTCGCGGGTGTGGCCTTTTTGTCGTCCGAGCCGAAGACCAAGTTCAACCCGGTCAAGGGTGCGCCTCGGGAGCAGATGAAGACGGAGGACGGCACCCCGAAGTGGGAGGTGCAGGTGATCGCGATGTTCCGCACGTCTTTCGGGACCGTGCAGAACGAGGTCTTGAAGGTGGGCGTCACCTCGCACACGCAGCCTGGCCAGGGCCTCAACCCGTACACGCCGATCGAGCTGAGCCAGTTCGAGGTGGGCGTGATGGAGAAGACGAAGAAGAACCCGGAGACCGGTGAGGAGCGGGTGATCGGCCTCCAGGTTTGGTACCGCTGCGCGGACCTTCGCCCGATCGCCGCTTCCGCCGCCAAGCGCGGCGACCAGGCCGCGTAGTCCGATGACTGAGGCCGAGTGCGCCGTGTGCCACCAGACCTGGTGGCTGATGCCTGGCGAGTGCGCGGTGTCGACCTGCCCGGCCTGTCAGGCCAAGCACGAGCGCGACCGGAAGGCCGCCGAGAAGGCCAGGCGGCGGGAGTTGCGGGACGCGGCGCGCTTCGGCGTCAGCACGGCGAACGGCAAGAGCACCAGGATCCGCCGGTAAAAGGCCGGCGGACTCAGTGATCCGGGGCGCGCACCCGGCAAAAGATGACGCGCCCCGGGTCCTCGTGAAGAGGAGATCCCAGCATGGCACAGAAGCCGTGGCCCGCAGGGGCCAGCCAGGGCGCGACGAAGCCGATCTACACCTGCCCCGGCTGCGGTGCGCAGAGTTCGTCCCCGATCAACCACAACCACTCCAGGCGGTGAAGCTGCGGCGGCTCTTCCGTCTCGCGTTCCGGATGCCGGGTCGCCGCTGTTCTCGCTGCAAGGGCTGGCTGTACGTCAGCAACGGCAAGTGCCCGAAGTGCGACTGAAAGGAAGATCAGATGGCACCGAGACAGAGCGTGGTCCACGAGGACCGCAGTCCGTACGAGACGGAAGCCCAGTTCCGGGAGCGGACCGGCAGATCGGCATGGAAGCGGGTGCCCGCCACTGAGGCGCGCCTGCGGAACTCCCGACTGAGGGAGGTCCAGAAGAACGGCGGCAGGCCCCTCAAGGCCGCCAACTTCGAGCCGAAGCGAGTCCGCAAGGCGAAGCGCAAGGTCCTGATCAGGGGCTACGTCGGCAACAAGATGGCTGACGTGAAAATCGAGCTGGCCGACCGGTCGGAGTTCTTCCGGAACCTGCGCCTGGTCAAGCTGCAGCGTCGGAAGATCGCTCAGGAGATGCATGTCCTGGCTGACCGGCTGCGCGCCCTGCAGCGCGAGGTGGCCAGCATCGAGCACCGCGTGCCGACCGTGGACCTGGCGCTCGTCGACGAGACGCGCGAGCTCGTGGGCGACGCCCTCAAGGCTGCTGCGGCTGCCGCCGACGAGTTCTTCGTCTTCTCCCGTCAGCGCATCTACTACGTGAAGGATCTGGCCGCATGACCAGCACATACCTGGGGTCTCGCGTCGACGACATTGACGCCCAGATGGACCGCGTCGCCTCGCTCATCGACTCGGCCGGTCGCATCGACCGGGAGCTGGCGGCCGGGCTGGGGTGCAACGCCTCGATGGCGTCCGTGCAGGTCCGCATCGACACGGCGCTGGCGAACACCGAGAGCCT
This sequence comes from Nonomuraea sp. NPDC026600, assembly GCF_040638335.1. Lineage (NCBI taxonomy): Bacteria > Bacillati > Actinomycetota > Actinomycetes > Streptosporangiales > Streptosporangiaceae > Nonomuraea > Nonomuraea sp. NPDC026600. Next base: position 4,266 of record NZ_JBEZYD010000088.1, read on the forward strand.
GCTGAAGGCCGTTCGGGCCGCGACCAAGAAATAGCTCGCCGGGGGAGCCACTCCGCCACCTACGCGTGCCGGTGGCTCCCCCTTTCCATGCCCTGAATGAGGTGGTTGACCATGCTGAAGCTCCTTGACTGGGTGTTCTCTATCGTTGGCCGGATCCTGGTGTGGCTGGTCAGGCAGCTCGTGCGGCTGATCGCGTGGCTGTCGGTTCAGGCGGTGCTGCACCCGCGCTCCTCCGCCACGACGGCGGCCGCCGCCGCGAGTGCGCTCTACCTGGGCTGGCAGCTCTGCGCGACGATCGCCGGTGGTGCGCTGGTGTCGCTGTCGGTATGGAAGGCCGCCCACCCGGCCAGCTTCAGCTCTACGGTGGCCACCTGGACGCGCACCTGGTGGCACCGCTGGTGGATCTACCGCCGTCAGTGGGCCCTGGCGTTGACCCGGTGTGACCTGGTCGTGCAGGCCGGGTCTGCGGTGGTGCTGCCGAAGCTGAAGAAGGTGCGGTCGACGCCGTGGTGGGATCACCTGAGCATCGAGATGCCGGTCGGGCAGTCGGCCGCGCGCTACCAGCGTGAAGAGGCGGCTGACGCGTTGCGCCTGGCGTTCAAGGCTCACCGCATCGTCGTGCGGCAGGGCCCGCCGCGGCTGGTGGAGGTCGCGCTGATGCGGCGTGACCCGCTGTTGGCCACGGTGCCGGCCACTACGATCCCCGCGAGCGTGGCGGAGATCGACTGGCGGCGGATCCCGGTCGGCGTGGATGAGTTCGGCCAGCCCTACACGGTCTCGCTGCTGGGCGGGCACACCGTGGTGGCGGGCTCGACTGGTGGCGGCAAAGCCTCGCTGGGGTGGAACGTGCTGCGGGCTGTGGCCCCTGCCATCGTGGCCGGGCTGGTGCGGCCGGTCGGGATCGACCCCAAGCTGATAGAGCTGTCCAGAGCGCTGACGCTCTTCGGGCTTGGCGACTACGTCGGCCTGGGCAGTGGCGAGACTGAGACGGAGCTGGCTGAGGCGACGCTGGCCTTCGTCGAGGGCCTGGTCGACGAGATGATGGCGGCCAAGAAGGCGGCGGCAGCGGCCGGGGTCAGTGACTTCTACCCGACCAAGGAACGGCCGCTGACGCTGATCCTCATCGATGAGCTCGCGCCGCTGCTGAGTACCTGGCCGCGCCGGATCCACGACAAGATCGAGGACCTGTTACGGCTGCTGCTTCAGCAGGGTCGCGCGGTGGGCTTCATTGTCGTCGGGGCGATCCAGGAGCCGACCAAGGATCAGTTCAAGGTCCGCGACCTGTTCACCCGCCGCCTGGCGCTTCGACTGCCCACGCCCACCTACACGGACGCCGCCCTGATCGATGACGCCGTGAAGTTCGGCGCGCTGTGCCACGAGATCCCCGAGAGCCTGCCCGGCACGCTGTTCAGTCTCCAGGACGGGGCGCGCTCGACCCTCAAGGCGCGGCTCGGCTTCGTTCAGGACGACGACATCGCCGAGCTGGTGGAGTACGTCCAGTCGGCCGCGAACGTGATCGACCTGGCGGCCCGGATCGACGACAAGGCCGCAGTTGCTGCGTGACTCTTCGGCGAGTCGGCGTGACGCCCATGGTCATCTTGCGCCATGGTGGCTCGCTGAAGACCACGTAAAAAGCGAGAAGCCCGGTGCTGATACACCGGGCCCTCTAGTGGTCCGCTCCTCTGAGCCAGGAACGGAACCAACGTCGTGCACAGCGTAACCCACGCTGGCCCCTTGATGGAGGCCCCCCCGACGCCTCTTGGCGTGTCGGACTTCCCGCCGTTGTGGGCGCCGCGTTTCCCCAGCCCCGAAGGTCTCGACCTCGCCGCGCGGATGTTCGACGCCCGTCCGGCCTGGAAGGGTGAGGAAGGCCCGCGGCCGCGTGTTGTCATAAGTGCCGGCGCTTTCGCCATCGAGGCGCCAGATCTTGCCCGGCGTGAACGCCGCTACGAGCGTGCGCTGAAGGCCCGCCAGCTCGACGTGGACGTCATCGCCTCCTACCTGGCCCGTGGTGAGAAGGTCCCCGAGCGGGTGCCCTGCCGTGAAATCACCGGCTGGTCGCGCAAGTCGCGGGCGAACATGGTCCGCGCGCTGTGTGAGCTGGACTACCGGCCCATGCTCGACGACCCGAGTCGGCTCCCGGCGCTGGTGACGCTGACCTACCCCGGAGACTGGCGGGCGGTTGCGCCCAACGGCAAGGCGGTCAAGCAGCATCTCGACGCCTTGAGGAAGCGCTACTGGCGCTCGTTCGGCCGGTACGCGCCTTGCCCCGACCCTGGCGGCCCGGGTCACCGCGACCACCCTGAAGACGATGTCTGCTGGCACGGCGACGACTTGGTCGCGGTCTGGAAACTGGAGTTCCAGCATCGCGGCGCGCCGCACTTCCACCTGCTCATGGTGCCGCCGCACCGACTGGCGCGGTATCCCGAACCTCGAGCGCGTAAGTCGGCTCGGGTAGGTGCCGGCCTTCCCTTCAAGGAGTGGCTGAGCGCGGTGTGGGCCGACATCGTCGGCGCCGATGACGAGCTGGTGGTCGACGACAAGGGCCGGACCGCGCGTCAGCGGCACCGAGAGGCCGGGACCGGCGTCGACTTCGCCGAGGGGCTGAAGGCCTACGACCCCAAGCGGGTCGCGGTGTACTTCACGAAGCACGGCTCGTTCGCGGCCAAGGAGTACCAGAACTGCGTGCCGGAGGAGTGGCGCGAACCAGGCCAGGGACCGGGGCGGTTCTGGGGCTACTGGAAGCTACGCCGTCGCACCTCGGCCGTGGAGGTCACGCCCGAGCACGCCGTCCAGGCCGCGCGCATCGCTCGCCGCTGGGCTCGCGCTCAGGGCACCACCCGCCAAGCCACCGTCACCCGAACGCCTGGCGGACGGGCCCGGCCAGACCGAGCCGACATCATTAGCGTGGCCGGCGCGCAGCTGCTCGCCGAGCGGG
>NZ_JBEZYD010000089.1:0-6719 GCF_040638335.1 Nonomuraea sp. NPDC026600
ACCAGGGGTTCTTTGCTTCGTCAGGCGAACGCCGAGCTCGCGATCATGCTGTGACCAGCGGACCGCCGTCACGAGGGTGAAAAAGGTTCAGTGTGGACCCCTACGGCTACGTCTGGAGCCCTGAACGAGCGCCGGTCGATGACTCCAATCCGGCGGTCGCTTCGTCCTTTGAGCACATCCAAGGTCCTTGGTACCGCTGGAGCGACAGCTACTGATCCGAGTCAACGCCAGGCATAGTCACTCACTTAGACGCCCAGAAGCCCCCCAAGATCCCTTGAGGGGCTTCTGACCTGGAGCCGCCTTCGGGATTCGAACCCGAGACCCCTTCATTACGAGTGCCTACATCCAGCGTTCACCGGGGTTCGCCACCGTCTATACCTGTGGTTTCGCACTTCAGCGAACCCCGGCGATTCCCTCCGAACTGAGACCCAAAGTGAGACCCTCAGAGGCAGACGGCCCCGGGGCTCATGCCGTCTTCGGCGGCCGTCCGCCCTTGCGCGCTCGCCGCTCCGCGAGCTCAACGTCGCCCTGGGCAAGGGCGCGACGGTCGTGCTCGTCGCCGTGCTGCTCAATGTCGGCCCGGATGAGGGCGAGCAGGCGCGCGGTCCTGTTGGTGCCGAGTCGTTCGGTGACGCGCGCGTACGTGTCCCACCAGACGCGCGGGATGCGGAACCGCTGCTGGTGTGTGTGGTCGGGCTGGCCGGGCGCGTTTGCCATGGAGGTCCCTTTCGTGGTCCCCCAGAGTTTCTCACAGAAAACCTTGTGGGACCATACTTAGCTTGTTACTGTGATCCCACAAGGTTTCAGTTATCGCCCAGGACACAATGCGGGCCCGCCCGGTGCAGCAACACCGGAACGGGCCCTTGATCCACCACCTGCGTGAACAGGAAGAGATCCAGTGACCAACCCTACGTGCGTCACCGCCGACGCCTCCCCCCTCACCGTCGACCAGCTCGACGGCATCGCCTGCATCCACTGCAGCGCCGACCACCGGCCGATGATCCCGGCCGGCCACATCGTCGGCCACGGCCAGGTGTTCGAGTGCTCCCCGGTCTGCTCCGACGCCGAGACGGCGCAGCCCGCGACCGCGTGCCCGCCGTGGTGCGACCCCGAGCGCCTGGTGGCCCACCACTTCCCCATGGACATCGAGCACGTCTCCCAGCCGCGCGACCTCGTCTCCGCATCCCTCGTCGAGGGCGAGGAGTTCGCCGACGTGTGCGGCGGCATCCACCAGCAGCCCGGACAGGCCGCCCGCGTGACCCTGTCGATCCACACCTACCTGGGAGACGCCGAGATCGAGCTGACCCCGGAAGAGGCGCTGCAGGCCGCCTACGGGCTCATCAACAAGGCCATGGCCGCCCGCGCGGCCAGCTCCATATAGCAGGACGGCCCCGCCAGGTGTGCAACCACCTGGCGGGGCCTGGACCCATCACCTGACAACACCAGGAGACGAATCGTGTCCCACACCGTACCGTCCGGCCACTGCACCGTCCCGTGGTGCCACAACGACCACCAGGCCACGCCCGGCCCGCACTGGCAAGCCATCGCCGACATGGCCCTCGAGGGCGCCACCGTCGAACTCCGCTACGTCCAGGCCGACACCGACTTGCCCGGCTACGCGCACGTGTTCTACGGCCCCGACTGGGCCCCCAAGGACGCGCTCACCATCCCCCTCGCGGCCGCGACCGCGCTCGCCGACGCGCTCGACCTGCTCACCGTGTCCACCCTGCCCGACTTCATCGCCGCCCTGCGCCGCGCCGCTGCCGGCCCCCACGCCCCCAGGAGTACGCAGTGGTGATCCGCGCCCTCACCGCCGCCGTGGTGGTCGTGCTGGCCGCGGTCGCCGCCGTGGTGTCCTACCGGCACGCGTTCGAGGTGGTCGTCGCCAACGGCGAGTCCGGGTTCACCGCGATTCTCGTGCCGCTCACCATCGACGGCCTGATCTTCGCGTCATCGATGGTGCTGCTCGACGCGGCCCGTCGCGGGCTGCAGGCGCCGAAGCTCGCGTACTTCACACTCGGGCTCGGCATTCTCGCCACGCTCGCGGCGAATGTCATGCACGGCTGGGAGCATGGCGTGGGCGGCGCGATCGTCGCCGCGTGGCCGGCCGTCGCCCTGGTGCTCTCCTACGAGCTGCTCATGGGACTGATCCGCCGATCGGCCAATCCGGCACATGTGTCCGATCCGGTCGAGGTACGCGTGCCTGCTGTACCTGCGCAGGTAGACGAGCCCCACCTGACCGACGAGGACATCACGCGCCTGCTCGACGACGAGCCGCCGGCCGACGTCGAGGTACAGCCCCAGCCCGTACCTGAGCCCGACACGGACGCGCCTTACCGCCCGGTCGCTGTGGCACAGTTCCTCGCCGAAGTGGCCCAGGGCGAAGCGCCGACTGTCCGCACGATCAAGGACCGGATGAACGTCGGCACCGACCGTGCCCGCCGTCTCCAGGCGTACCTGGGGCAGCTCGTGGAGGTGGCGCGGTGATGGTCACCGACACGTTCAACCGTCCGCAAACGTCGCCTGACTTCTGGCACAAGCAGCCCGGCCGTGCCCGTCAAGCGTTCCGTTTCCTGCGTCAGGGCAAGTACGGCAGGCGCGGCGCGAGGTTCGTCTACCGCTCCGCGACCGCGCCTGTGGGCGGCACGGCACGGCTGGCGTCAACGGCGTGGAAGTGGGTCAGGGCCGACGACTACGCGGGCACCGACGATCTGGTGTTCCGTGAGTCGGTGCGCACCAGGCGGCGCCGTACGGCGTGGATGCTCGGCCTCGGCTACCTCGCCTCGACGGGCGCGGCCACGACGCTGTGGTCCACCTCGGCGCCGCTGCTGTCGCTGGCTGCTCTCGGCACGGTAGGCGCGGCTGTGGAGGTGCGTCAGCGGATCGCCGGGCGGCCGATGCCGTTCAAGCTGCCCGGCCGGAAGGGCGGAACCCCGCAGGAAAACCAGGTCGTACGGGCGGCAATCGACGCCAAGCTCGGCCGCGCCGAAGGTATGAAGCTGGCTTCCCCGGTCCTGACTGAGGGCGACGGCTGGTCGACCATGCTGCAGCTGCCGCCCGGACAGCGGGCCCGCGCCTGTCTCGGCAAGGAAGCCGACTTCGCGTCCGCGCTCGGCGTCGGCGAGTCGCAGGTGGTGTTCGATCTGGTCGACGACCACGCCGGGCGGCTGGTCGTGTACGTCGCCAAGTCCGACCCGTTCTTGAAGGTGTACACGTCGCCGCTGATCGGCTGTACGGAGCCGCTCAACTTCTGGGACGGCATTGCGGCGGGCGTGAACGGCCGCGGCCAGGGCGAACGCCTGCGCCTGGTCGATGCCTCTCTCCTGGTCGCGGGCGAGCCTCGCGCCGGTAAGAGCGCTGCAGTGAACGGGATCATCGGTACGGCCGCGCTCGCGGTCACCCCGAAAATCCACCTGTGGGACGGCAAGGGCGCCGGTGATCACCGGGCATGGCGGCGGATCGCCCACACCGCCGAGAAGCGCAACGCCAAGGGCCTGCTCGAGCACCTGCGCCGCATGCAGGACCAGATGGAGCGCGTGTTCGACCTGCTCGACGACGCCGGCGGATCGAGCAAGCTCACGCCCGAACTGTGCCGCCAGTTCGGCGTCGACATCGAGCTGACCATCGTCGACGAGACTCGTTATTACGTCGCCTCGCCGTTCGGCGCCGAGATCGTCGACATCATGGTAGACATCGCGTCGCGTGGCCCTGCCGCGGGCGTGCTGCTCGTGCTGGCCACCCAACGCATGACCAAGGATGCGATCCCGCCCGAGCTGAAGGGGGTCTGTTCGCTGCGGTGGGCGATGCGTTGCCCGGACGTGATCGCATCCAACGCCGTGCTTGGTCCTGGAGCGGCGGGTGCCGGCTACAACGCGTCCGACATCCCGCGCTCTCACCGCGGCGTCGGCATCCTCGACGCGGACGGCAGCGACCCGGTCAAGCTCCGCTCTCACTTCCTCGACGACACCGGCCCGGACCTCAACGACATCGCCGCCGTGGCGTACGAGCTGCGCAAGGCGGCGGGCACGCTGCCGCCGCGAGAGCAGCCGCGCGAGGACGCCGGCGAACTTGAGGCGGTCCTGAACGCCTTCGGCGAGGACGACAAGCTACTCCTCGACGAACTGGCCGAGCGGCTCGGCTGGACGCGGGAACGGCTGACCGACGAGCTGGACGGGATCCCGCTCAAGCAGATCTGGCGCGACGGCGGCAACGCCGGGCGCGGCTACCGGCGCGAGGACATCGTCGCCGTCATCGACCGCTAGGGCCCTGTTAGGCGGTCAGGTCGGGCTAGGTCTAGCTGGCCGCCTAACAGCCGCCCCACCAGCGTTCTAGCGCACCTAGCGCGGTCTCAACCCCTCGCCGATTCGGCCCTTTAGACGGCCGTCTGGGGCCTCGGAAGGACACACCATGGAATGGATCATCATCGGCCTCACGCTGCTCGCGCTCTACGTCTTCTGGGACCGTTCGCGGCACTCGAAGAAGTACTGCAGCCGCTGCAAGGGCAGTGGCCGGCGAACGTCGTGGATCAACGGGAGGGCGTATGGCGAGTGCCGACGCTGCAGCGGCAAGGGCTCGCTACGCCGGTAGCGTCCTCACGCACGTAGAGTCCGTGACACGGTCTTTTACGCCCTGTCGTCCTACCCGGGCGGCGGGGCGCCGTCCTGTCTTACGACGAACGTGCCGCGCCCCATGACCGTGCGGAGTACGCCTTCCTTGTTCAGTAGCCGGATGGCGGAGCGCACGGTGTTGCGGCTCACGTCGAACTCGGCGCAGAAGGCAGCTTCGGACGGGATGGCGCGGTCTGGCTCGTATGTGCCGTCCTTGATCCGCTCGACGATGACGGCCGCGATCTGACGATAGATCGGATCCGGTCCCAGCAGATCAACTCCCATGGTCTGACCCTAAGTGACCTGGGACGATGCTACCTGGGTAGGTACAGGTAGTGACAGGCTGGAATGAGCTGACGTACTCTGCGTGCATGGCTTCCCCGTACGTCCCCGACTGCGACATCGTGCGCCAAGACGATGGCTCATTCCTCGTCACTCATCTGGAGTCCGGTCGGTTGCGGACAGCCGCAACCGACCGACAGGCGATGATCGTCGGTACCGCGCTCGCCATCGTCTGTACGTGGCGGACCGCCCAATGACGCCACTAGAGGCCGTCGCCTATTACGACAACCCGGCCCACGCCCAGTCAATGTGCACCCTGCTGATGCGTGCCCATCCCGGCTGGACGGTGTGGCGTGGACAGGACCAGTTCTGGAGGGGCCGCCGCGACGACTGGCCGGAGGAAGCCCCGCCGATCCCTGCCGCGACCGCCGGACTGCTCAACGTGATCATGCGGTTCATAGACGGCGGCGATGCGGCATGACCACGACCGCAGTCCGGGTGCCGTACGTCGTCGCCTACGAGGTCGAAACCGTCGCGCTCAACCTCGCCGCCATCAACGACGTCTGGGCGTTGAGCGGGCGGCGGCTGTCGTACACCGATCCCGCGGCAAGCGACTGGGACCTGGGCGTGCTGTGGGCCCGACAGAAGTCCGATCGGCGCGGGAAGGTCAACTACAAGGAGATGCACACGCTCCGGCAGCGGGCATGCATGCTGCACCGGCTCTGCCAGGTGTGTGAGGGCCCCGCGATGGATCCCGGCACCGGGCGCCTGTCCTGGGTTTTCCACGAGGAGGTACACGCCGCGGCCGGCCGCCTCAGCAAGCCGCCGACGTGCCTGCGGTGCATCCCCGAGGCGCGGGCCGCGTGCCCGCACCTCCAGTTCGGCGCCCACGTTTACACCTCGCCCGACTACGAGCCGTGGGGCGTGAAGGGAGTCGTCTTTCCTGCCTCCGGCAGGCCGACTTTCCAGGACATCCCGCTGACCGAGCTCTACACGCTGGAGTTCACCCTTGGCAGGGCCCTGATCGTGCACGTATCGGATCTGCGCCGCGAGCATGTCTAACCACGAGTGGACGCCCTACATCCCGTCCGGCCGCTGCACACGGCTGGTCGAGGCGTCGTGCTGCAGCGCGTACGCGCTGCTCCAGGAGGGCGGCGCGTACGTCGTCGTCGCACGCCGCAGGCCGTACTCCCTCTCGCACGAGGAGACGGCCCGGGGCTCCGCCGCCCTCGCCAAAGATGTGTTCCGCGACCTCGTGACCCAACATCTCAGTGCGACGCAGAAACACCGTCCATAGACAGCCCGGCCGCCGCGTGAACCCTCCGTGGCGGCCGGGTCTATGCCCCTCGGCGCGGCCGTGACGGCATCACGGCGACGTCGAGGGCGGGGTCTCCGCCCGTTCTCTCCGGGGCGGACGGGGACCCCCTTCTCACAACCCCTCTTAGGAGCTGAATGGACCTGCAGATGCTCTACGCGTTCGGTGTAGCCGTCGCCATCGGAGTCGTGATCATCGTGTGCGGCCTGCTCGGCTGGGACTGGCTGACCTGGCTGTGGGGGCGGGCCACCAGGCGCTGACCCCCCCTGCCCGGGACACCTTCCGCGACCCTGGCACCTGCCCCGGGGTACGGGGCAGGCAGGGGGGTACGGTCGCGCTCGGGGGGAGAAAAAGGGCGACTGGGCGGGCGGGTGTCCCGCGAGCGCGTGATCATGGTCCGGGGGCGCCCCCCTGCCCCTGTGGCGAGTAGCCGGGGGCATCTCAGCCCCCGGCTCTCTCAGAACCGTGCGTAAACCTCTCGATTTACACGGCTCCCATCATCCGGTCGTTCACGG
>NZ_JBEZYD010000090.1:0-5939 GCF_040638335.1 Nonomuraea sp. NPDC026600
TCACCCGCGACGTCGTCCGTCTTCTTGGCGACTTCCTTGACCAGCTCGGCGCCGATCTTCTCCCACGGGTCTTCGAGTTCGATCTCCTTGGCGATAGACACGCCATCGTTGGTGATCGTGGGCGCGCCCCACTTCTTCTCCAGCACGACGTTGCGGCCCTTGGGGCCCAAGGTCACCTTGACGGCATCGGCCAGCTTGTTCATGCCGCGCTCGAGACCGCGCCGGGCGTCCTCGTCGAACGCAATCATTTTCGAAGCCATTACTGCTCCTGCTCTTGACGGGGGCTGCCGGGACGGCGCCCGCGACGGACGGTCCACCGGCAGGTCAGCGACCTGTCGACGGACCTCGCCGCCCCGGCACACGCCTTGCGGTTGGCACTCTCCAGGCGTGAGTGCCAGGCGTCTCATCGCACTGTACCCACAACTTGCGCGGCACGCACATAGTGCATGGCGCGCAACATCGGATAGAGTCGGCCCATGAACAACGACGCCATGGACCTCCGGGCGCGCAACAAGCAGGCCACCCGGGAGGCGATCAGCCACGCCGCGCTGCGCCTGGCCATCGAGCAGGGTCCCCACGGGCTGGCTCTGGTGCGCGTCCATGACATCGCCTCGGCCGCGGGGGTCTCGTCCCGTACCTACAACAACTACTTCTCCAGCAGGGCGGAGGCGATCTGCGCCTTCCAGGCCGACCAGGCCCGCCGCGTGGGGCAGGCGCTGCGCTCCCGGCCCGCCGACGAGCCGCTCGGCCAGGCCGTCATCGCGGCCGTGATCGAGATCTTCACCAACCCCGAGCCCGACAAGGCCGGCCTGCGCATGATCATGTCGACGCCCGAGCTGGAGGGCGAGGCGCTGAAGGCGTTCACCATGGCGGAGGGCCCACTCGCCGAGGCGATCGCGGCGCGCACTGGTCCCGACACCGGTCCCGATACCGGCACCGGTAGCCACCCCGGCACCCACGCCAGCGCCCACTCCGGTCGCGACCTGTTCGCCGCCGTCACGGCCGCTGCGGTTGCGGGCGCCATCCGCGTGGCGGGGCGGCACTGGCTCGGGCCTGGCGACACCGACTCCTTCGGCACCACCCTGAGCCGCGCCCTGTCGTGCGTCTTTCCCGCCGCGCCGCCCGAAGGCCCGCGGGAGCGGTGACCGGCACGCGCGCTCGCCGACGGGTATGCCGGCTGTACGAGATTCACTTACGTGGGAGGTAATCGACGGGCCGCATCGGGTCCGAAAGAGTAGCGGTATGACTTCTGACGCCCATGGCACCCGTGACATCGTGCAAGCACTGCTGGGCCGAATCGCCGAGGGCGACCACGACCGTATCGCCGAGTTGTTCGCCGAGCCCATCGACTGGAAGCTCAACTGGCCCGCTGAGGGGCATCCGTCCGTACCGTGGATCCGGCCGCGGTCGAGCCGGGCCGATGTGGCGGACCATTTCCGGTCGCTGGCCGCTCATCACGTGCCCGAGCTGAACGGCACGTCGGTGGCGCGGATCCTGGTCGATGGGGCGGACGCCGTCGTCCTCGGGGAGATCGTGCAGACGGTGAAGGCCAACGGCGCCGCCTATAGCTCACCGTTCGCGCTGCATCTCACCGTCGAGGACGGACTCATCACCCGGTACCACATTTACGAGGACAGTCTCACGGTCGCGCGGGCCCTCACCGCTTGTTCCCCGTAACCCGGATCTGCCGGCCATGCGCCAGCACCGGGTCGACAGCATCGCCCTGCCCGACGACCTGTTCTCCGCCAGAGACGAATGGGCGGTGACCAAGCGCCGGGTTCTCGCTTGGAATGTGGCATGACCGGATGGCCGCAGCGCGCACGCCATCTGCGGCATGAGAGGGCGCCTCGCTCATTCGCGATTGGTGTCGGTGGCTAGGAGGAAAAGGACCTCCAGTGCCCCTCGGAGACGACCTCGACGGTGCCGTCGGTCACCTTGATGGCCGTGTGGTCGTCGATGGCGTACGCCGGACCCGCGATGTCGGTGGCCCATCTCTCGGCCTCGGCCATGCTGTTTCCCGGCATGAGCTCGTGTCCCAGGTGCGGGAAGATCGAGAAGTCGACGACCCCCAGGGTGCGGTCGCTTCCGGTGGGCGGCGTCCATTCGACGAAGTAGTCACCGATCCGGGGGGTCATCACCATGCTTCCGGCGCTCACCCCCACCCAGACCGTCTCAGGCAGCGACGGCAGGAGATCCGTCAGCCCGGACTGCCGCATCCAGTGGCACAGGTACGTCGCATCGCCGCCGTCCACCAGCAGGACGTCAGCCTCCCGGACCCAGGGGACCCAGCGGTCCTTGCCGATGCTGGGCAGTGCGGTGAGCTCGAGGACGCCCATCGACTTCCAGCCCAGGTCGCACATGGGTCCCGGGGTCTGTCCGGCGATGAAGCGCCAGGCTGAGGCCGGCGTGCACATGGGGTGGCCATACTCCGCCGTAGGGATGCAGAGGGCACTGGAGTCGGCGATCGGCTTGCCCAGCAGGTCGACCAGCGCATCGCGGATGCTCGTGTTCGTGACGCCTCCGGACGTGAGAAGAAGCTTCAAGATGTCTCCTGCTTCGAGTGCGATGGAGCGGTGTGACGTGTTGACCTGGGACCACCGCGAGACTCATCGCTGCTGGAGGCGGAACTTACCTGCAACAGGGCGCTCGCTCGGTAGATCAGGATCGAGCGCACGCAGCACCGCAGACACCCGCGGCATGAGGGACGCAAGGAGCAGGTCTGTCGCCGTCATGTCAACCCTGCCGGCCCGGTGAGCGCGGGTCCGGCAACCCGGCGTCGCGGCGGACTCGCACCGAACGCCAGACCCCGCCCCCGGCCCACACCGTCGACGACGCTCCACCGAGAGTGGAGTCGAAACTCGCGGACGTCGACCTTCCCTCTCAGCGACTGGTGTCGAATCTGGCGAGCAGCTGGCGCCGCGTCAGACGAACAAAGCCACGTGATCGAGAAACAGGACAAAACTCCACTACGCCGGAGCCCTGGTCCTGGCCCGGCAGGAGAACCGCTCCTGGTCGGAAGCCGCGCACCACGCCGAGCAGATAATCGCCGAAGCGATTGACCATTTCCTGCAAGCCGAAAAAGCGCTTCATCGATGCGCCCGAATACCGGAACCTGCAGCCGGCCGACAAGAAGAACAGAGACCATTTCCGTCAAGTGATGAAGTGGTCGAAGTCAGGGCCTTGTGCTTCAAGTGGGATCGGTCCGGCTGTGTCGCAGGCGCTCGCACGCATCGGATGCGAGGATCCCGCAGCTGATGTGGGCCCAAGGGCCGCCCGCGGCCTGCGCGGTCTCGGCGAACGCGGGTTCTCCCTGCTCAAAGGCCGCTGGCGGATCCTCCAGCACATCACCGCCGGCCCCAGCGCGATCGGCGACATCGCTCGCGCCGTCCTTTGTCCGCACCGCGGTCGGTGCCGACTCGATTATCACGGCCGGGACGCGCGTCTTTGTCAATAGGGGAAAATTGCGGTCGCAACTTCGATCCGAACTTGTTAACTTGCGCAATCAACACCAGTAAAGTAAACCCGTTGACCGGTTCGCGTGATCCCGACTATCAGCGGTCTATTGACGGCCGGATGTGATGGAGAGCCGATATGGGTAACCTGTTCCGGACCTTACGTAGCCGCCTGGATGCCAATGCCCAGCGTGCGGTTGAGGTGTATACCCGCGAGCTCGCGGATTACCGCAGCCTGGCCGCTGAGGCTCGGGGGTCCGCCGCGATGCTGGACTTCGCGGTGATTCTGCGGCGCCGCACCATCGAGCTGGCCGCGGAGGAGCAGTCGTACACCGAGCAGGACCAGGCGTACATGGCCTCGGTCGGCGCGGCGCGGGGCGAGGTGGGCGTCTCGCTGGCATCTCAGCGGCAGGTTCTGCTCCTGCACGCCAATCTCACGCTGCGCGAGATCCACGAGGCGGCGGGCCCCAACGACCTTGGCGACGTCATGCGCATCCTCGGGTGGATCGCCCACCATGGCCTTACCGCGCAGAACGCCTACACACGCGGATACCTCAATGGCCAGGAGCGTTTCCTGCCCGTCGTGGCCAGGATCCAGATACTCGCCAGGATGCTTCTCTCCGACGACCTCGCGGCGCCACAGCTGGCCGGCGAACCCGACCTGCCGATGCAGGACCACTACCTGGTGACGATCGCCCGGATCTCCGGCGGCCGGCACGACAACCTGCGGCACGACAACCTGCGGCGCGACGAGATCGCCAAGACGCTGCTGAACCGCCACCGCATCCCGCTGACCTGGCACAAGCCGGATGAGTTCGCGGCGCTGGTGCCGTGCGGCGACGACGACCCGATCGACGGGCAGGCGGCGGCGCGGTCCCAGGCGCTGTCCCTGATCCGTGACTTCGCCGAGCTGTCCGGACCCTGTTCGGTCGGCGTGGCCCCGGGCCGGGCGCATGCGCTGGCGGACCCGCTCTCGCTGGCCCGCAAGGTCTGCCAGGCGGCACCCGTGGAGAGCGTCCCCCGCCAGGTGTACAGCGTGGCCGACGTGTTCGCGGAGTTGGGGGCAGCCCAGATGCCGCAGGTCGACCAGTGGCTGCGCGAGCTGACCCGGCGGCTGGCGAGCGGTCCCGACCTGGTGGCCACGCTCGACGCCTACTACCGCAACGACATGAACCGGATGTCCACCGCGATAGCACTACGCGTGCATCCCCGCACCCTCGACTACCGGCTCAGACGGGTTCGCGAGCTGGTCGGAATCGAGCCCGGCTCAACCCGCGGCGTACGAGTGCTGAGCACCGCCGTCACCCGCATCCTCGCGGAGGCCTGGCGCGACCAGCCCTGACCTCCTTTCGCACGCGGACGACTGCGTCAACTTCCCCTCCAGCGATACCGCGGAGGCCCTCTGATGGCCGCGATCCCACCCACACCGCCCGGCCTGGACGCGGCGCCCGGCTGGACCCGCTGTCGGCGCGCGGGCCCGTTCACGGTGTCAATCGGCCGGAGAACCGCTGCTCGTCGATGCCGGGACCCGCATCTCGGCGGCGAGGGTCTCCTGGGCGAGACGCAGGGTTGTCTGATTGGCCCGCTTGGCTCCCTGGAGGGCGGTGGCGTTCTGGGCGATCATCGTCCGCTGGTAGGCGCTTTCGACGAAGAGCCAGATGCCCACCAGATTGGTCTGTTTCTTGCAGGCGAGGTCGGTCCGGGCGGTCGCGAGCTCCTTCTTGGACGTTCCGTCGCGGAAGGCCGGGTCGGCTATGGGGTCGAAGGGGGTGGCGTAGGAGTGGCCGGCGGCGCGCATGCAGGCCGACCACTCCTTGACGGCGGCTTGGACGCGGTGATCGGTGCGGGAGCGCTGGAAGCTGAGCATGGACAGGTGCTGGGGAAGCGAAGGGTCGGCGCCCGCGGGAGCCATGGCGAGGGCCTTGCGCGTCTGCTCCTGGCAGCCGCCCGGCGGGGCCTTGTCACCGGTGCCGGTGATGACGGCGATGGTGGCGGGGTCCAGGTCGGGGGTCTCGGGCGGGTGCCGGGCCGGGTCGCGGGGGCCGAGGCCGTAGCCGTAGGAGGCTGCGTCGGCTGCGTCGGTGAGGCCGTAGCGGCGTTCCATCCACGTTCGGGGGCCGACCAGGTGGCGGGGGGAGGAGGTGATGGGAAGGGTGTGGCCGTGGCGTCGCGCGCAGCGGATGAGGAGGACGCGGTAGGCGTTGGTCACCATGAGGGTCTGGGTGGGGGAATGCTGATAGTCGTCCAGAGGGAGGCGAAGGGCTGCGCCGTCCGGGGTGATGGTGTCGCTCGGGAGGGCCTGGGCGCACGATGCGGTAAGGGCCGAAGCGGCTGTCAGCAGGGCGGCGAGGTGGGGACGCATGGTATCTCCCAGAAGGGCGGCGGCCGCGGGCACATCTACCCCGAACTCAAGCGCCTGGCGGAGGAGGGCCTCATCGCCATCGTCGAGGAAGGGGCCCGCGGCAGCCGTACCTATGCGATCACCGA
>NZ_JBEZYD010000091.1:0-5848 GCF_040638335.1 Nonomuraea sp. NPDC026600
CTTCTCTGAACTAAGAAGTTGATCTTAGGTGCGGCAGGTGGCGCCAGGTTAGGCGGGCATCTGTGGGGCCGGCCCTTGTTCACCTTCCATGGGTTCTCGGTGTAGTACTCCACCGCCCTTGCCGTCCGGTCGCACCCGCCATCGAGGCGGCCACTGATGCTCCTGACCCATTGCGCCCGGCAGAAGCAATGCCCCTTCCAAGTCGATAGGCTGCGCTAATTGTTGTGCAGCGAACCTTGCCTTCTTGCCAAAAGAAGCCCGGACAAACGAAGCGCCGACAGTAAAGGTAGCGTCTTCGAACAGGGCAGCGCCAATGAAGGAAACACCACTGAAGTCCGCTTGTCGCTCGAAGGTTGCGCGACCGAACTCGGCATGCGCGAGGGTGGTGCCCGCGAAATTAGCATCGCCAGCAAAGACGGTGCCACGGAATCCGGCGTATCCGTTGGAGTTTACTCCTTGGAACCTGAAATTGCAGGCAAAGGTGCTGTCGTCAAACGCAGCTTCTTTAGCGAAGGTTGCGCGGTGAAACGAAACGTTGCCGGTCACACTAACCCCGCGGAGGCTAGCCATATATTCGAAGATGGTTCCACTGAACGCAATATCGCCAGCGACGGTGATCCGGTCGAATCCGGCGAACCAACTCAAGGTTGCCCGATCGAAGACGGCTCCTCCTTTGAAGGTGACATCGTCAAATGAAGCTCTTCTCCTGAAGGTAGACCTATGAAACTTGGCTACCTGATCGAAGGTAGCACCGCTGAAGTCCGCTTCGCCGCTGAAGGTAGCTCCGCGAAATTGAGCCTTGCCAGTGAAGGTGGCTCCAGCGAAGTCTGCACTACGCATTCGAGATTCGTCGAAGTCGAAATCGAAGAGGGTGGCTTCGGTCAGATCGATTCGTATGCTTGGCCAGAAGGATCCGGAGGGTCGTTTGGCTCGACGCGACCAGCGTCGACCCAACAAGTGCCAGTGCTTGTGGGCAAGTTCGTAACGTAGATGAGCGGCCAGGACTCGCTGAGCGGCGAGCCGGACTTGTCGTTCTTCCCGTCGGTCGCGCTCTTCGAGTTTGTCAGTGTTGTCTGACCTCCCACCAATGGCAGCACGCGGAACGGCGGGGTGAGCGTTCTCCTGATCGTCATCTTGAGGCGGCGAGAAGGGCATGCGCAGGTAGGCGCAGATCACGTCCACGATCCGTTGCCGCAACGCGGGGTTGTTCTGTGCGAGTTCTTCTAGCGCGTAGAGGCCGGCCAGCCGGACTGGGGCCTTGTCATGGCCGAGTTGTTCTGCGGCCTTCCCGTAGCGGTCGGTGTCGTGGCCGCGTTCGCCGAGCTGGAACGTGCGCCGGGCGGTGTCGGCGTTGCGGGCGGTGTAGTAGACCGCGAGCAGCGCGGCCAGGCCAGTGGCGACCGCAAGGGCGCGGCCGCGGACCGCGTCGACGGCCGCGGCGAGCTTCTCGCCCTGCAATCCGGTCACTCCATCGACGTGCTCCAGCCACCAGGATGCACCGGGGCCGAGCATCAAGCCGATCGCCGCAGCTAGCGCCAGTCCAACCACGAGGATCACAATCGAGGCAGGCTTCACGTCCATACGGTGGCCCATTTCAGGTATCGCGGCCACGGCTTTCCGGCAACAGGGCGCTGCGGCGCTGGCCGGCCGCGCGGCGTATGGCGATGACCAGCAGATCGACGTTGCGCTGATCGATTCCGGTCACCGCCTGCCGAAGGTCGACCGGGACGCCGTCGGCCAGACTCGCGGCGATACGCAGCATGCGTTGCTCGCCTGCAGAGCAGGGCAGCGTCCCGTTATCGAGGGCGGTGATGGCGGCAGGCCAGTCGACGGTGGCCGTCGGCAGGCCGTCGAACAGGCCGTGCTCGAGAGTCACGAACCGATCGGTGAAGTCGCTGCGCCGCAGCCAGGTCTGCGCGATGAGCAACTCTGCTGCGGCTTCAAGGCAGTGGACGCCTTGGGCTTGGTGCCGCAACGCGGCAGCCAGCTCGATGGGCGGGGTCATGTGGTCCTCTTCGGGAGGACGGCGGTGCGGCCGGCGATGTCCGGGAACGACGGCATGCCGAGGTGGATCGTGGTCGCGCGGCGGGCCCGCTCGTCGAGCTGGGCAAGCTTGTCTTCGGCGGCGGCCAGGTAAATCCGCTGCTTCTCGACCTCGCCGAGCCAGCCTTCGCGTTCGGCCTCAGCGAGGCGGGCGATCACGTTGCTCCGGATCTCTTCCAGGCGGGGTCGTTCGGCCGGGTCGACCCGCAAAAGCGGACATTTAAGACAAGCGTGCTCATGTTGACAGTCAGTGCCGTAAGCGCGGCCGCAAACCCCGATAGCCATCTTCCGGCGCTCGAAATGGCCGAGGAACTCCTCCCATTCCTCGTCGGTGGGGGTGCGGTATTCCTCACTGGGACGCAACTGTCGGCGTCGGGCGATGAACGCCCTGTGGCCGTCGATCACCTCTTGGGGATAAACCGTGTTATACCCCATTGTGGTATCGAGCGTCTTATGTCCCAAGATTAACTGGACGATGTGAGGCGGCATCCCGCTCAAGATCGCTTCGGTCGTGAAGACTCTCCGGAAGTCATGGGGCTGGAACTGCAAGTACTGCCCCGTGACGTCCGTGAAACCGGAGGCCCGCAGCAGCTCGTTGAGGGCCGTCCGTATCAGGGTCCGGGTGACGGCACGATTCTGTCCTGCTGATCGCCATTGGAACAGGATGGGCATCGGAGGGTTCCAGATCCTCTCGTGAGGGTCGTAGGCGGCGACCAGCGGAATGGCGCCTGTCCCCTCACGAACCCGGACGACGATCGTGGCCAAGACATCGACAAGTTCGAGATCGACAACCAGCAGGCGTTCCTGATCGGTTTTCGAGGGGGCGATGTGGAGCAAGGGAACAGGTTCGCCGGTGCCAGGGGTGACGTATTGGGTGATGCTCTGGTGGCTGATCTCCAGCATCTCTTCGACGCGGGCGCCGGTGTGCCGCAGGACTTCGACTGATGCCCAGGCCCAAAAGGCCCTATTTTCGGCCAGCGCGAGTTTCCGGAGTCGCCCGGCAGAGTCGATGGCGAAGTCGAAGGCATTGCCGGCTGCCGGCCTGTGTTCGTTGCCGCCCTTGATGTAGGTCTCGCCCAGGACGGTGAAGGTCTCACCAGGGGATGCGTTACGGAGTGCGGTCAGGCGTGCCTGCGCTTCCACTCGTCGCTGGAAGGCGATCTGGGCCAGGGTGGCCATGTTAGGCAGCCGCTCACGGGTGCGCTGGTCCATGCGCGCTTTGCGCCTCGCGTTGCGCTTCTTGCCAGAGATCTCCGCCACATTGATGGGGCAGGGTGCTGCCCACGCCCCCCAGCGGGCTGGATCTTCTGTCGCCCACTGGGTGATATCGAGATAGAACGACCGGACGTAGGTCAAAAGGTCGATGTATGCGATCCGCGGGGTGGTGACCTCGCGGATGCTGCCGTCAGGCTGTCGTTCGCGACTGGTCTTGAACTGCAGCCTAGACTTCCAATCTGCGATGACGTCAGATGGCAGCCTGAGGGAACTGGCGCTTGGATGATGGGTCTCGATGTTCTTCCAGAAGTTGAGAGCAAGAGCCCGCGAAAGCTGTTCCAGGCTGTTGTAGTCGAGAGCCGGCTGCCGTTCGGTCAGGTAGTCGACGATCAGGTCGCGGACGGGCCCGCTCTCAAGAGCGTAGCGATCCACAAGTTGTTGTGGGCTCGCCTGGCCAGCGAACACCCCCAGGTGCCGGAGCGCAGGAGGAGCATCCGCGGGAAAATGCCCCATCTGCTGCAGAAGGCTGTAAAAGTGTCCCCTGCTGGAGCCCCGTTGAGTACGAGTCCGGGTCTCGATTTCGCGTAACTCTAGGCAGTCACCGACGGCGATATCGGTCACCTTGCCGCCCTTGGCGCCCAAGATAATGGCGATCTGGTTGAGGGCCCGGTGCTTGCACTTCTCGCTGATCCCCTGATGGTCAGCGGCAGCGTTCATCTGAGCGAATCCTTCAGGATCTCGGTAGGTGGCCATCGCGGGCCGCCAGTAGCGAGACTGAACGATCATCGAAAGCCACTCCACGCTCGGGCGGAGAACGTCCGCGCAGACCAGCCAAAGCAGCCCAGCCTTCAAGACCCCCCTCGGGGCGGCTATCCCGTGGCCGGCAAGTCGGGTACGGGCTTCTTCTTCCCACTGTTCTCCGAGCGAGTGGGCGGGTGTCGAACACCAGCGCTGCTGCCATGTCTCGCCGGGGAAGTCGTCGAGCCAGCGCAGCAGCCCCCTCACTCCTTTTCTCCTTTGGAGGTGCGTGGTGCCAGCGGCCCGGTGACGATGCTGCTCCAAATCGTCGATGATCTGTCGTTCGGATCGCGTGGTCGTCGGCCAAACGGCTGGCAACTGCCTAGCGGGGAACTTCACCCGCAGGTTTTTAAAGGCCTCACCGCTCAAGGAAGAGGCGAAATGCCCAGGCCTCGCCAGTCGCTGGTCAGGGATGTCAGTCCGGGTCGTCATGTGTCCCGTCCGAAGAGAATGTCGAGGGAGCGAGGGTTGTAACCGGTGGTCGGAGGAACGGCTGAGGCGGGCCGCGGCTGTCTTTCGCGGTCGTGGTGAGCGAGGGCGTGGGCGATCACTTCGTCCTGGCTGGGGGTGGTGTAGAGCTGCGTGGTGCTCAAGCTCGCATGGCCGAGGATCCACTGAACATCGGTGATCGGCATGTCCGGGTCCTGAGCCATCCGCCAGGCCGCAGTGTGGCGTAGGTCGTGGATCGTCCAGTTCGAGCCGAGCGTTTCCTGAGCGCGGGCGAACATGGCGCGGGCTGCGTGGTAGGTCAGCGGCCGGAAGGGCTGCCGTAGCGTGACCCACAGTGGCTGGCGCCGGCCGCGGAGCGCGCCCTTGCGCCAGATCTCCTCCTGGTAGAGCCGTAACCACACGAACGCGTCCGGCGAGGCCGGCAGTAGTTGAGTGGCTCCGCTGCCCTTGCGGGTCACGCTGATGACCTGCTCGCCCGGATCCGCGTCGGCCTGGACAGAGTCGAGCAGTTCCTCGGCCCGGGCGCCGGTCGAGACCCAGAACGCCAGCAGGGCGCGGTCGCGGTGATACTTCAGCCCGGCGAAGATTTCGTTGAACTGGTCGTCAGGGATCCGCTTGGGGATCCGGGCCGGCAATCGCGGCCGGTAGCGGCCAGCGCGCTCGTGCCGGAACGGCTCCATCGGGTTGTGATGCTCGTTCGCGCGGCCCGCGCGTCGCGACCGGTCCTGCGGGAACGGGTTCATGATCGGGCCGGTGCCGGCCTTGAGGTGGAAGTCGTAGAACCGGCGCAGCACCGTCTCCGCGTGTGCCCGAGACGTCCGGGAGAACTTTTTGCCGGGTCGGGCCTTGCCCGTCACCGCATTCACCGCCCCGGCCTGCAACCTCGCCGAGCCCCGCCCACGCCTCTCAGCCATATTGGCCTGGCCGTCACGGCGTCGCCAGTGCGTGCGAGACGGCTTCTCCGAGATCTTCAGCCACAGCGCGAAGTCGCGCCCCTCGGCGGGGGTCGCCTGGTTCCACGGCATCCCGGCCGCCGCGAGCCAGCGCCACCACAGGAGCAGATCGTTGCCGTAGGACTTCAGCGTCGACTCCGACCGGTCCTGGGCCTGCAACTCGCGCAGGAACGCCGCCACCGGCTCGACGACCGCTCCGGCTCCGTCCAGTAACCGGTACGGCTCCCACGGGTCGCCCGTCTCATCGAGTCGTCCCACCGCCCGCACCACTAACGACGCCAGATCCCGCTCAGCATTTGGGTCAGCCATGGCGCGGGACGCTAGCAGAGATCAGAGAAATGTGCCTCTGAACTGGGATAACTCTCCTACTAGTTCAGTTAACGTGCCGC
>NZ_JBEZYD010000092.1:0-4867 GCF_040638335.1 Nonomuraea sp. NPDC026600
AGGGTGGGCCGGCTGCGATGAACAGGTCGCGCGCGTTGATGGCACTGCGCCGGGCCAGCGCGCCCAGCCATGAGTCCAGCGCCTCACCTGGCAGCCGGAGCACCCGGATCGGTAGGCTGCGCGGCGCGTTCACCGCGCCGCTTTTCGGGATCCGGCGGTTTTGGTGGTCTTGCGCCCGGAACGGAACAGATCCTCCCACTCCGCGCGAACCCGTTCGGCGGCTTCGTCGAGCTTGACCTTGGCCAGCAGTTCGTTGGTCAATCGTTCCTCGCCGGTGCGGATCGCGCGTTGGCAGCCGCGCCGGATCAGGGTCATCAGGGAGCCGATGTGTCCGGTGCTGCGAGCCCAGAGATCATCACTCAGGTCGTCGGCCAGCATGCCTGGATACTTGTCGGCCAGCACGAGTCGCTGCTCCAGGCTCAGCAGTAGGCGCCGCCACTGCGCTCGTTGGACCTCGTCGTCTATCTTGAACGGCTCCAGCCCCAGCCGGGTGACCCGCCGCTCCAACTGAGGGTCCAGATAGAGGCCTTTTCCTCGCAGGTCATAGCCGATGAACAGCAGCATGACCGGGAACTCGTTGGCGATGAATTTGAAGTGGTTGCTCAGTTCCACCCCCGACTGGCTCCGGAACCGAAGAAACTGCAGGTCATCAATTATCAGGAGTCGGGTTTCGCAGGAAATGACGCAGTCGAGCGCACGATAGGCGAACATGTTCGCGGTGCCGCTATTGCGGCCGGCGTGCGCGAAGAATTCCAGCATCGCCCAGCTGAAGTCCTTCATCCCGGTGTCGCCGGTCATCCCGACCCGGCAGACCGGCCAGCGTTCGTGTCCGGCCTTGGTGAACCGGCCGTGCTCGGCGATGAGCCGGTTGTGCACGTCCCGGGCGAAGGCCAGCGCGGCAGTCGTCTTGCCCAGCCCGGGAAAGGCATCCAGCGCGGCCGCGCCCTTCGCCTCCTGGCCACCCTGGTCGAGACAGGAGTCGAAGATGTCGTTCAGGTCCTCGTGCAGGAGATCGACCTGCTGGGTCCGGACTGGGCGTAGGTTCGCGTGCCAGCGGCGGCGCTGCCTGTTGTGTTCGGCCAGTGCATCCTCGCTCAGCGCCTTCATCTGGGGAGTAGTCAGGTTCTGCGGGGGCGTCAAGGCGGAGGTTTCGGCGAAGGCGGCGAACCCTTCCTTCTTGGTCAGGGTCAGGTTGTCCAACGGCAGGTCCCGCCACTGACGGTCCTCGGCTGCAGCACGTTGGCGGCGGCTCACAGCTCCTCCAGCGCGTCGGCGTAGAAAGCGTCTGCGTCGAAGTCCTCCAACGACCCGTCGCTGTGGTCGGCTCCGGCATCGTCCGCGAAGTCGGCGGCATCGTCGACGCCGGCCAGGCACTCAGCTGGCGGCGCCGGTGCCTGCGGTGCGGGCAGCTCGTCGAGTTCGATCCCGAACGCGACCTGGTCCCGGGCCATCCGCAGTGCCATGCGCCGTTCGGCCAACGTCATGGCGAAGCCCAGATTCCAGCGCTCCAGCAGTTCCTCGACCACCAGCCGCTCGCTGGCGTAGGAGTGCCGGGCTGCGACCAGTTTCCAGCCGTAGCGGTGGGCGTCCCTGCTCATCGGCATGTCCAGCCCGGGCGCGTGCTCCCAGATCAGGACATGCCAACGCCTTTCCAGGTCTCGAAAGTAGATACGGGTGATGTCGTCGGGGTTGACCTGGAATGGCCAGAGCCCGCCTCGGTAGGGGCTGGGCCGTGCGTCATGGTAGAGGCCGTCGCCGTTGTAGCGGCAGCCGTCGATCTCTACCCCGTAGGGCTGGATCGTCCTCCACTCGGTCTCCAGGAACTCCAGTGCCAGATAGGGATCCCGCGGCACCTCGATGTAGCCGGCGCGGGCCATCCCGTGCTCGAACATCTGCGCCGGTGACATCCGCAGGCCCGGGATGCTCGGTTCCACCAGGCTGGTGTGCGGAGCGCGGTGGTAGTCGGCGGCGACCCACTGCCGGATCTTGTCGGCGAGCTCGTCCAGGAAGAAGAACGCCTCATCCTCCGGCCTCACACCGCGCGAGAAGATGTCCGGGCCCTTGTAACCCGGCAGCGCGTGCAGCAGATCCTGTCGCAGCGTCTTGAAGAACCGCTCGATCGGTCCCTTGTCCCGGCCCGTGCGGAGCCGAACGGGCTGGATCGATATCCCCATCCGGGCGCAGACGCTGGTCAAATGCTCCGACACGAAGATCTTTCCATGGTCCACCACGATCGTCTCCGGAGCCAGCGCGGGCCCCGCCCGGCGGGCCAGCGGCCCGTCGAGCGCGTCCTGGTCGACCAGCACCGATCGAGGGATGCCGTGTTCGGGCCAGACAGCCTGGGCCGGCCAGTGTGGGAGCACCTTTGGTGGACGGTATGCCTGGAAGAGCACCGCCGCTGCGTCCACGGCCTTGGTGGACACCGGTGTCAGGCGCAACCCGGTGATGCAGCGTGAGTACCAGTCCATGGCGACCGTGAGCTCGCAGTTCACCCAGCGGAGCGTCATCGGGTCCAAGGCGAAGACGTCCAGTCGCGTGGTGTCCATCAGCAGGTACTCGCCCGGTCTGGTGGGCCGCAGCTTGCCGTAGGTGCCCTTCGGTCGCGCCGCGATGTCGCGGTTGCGCTTGGTGCTCAGCCGGAACGTGGGGTGCTGCTTCTCCAGTTCCTCTAACGCCTCATAACCTTTGCTCCGGCCTGGGATCTCGACGACGCCCTCACCGAACCGGGCGATCACTCGCGCCCGGGCCCGATCCAGGACCGTCTTGCGCATCAGCTGGGCCTGGTCCAGGTGCTCGACCATCACCTCAACCGCAATTTCCACCCAGCGCGGATCACAGCGCTCCAACACCGGCGACTGAACGCGGACGGCGGGTGCCAGCCCTGCCTCCCCACCGTGCTGGAAATCGTGTACCCAGCGCTCGACCGTACGCGCCTCCACCTCAAGCTCAGCAGCCTTCGCCGCATAGCGCGCCATGAACGGCAAGGCGGGGTCGTATTCCGGGCGAGGCTCCCCAGGGCGGGCCAACTCCGCGCTGCCGGACTTGTAGCCGGTGCGGACCTCGCGGACATGTCCGGCCCGCTCCACCAGCCGCTGCCGCTCAGCGGGGCTGAGCCGCGACAGAACGACCGAGGCCACGTCTTCGTCGTCTGCCGACGATGGCCCTGGACCGTCAGGAACGACGCGAGCCCGCTCGGAAAGCAGCAGCTCTTTCGCCGCGACCCGCAGCATCCGCCCGAGCCGGTCCTTCAAGACCACCTGGTTGCCGACCGCGGTGGCGACCATCTCGATGACCTCGACTGCCTCGCCGTCATAGACCAGCCGGCTGCCGACACTCAGACGCACCACGCCACCGCTCATCGCGCGCACCGCACGACATGGCCGCCACTGAGCGGACGCTCCAGTTCGGTGACCAGGCGTCCGGACCACAGCAGGTGGAAGACCGCGGCGCGGACAAGCCGTGAATCCCAGCCCGCAACCGCGCCGAACGCTTCCTCCAAGGTCGCGCCGTCCAGATTGGCGCGGCCCAGTGCGGTGAGAAGGTCTGCATCAAACAGCCAGTCTCTGCGGTAACCCGCCAGGAAGCGGATGTTGCTCATCTCCGCTGTTGGCGGTTCGCTCCATATTTGGTAGCCCCACCCACGCGCTTCCATCACAGCCCGGCACCATTCAAAAGTGAAAGCCACCTCGGGACGCGATAGCCGGTGTGCCGGCTTGACGTCAACCACCACCAGACCGGCCTCCGTAAGCAGCAGGAAATCGGGAACGTGCCGACGGGTTGCCCCATCAGCACGGACCGTTATCAGGAACGGCTGCGCGAGTATTCGCGACACTCCCGGATCGAAGTCGGCATATAACAGCCGAGCCAGCTCCAGCCGGGACTCGTAGATCACATGCGCACGTTCAGTCGCTGACCAATAGGTGCCCGAATAGTGCTTTTGTCCCAAGTGCCAGCGGAACGTTCGCCATGGTCCGCCAGGCAGCAACTGCTCGGCCAATACCTCGCTGGCACCGCAGTGCACCACTTCGGTGCCGTTCCGGTCCTTGGCCTGGATGGTCGCCGAGGCTACCAAGTCATCCTCGGACACCAATCGCCTCCGGGGCATCACTCGCAACAAGGGCATCGAGCTTGCCAGGCCAGCCTGGCCCCAGCATCGGCCGCATGTCTTCAGATCGTGAAAACTGGCCCTCTGCGGCGGTAGAGGAGTGAGCCCTTTTCATCCTCGTTCGCCAGGCGCCTTGGTAGAGCCGATGTGGCGCTGCCGGGAAGCGGCTGTTCTTCTCTACCCGTTGGCCGACACCGACGCTGAAAGTGCGCCAGGCTTAGGGACATGATCACCAACAAGGTGCTGGATGACGCGGTACTCGCCGTGCAGGGTGACATGGGCGTGACCGGTGTCGCCGGACGACTCGGCTTCGACATCCCGGAGTGGGACGAGCACGGTTACCTTCGCGTCGAATACAAGGGTCGATACTCCAGCCAAGGACTACGTGCTGACGAAGAGCATGAACCGGTTGCCACCCTCGTACTGATCGCCGACCTGGCCCAAGCGGTGATCGCCGAGCAGGATGGGAAGGCCTGGCCGACCTGCCCGGCACACTCCTTCGGGCTGCATCCGGAACAGGTGGGCGGGGCAGCGCTCTGGACCTGCAAAGGCGGTGGCGGGCACGCGGTGGCCGCTATCGGAGAGCTGGAGTGATGGGCTAGACACTGGGACCCACGATCATGTTGTGATCAGCGCCCTTTACCGTCGGGGATGAAAAGGGTTCAGTGATACCTCTGACCTGCCGGTCCGCGTCGGCATGTCGAATCCGACATTTAACTGACACGGAGACGCGGATTTCGACAGCGAAACGCGGATCCTACA
>NZ_JBEZYD010000093.1:0-4665 GCF_040638335.1 Nonomuraea sp. NPDC026600
CCATCCAAGCCATCGGTCGCAAGCCCCAGCGCGCCCTACCGCTGATTACATAGCGTTACAATCCACAATTAGCAGCTGACTTTGAAATCGCCCTGGCCTGTGGGGGTGGCGACAGCACCGCGGAGGGTGCCAGTACCGGGAGCGTCGACAAGGCCGCTTTGATCAGCAAGATGAAGGAGAATCCGGCCTCGAAGGATATCTCGGATGCAATCATCGACTGCATGGTCAGTGCCATGGTCAAGCACGGCGACCAGGCCACATTGCAAGGCATCGTGGATGGCAAGGTGAACGTCGATAACGATTTCAAGGCCTTCGGCGCGAAGGAGAAGCAGGTCGAGAAAGAGATAAACAAGTGTGTCTAGCACTGCCCCGCGCTCGAACGACAGCTGACATCAATTAGTTGAGCTGGGAATATGCAGTGGCCAGACACGGTCTTCTCTGGTGATCGCCAGGCGTGAGCAACCTCATGATCCTGGAAGGCCGTGTCTTCCTGCTTATAAAGCAAAAACTATGAGCAGATCGTTTTGTGGTGTGCGCCAGTCGCAGATTTAGCGCGGTTGGCGTCGGGCGGGTTCTCCTTTCAGCAACGCAGTGCTTAGCAGCACAACGACGAGAAGAAGCGGGACGAGGGCCACGATGCGCACGGTGGCACGGTTGGCCGGCACAGGGATGATCGCCATAGTGCTTGCGTGCTTCTTGCAGCCCTTGTGTCGGCGGTCCACGCTGTCATTCATGTGAGCCGGCCGAGCGCGTCCGCTATACGGTGCTGTCAGCAGGGGGTCGACGAGTTCGAGCGAGGCGATCTCGCCGACGCCCCGCTGTGGCATCTGGTCCCGAGTCACTGCAGGTGGCGCTGCCAAAACGGCACGCCACCATGAGGCCGTGACTACTGGTCGGCCACCACGACGTCGTCGAGGTGGAGTGAGTTACCGACGCTGCCGCTGGCGCTTCTCACCTCCAGCGTGACGGTGGCGGTCGCCGGGGGTGCGGTGAGTTGCGCGGTGAACTCCTGCCAGTTCGTGCTCAGGCCACCGAGTGAAACTTGATCGGTCTGCAGAAGCTGCTGGTCGGCGTCGAGCCACAGCACGCTGAGAGTCGCGGCAGAAATCCCGGGAGTGCCCTGTCTGGCCCACACGCTGACCTTCTTGGCGCCCTGGGTGGCTGCGAATCCGGGCCAATTGCCGAGTTGCACACCCCATCCTCCGCCCTCGGTGACATCGATCTGCAACCCGTAGGCGCCTGCATGGGCCGCGTTGGCGGCTCTTTGCACAGTGTTGCCATACCAGGCGCTCCATTGGCCGACTGAACCTTCGAGCGTCGCGGTGTCGACGTCGAGGGCATTGGGCGCGGGAGGCGGTTCCGTCACGCCATTGAGGGTGCTGCCCGCTTCTTGGTTGTAGGGGGCGGAGCGCCAGGCGTTCCATGAGATCGTCTCGCCCCATCCCTTGGCGAACTTCCAATCGCCGACGTAGGTGTTGTCGTGGAAGCTGTTGCCGCCGGTGAGCATGACATTTTGCTGGATCTCCGCGACCGTGTAAGGCATCCATGGCAGGTTGTTATCGCCCTGGGCGTACAGGGCCTGCGCGCCGCAGTAGGTTCCGGCGCAGGACACGTTCGACTTGTTGAACCGGAACTCGTTGTCGAACACCTTGACGTTGCGCGAGTGCCAGCGGCAGTCGCTGCGGTAAGGCTCGTTCGCGATGGATGTGTAGCAGGGGTGGGTGGCGTTGGTGGGGTCGAGATAGTCGTAGTCGTAAGGCGGCGGAATCACCGTGGGCGCGACGAACGGCGTGCAGTAGGTCTTGCTGGTGTTCCCATTGGAGTTGCAGAAGCGATTGGTGTTCTCGAAGATCGAGATGCCGGAGAAGTTGTCCTCGAAGTAGTTGTCGTTGATGTTGAGATTCGGGCTGCCGCTTGTGCCGCTTGCGAGCCGGGCGTCACCGCCTGATTCCGAGATGTAGATCGCCGGCGCCGGTGAGCCCAGGTTCTCGTTGCCGCTGACCCAGGCGTTTCGCTTGAAGACGTTGCGGCTGATGGTGGCGTTGTAGCTGATCTCGTACCAGAGGCCGATGCTCTCGTTGTGCTCGATCCAGTTGCGGTCGAAGAGGAAGTCGATGTTGTTGGTGTCGGCCCAGAGGCCGACGCTCAGGTTGTCGTGTACGTAGTTCTCCGTGACGGCGGCTCCTTTGACATCCCAGAACTTCACGCCGCCGGTGCAGCCGCACCCTTCGATCGCGGCCTCCCAGTCGTCCTGGTTGTTGCCGACGATCTCGTTGTTGTGCACGACGATGTTCTTGATCGACGAGTCGCCCTCGACCTGCGGCTTGTACATGCTGATGCCGTACTGGCCGTTGTCCTTCAGGCAGCTGTGGCGGATCGTGTTGGCGTCTCCGAGGAACACCGCCGCGCCATCGTTGTGGTGCGCGTAGAGGTATTCCATCACCCAGCCGCTACTTGCGTCGTGGTTGATGACGCCTTCGTTGTTGTTGTCCTTGCCGCGGCCGAAGTTGCGGACCTCGAGGTAGGCGATGCGCACATTGGAGGCGGCGCCGGAGAAGGCGTAAAGATTGGCGTTCATACCGTCCAGGACGGCGCCTGGAGCTCCTATATAGGCGCTGTTGCTAGCAGGGGTTATCTGGCTGAATACTCCATCGCCCAGAGTATGCGTGCCCGGGGCGAACCAGTAGGTCTTGCCGACCTGGCCGAAGTCGAAGCCCTTGTTGTCGCCCGCCGGGACCACTATGGCGCCTGACGGCGCGCTGGACGGTCCGCCTTCCCAAGGAGCGCTGTCACAGACTTGTAAGGCGGCCGGCAATTCGGTGTACCAGCCGCCAGATGCGCGCTCTGCCGGGGCGGCGGCGCTGGCGGCCTGCCCGACCAAAAGATTGGCGATGGTGACTACAGTGAGTAAGGCGCTCACGACAACAGACCGTCGCATGGATTCTCCCGATCTACCGGTGACGTTGTTGTCAGCGCAGAGTAGCGGCGAAGATCGCCCGCGGGTGGGCGATTGGCGTCCAGGTGTCCGGTCGATGGCGGCGATGGCCGCCTTGACCTTGGGATCCAGCTTGGCTGTGACCGGGCGATGCACGGCCCATGGGAGGACCACTGCTTTCGGAGACGGGAGCCGGATGTCGCTCACGAGCCGTGGGGCCGAGGGAGCCGGCGTCTGCCACGCGTTTCCTGTCTCCTGATCTGCAGAATCGGGGTCTGCTATGTCGAGGCGGCGCGCAGCGTCGCGGCAACGGCCGCCGCGTGGTCGGGGTCGGCCATGACCTGACCCCCGTGGACCAGGGCGAAGAGGGTGTTGTAGGCGGCCCTCCTGGCGTCGGGTGACAGGGCGTGGCGTACTGATATCACCGCCTGCCAGCGCGGCCGGATTGCCTCCCGCTCCGCTTCGCCCGGGCGGTGATGCCACCTGCAACTGGGGCAGGCCGGCATGCCGGTCGCGGTATCGATGGAGAAGATGGTGCGCCTGCCGTCCGGGGAGCGGTGCGGATCCGCAGATGGGCCGGCCATCCACTCGCCGGTGGCCCCGTCGATCGGATGGCCGGTCAGCTCCGACTCGTAGCCGCAGATGAGCTCGGCGAGCGGGGAGTCGTGTCCGACCGGCCTCGTCTCGCCCCGCTCGGCCGAAGCCAGCGCGGCGGCGAGCACCGGGTGGTCGGCCACGCCGGCCAGCTCGCACTGGCGGCGGGCTTCGGCGACCGCGGCCCGCCGCTGGAGGTCGGAGGAGGCATTGTCGATGGCCTCGGCGAGCTCCCGGTTGAAGGCTCGCAGGGCGTGCCGGGCGAGCGGGTCACCTTCCCGGGGATCGTCGGGAACCGCGTTGGTGATGACCCCGCCCAGCAGCGGCTCGTCCAGCAGTGCGGGGCTGAACAGCACGCCGGAGATGCGACTGGCCAGGGCGAGGGCCGCAGGAACGGAGCCGGACAGGTCCTGGAACTCTTCATCCGGTTCGGGTTCCAGGCCTAGCTCGCGCATGTCCTCATTCAGCGAGTCAGGGTGGCTGCCCCAGCGCTCCTGGGGCGTCTGCGGGCGAAAGGCCGTCCGAATGCGGCCGTCTGCAGCGTGTTCGAAGTCATGCGACGCCGCGTAGTTGTGGCGCATGACGGAGACGGCCTCACCGCCGTTGCGGGTCAGCTCGCGCAGGGTCTCGGGCCGGGTCCCCTCCCAGCCGCTGTATTCAAAAGCGATCGTCCAGTCGCCGGCCCGGGTCACCAGCACCATGTCGCAGCAGCCGTCGGTCTCCTCGATGCGCTCCATGACCTCCTCGTCGTCCACGGGATGGATGTTGTCGTCGGCCACGCCGAACCGCCGGAGCGTCTCGCGCTCGTTCAGGCCCCGGACGACGGTGACGGTGTAGATCTCCTCCGGCCAGTCGTCCTCCCACGCGTAATCCGCGGGCATGATCTTGCGCATCGGTCTCCCCAGTTCTTCCCTTTCATGATCACGGTGAGTATGGCGGGCGGGTCCGACATCCCCGACGGCAGGGAGGATCGGCTCGTTGCGCGTCCGGCCCAGGAGTTCCACCTCGGATTCGGGATGATGGACGAGACGCATATGGCGTCTGTCGGCGTACGGGTTCCAGTGCAGAGCCAGGTACAGGTAAACGTGCAGAGTTGAACGGCGTGTCCGCTGTGTCTGCAGGGTGGTGATCTTGGA
>NZ_JBEZYD010000094.1:0-4187 GCF_040638335.1 Nonomuraea sp. NPDC026600
GGGTGGGGCGTTTGTTCGTGGGGTGCCGGTTGAGTGGCCTGGGGTGGGTGGGGTGTCGGTTGATGTGCCGACGTATCCGTTCCAGCGTCAGCGCTTCTGGCTGGAGACGCAGCCATCACGGACCGACCTCCGGCGTCTCGGCCTGAGCTCCGCTGACCACCCCTTCCTTGGTGCCACCCTGGACACCGCCGACGGCGGGCTCACCTGGACGGGGCGGATCTCGTCCGAGACCCACCCCTGGCTGGCCGACCACGCGGTGTGGGGCGGGGCGCTGCTGCCGGGGACGGCGTTCGTGGAGCTCGCACTCCAGGTCGGTGACCAGGTCGAAGAACTCACCCTGCACACGCCGCTGACCTTGCCCGAGCAGGGCGGCGTCCGGCTCCAACTCGTCGCTGGACCCGAGGATGAGGCGGGCCGCCGTACCGTGGCCGTTCACTCACGGCCCGAAGAAGCTGAGGACGGTGCCCCGTGGACACGCCACGCCACCGGCGTGGTCGTCGGCTCTGACGGAGTCGGCGTGGGCGTTGGTGAGGGGCTGAGTGCCTGGCCGCCGCCGGGGGCGCGGCGGGTGAAGGCGGAGAATCTCTACGACCGGCTCGCCGTACAGGGGTATGACTACGGGCCGGCCTTCCAGGGGGTGCGGGCGGCCTGGCGGCATGGGGACGAGGTGTACGCCGAGGTGGTCCTGCCGGAGGAGACGGATGTGCGGGGCTTCGCCGTACATCCGGCTTTGCTGGACGGGACTCTGCACGCGATCGGGCTGGGCGCGCTCACCCCGGCTGCCGGGCCGGACGAGATCCTGTTGCCGTTCTCCTGGACTGGTGTGCGCCTGCACGGGGCCGGTGCCTCAACCTTGAGGGTACGGCTCCAGCCGGGTCGCGACGGCGCCATCCGCCTGGACGCGGCTGACGACCAGGGGCGGCCGGTGGTCTCGGTGGACGCCCTGGCGATGCGGCCTGCCTCGCGGCGGCGGTTCAGGACGACGCGGCACGACTCGTTGTTCCGGGTCGGCTGGACCGAGGTCGGTGACATCCCTGACCCGGCGGCGCCACGTCCGACGACGGTGGTGTGCCCCGATGGCCCGGACGATCCCGCGAGCGCGGCGCGGTGGGTGCTGGAGCGGGTCCAGGAATGGCTGGCCGAGGGTGGGAACTCGCCTCTGGTGGTGGTGACTCGCCGGGCTGTGGCGACGGACATCGCGGACGAGGAGATCAACCCCGGTCAGGCGCCGGTCTGGGGACTGGTCCGTTCGGCACAGTCCGAGCATCCTGGCCGGTTCGTGCTGCTCGACGTGGACAACGTGGAGAACGTAGAAGAAGCGGCACTGCTGGCTGTGGCATCGGGTGAACCTCAGCTCTCCCTCCGCGGCGGTCGGCTGTGTGCACCGCGCCTGATCTCCACGGAGAACACCACCGCACCAGGCACTGACGTGCTGGAGACCGCGGTGTTCGGTCCGGATGGGACAGTGCTGATCACCGGGGGGACCGGGACTCTGGGCGGAGAGGTGGCGCGGCATCTCGTGACCCGGTACAACGTCCGCCATCTGCTGCTGGTCGGCCGGCGAGGTAAGGACGCGCCGGGCATGGGCGAGCTGGTCGCTGAGTTGGCGGCGGCGGGTGTGGACGTGACGGTGGCCGCGTGTGATGTGGCGGACCGGAACGCGCTGGCAGCCGTACTGGACGGGGTGCCCGCCGATCGGCCGCTGCGAGGTGTCGTGCATGCCGCCGCTGTACTCGACGACGGCGTGGTCGAGGCGTTGCGGCCCGAGCGGATCGACAAGGTACTGCGGCCGAAGGCGCTGGCCGCCAGGCACCTGCACGAGCTGACGCGGGACCTCGACCTGTCGGCATTCGTCCTGTTCTCGTCGATGTCGGGAGTATTGGGTGCGCCCGGCCAGGCCAACTACGCGGCGGCGAATGCCTACCTTGACGCGCTCGCCGCACACCGCCGCTCTCTTGGACTTCCCGCGATCTCCCTGGCCTGGGGGCTGTGGGAACAGCGCAGCGCCCTGACCGGGGACCTGCGGACCGTCGAGCTCGGCTGGTGGCGGGAGGCCGGCGTCGCGTTCATGCCGACGCGGGACGGTCTCGCGCTGCTCGACGCCGCCCTCGCCGCCCCGCCGACCGCGGGCGCGTTGCTGGTGCCGGCTCACCTGGACGCCCGCAGGGCCACGGGCCCGGTGCCGTCGATGCTGCGCGACCTGGCACGCCGTACGGCCAAGCGCCGCCCGTCCAGCGGGACGGACGGAACATTGCGGCAGAGGCTGGCCGGGGTGGCGGAGGCTGATGGGGATCGGATACTGCTCGACCTGGTGCTCGCACAGGTCGCCACCGTCCTGGGGCATACCGATGGGAACGCCATCGAGCCGCGACGGGCCTTCAGAGAGCTCGGCTTCGACTCCCTGCTGGCCGTGCGCCTGCGTAACACGCTGAACAGCGTCACTGGCGTTCAGCTGCCCACGACGGTGGTGTTCGACCACCCCACGCCGGAGGCGGTCGCGCGGCGGCTGCGCGAGGAGTTGTCGGGGAACACGGCTGCGGCACCGGTCGTGCCGGCGCGGGAGACGCACTCTGCCGACGATCCGATCGTGATCGTGGGGATGGCGTGCCGGTATCCGGGTGGGGTGGCCTCGCCTGAGGATCTGTGGGAGCTCGTGGCTTCGGGCGGCGATGCCATCGGGGGCTTTCCGACCGACCGGGGCTGGGATCTGGCCGGATTGTTCGACGCCGGGTCGGGCCGGTCGTCTGATACACGGTTCGGTGGGTTCCTGGGCGATGCTGCTGATTTTGATGCTGGGTTTTTCGGGATTTCGCCGCGTGAGGCGTTGGCGATGGATCCGCAGCAGCGGTTGTTGCTGGAGACGTCGTGGGAGGCGTTCGAGCGGGCCGGGATCGACACGGCGTCCCTGCGCGGCAAGGACGCGGGCGTGTTCGTCGGCGCCATGCACCAGGAGTACGGCCCCCGCAACGACCAGGCCGACACCGGCGCGGACGGGTATCTGCTGACCGGCGGTGCGGCCAGCGTGTTGTCCGGTCGTGTGGCGTACACGTTCGGGTTGGAGGGCCCGGCTGTGACGGTGGATACGGCGTGTTCGTCGTCGTTGGTGGCGTTGCATCTGGCGGCGCGGGCGTTGCGGCAGGGGGAGTGTTCGCTGGCGCTGGTCGGTGGGGTGACGGTGATGTCCTCACCCGGCGTTTTTGTGGAGTTCAGTCGTCAGCGGGGGTTGGCGGTGGATGGCCGGTGTAAGTCGTTCGCGGAGGCGGCGGATGGTACGGGCTGGTCTGAAGGTGTCGGGGTTTTGGTGGTGGAGCGGTTGTCGGATGCCACCCGTAACGGCCATCAGGTGCTGGCCGTCCTGCGCGGCAGCGCGGTCAATCAGGATGGCGCCTCCAACGGGCTCACCGCTCCGAACGGTCCCTCGCAGCAGCGGGTCATCCGGCGCGCGCTGGCTGATGCGCGCCTTGCTCCCGGCGACGTCGATGTGGTGGAGGCGCATGGGACTGGCACGTCGTTGGGTGATCCGATTGAGGCGCAGGCGCTGATTGCGGCTTATGGGCAGGGTCGGGACCGTCCGTTGTGGTTGGGGTCGGTGAAGTCGAATATTGGTCATTCGCAGGCGGCGGCGGGGGTTGCCGGGGTGATCAAGATGGTGCAGGCGATGCGGCACGGCACGCTGCCGGCGACGTTGCATGTGGATGAGCCGTCGTCGCATGTGGACTGGTCGGCCGGCGCGGTGGAGTTGGTGACCGAGCGGCAGCCTTGGTCGGTGGCCGATCGGCCGAGGCGGGCGGGGGTGTCGTCGTTCGGGATCAGCGGGACCAACGCGCACGTCATCTTGGAGGAGGCTCCCGCACAGGCTGAGGAGGATCGCGTCGCGGTTGCCGGGCCGGTGCCGTGGGTGTTGTCGGCTCGCAGCCAGGAGGCGTTGCGGGCGCAGGGGCAGCGGTTGCTGTCCTATCTGGAAGCGCGTCCGGAGGTCGGTTTCCGGGACGTGGCGCGCACGTTGGCGACTGGTCGTAGCGCGCTGGAGCACCGTGCTGCCGTTGTGGGCGCGGATCGCGACGAGCTGATGGCCGGGGTGGCCGCGCTCGTTGAGGGTCGTGAGGGGTTGGGTGTGGTGCGGGGTGTGGTGGGGGGTGATGGGCGTGTGGTGTTGGTGTTTCCGGGTCAGGGGTCGCAGTGGGTGG
>NZ_JBEZYD010000095.1:0-3969 GCF_040638335.1 Nonomuraea sp. NPDC026600
CGCCCAGTCCTCCACCTTGATCACCCTCCAGAGTGACTGAAGGGGGTCAGTTTTCAGCCGTCGCCACGGGGTCAGTTTTCACCCGTCGTCGACACCGCGATCGCCGTGCACTCACCCAAAGCTCCACCCGCCATCCACATGCACTCACCAGAAGCCCCAGCCGCCATCCCTGTGCGTTCACCTAAATCCCGATCCGCCGTCCCCGTGCACTCAGCCAAAGCCCCAGCCGCCACCTCTGTGCACTCACTCAAAGCCCCAGCCACCATTCCCCTTCACCCACCCCAATCCCAGCTCCCCGCCACCCTCCACTCACCAAAACTCCACAATCAGCCCATATCCCTCCGTCGGCAGCACACCAACCCATCCCCCACCACCAACGAACTCCCATCGGCGAGTAGCGCCCTCAGGTCCGCTGACTCTCCTGGCAACCCTCCTCGCCTTCGCCATCCCCTTGACACCCGCAAGCCCCGCTGCCGCGGACCGTCCCACCTGGCGATGGCCACTGGACGGACACCCCAGAATCCTCCGCCACTTCGCACCCCCACCCGAGCCATGGCTATCAGGCCACCGAGGCATCGACCTCGCCGCCGCACCCACCACACCTGTCGTAGCCGCAGGTCCAGGCATCGTTCGCTTCGCCGGCCCCCTCGCCGGTCGGGGTGTGGTCACCGTCGAGCACGCGAACGGCCTGCGCACGACATATCTGCCTGTCAACGCATCAGTACGCCAAGACCAACGCGTAACGCCCGGCACCCGCCTCGGAGTCATCGAACGCCCAACAGGCCACTGCCGAGAATCCTGCCTCCACTGGGGCCTCCTGCGCGGCACCCACTACCTCGACCCTCTACTCCTCCTAGGCCAAGCCCACATCCGCCTGCTCCCGTACTGGAACCTGGACACCCCTGACGCTCTGGACAGCACGGGCGACGCGAGCACGAACGGCGGTCCGGGCGGCACGAACGACACAGGCGGTACGGGCGACGCAGGCGGTACAAGCGGTCCGAGCACCTTGGACCGGAACACCCAGGGCGGTCCGAACGCCCTGGGCACCCCGGACGGTCCCTACGCCCTAGACGGTCCTAGCGACCTGAGCACTGTCACCCTTTCGACGTACCCATCACTCCCGAGCACCGCGCACCTCCAAACAGCCTCCATCGGCGCGGCTCCCTCAGCGACAACATCCTCGACCACCCGCCACTCAACATCGGCGCCTCGGTCAGATCCCACCCCTGCTCCCAACCCCACCCTTTCGGGCCAAACTCCCGAGCGCACGGCCCCCAAACCGACCTTCCGCTTCGTGACACGTTCCGTCTCAGCACCCGCCATCTCAGCCATCAGCGCGGGCGCGCTGTTCACCGCGCTGCTGCTGTTCCCCCTGATCCGCCGTATTCGATGTACGCGCAGGCAGCAACATGGAGCCACGAGAGGCCAACACCGCAAACAGCAGCGCAGGCGGCGTTATCTAGGGCTGGGAAGTAGATCCCGCCAGCCACGGGGACGCCAACGCGTGAGGCACAACTAGTCACGGCAGGGGCATGCTTTACGGCAACCGGGATGGTGCCTGATCAGCGGCACGTGAGCCGCGTTCTTCGTTGAAGAGGATCTCGTGCCTAGCCATGACCCACTTGCCGCCGGTCCATATGCCGGATCCTGCGACGAGGGACCCATGCCTTTGCCGCCGCAGAGGGAGGAAGCTCGGTCAGCGCCAGGCTGGCCGGCCTGCGCACTCGACACCGCTCTGCTTCGCGCTTGCGGCTATGTGCAGCACTTCCCCCTTGAGTCGGCCGGAGGCGACGAGACCGCTGCCGGAAGACTCCCGGCGGAGAAGGCCACTGACCTCCTCCGCCAGCCGCTTAGTAGATCGACGCCGTCTTCGCCTCGGCCGCGCAGATTCACCGGGCGGGGGAACGCCGGCCCCAACTGACCGCGCTGGTCGCGACACCCAATCTGGGAACGACGAGAGGTGGATGCGCCACCGTCCAGTGGGCGGATTCGGTTCAGACGATCCCGTCGGCGCGCAGGTAGAGCTTGTGAATGTAGAGCTTGTGAATACCGTCGCTACCGCCGTCGGGTCACCACCAGTTTTCCGGATTAGCCTCCTGCTGAGACGAATCAGAGCGGAGCGGGTGAAACCAATGGTGCGCTCGCCGAGCATGCCGTCGTCGTTGGTGCACCACCCGAGGATCGGATGACGTCCCCTGGGGTGGTGTAACTTCTGGCGATCTTCGCGAGGCATTGAGGGACGATCGCCTGGCGCTTTGAGAGTCTCGGATCTTGAGCGCGGCCGTGAAAACTACACCACTTGGCGGGACGTCATCGAGGATCGCGTTGAGCAGGGCGGATGACTCCGAGCTCCGGTGCCCCCGGTTGGGCGCCGAGCCTGTGTCCGTTCACGCCCTGGGGTGTGCTTGGCGGTATGCCGTGCGGAGTCGCTCGATGGAGACATGCGTGTAGATCTGGGTCGTGTGCAGGGATGCGTGCCCGAGGAGTTCCTGGACGCTGCGGAGGTCGGCGCCACCTTCGAGCAGGTGCGTCGCCGCGCTGTGTCTCAGCCCGTGCGGGCCCATGTCCGGCGCTCCCTCGACCTCGCGCAGCCGAGCGTGCACCACCCGTCGTACCGTGCCCGCGTCTATCCGACCGCCTCGTACCCCAAGGAACACCGCCGCTCCTGAGCCTGCACGGATCCACAGAGGCCGTCCGTGTACGCACCACTTGTCCAGGGCCCGAAGTGCGGGCAATCCGAACGGGACCGACCGTTCCTTACGGCCCTTGCCCAGCACCCTGATGACGTGCCGATCCCGGTCGACATCATCGACGTCCAGTGCGCACAGCTCGCTCACCCGCACGCCCGTGGCGTACAGCAGCTCCAGGATGGCCTGATCCCGCAAGTCTTTGGGCTCTCCGGCCGACGGCGCTTCGAGGACGGCCTGTGCCTGCTGCTGATCGAGTACGGCAGGCAGCGGGCGTGGCGCCTTGGCGCTGCCCAACAGCAAGCCGGGGTCATCCGGCAACCAGCCTCTGCGATGGCAATAGGCCGTGAAGGTGCGGATGCACGCGGTCCTGCGCGCCAGCGTGGCCCTCGCTTTACCGTCGGCATGCTGCTCGGCCAGCCATTCGCGCAACGTACCGATATCGAGGCCGTGGAGTTGGCCGTTCAGGTGGTCGAACAGGGCCGTGACGTCCGAAAGGTAAGCGCGGACTGTGTGCGGAGACAGGTCTCTCTCGAACCGCAAGTACTTGCCGAACTCGGCTACCACCTCGTCCGCCCCCGGCCGCCCGTCGGACACAATCGCCTCCCTCTTGTAGACGCCGACCTCTCCCGGAGCCGTGCACCAGGTGATCGACGTCTAGAACGCCCTGCCTTTGTCCGTGCAGCCCTGCCCGGTGTCCATGCAGCCCTACCGGCCCGCCTGCGCTGAACCAGCCCACGCCTCTTCGCCCAACCCAGCCCTACGGCTGCCCATCGATTGGCCCACTGAGGCGGGCAGACCCACCAAGCGGCCGCCTCTGACCGGGTCCATGAGTCCGGGTCGCTGACCGGTCCCATCGGTCGGGGTTCGCTGACCAGCTCGCAGCCCACCGACCAAACGGGTAGGCCATCCACTAACCGCCCTGGACGGTCCCGCCCCGCAGGCCAGGTCCGTCCCTCCGGTGCCACCGACCAGCTCCGTCCTCCCTTTCCACCGACCAGCTCACGTCCACCAACCACTCCCACCAGCCCGCAGCCGCCGACCAAATGGATGAGTCACGTCCACCAACCGACCTGGATGGTCCCGCCCGCTGATACGCCTCTTCGGTTCGTGTCCCCTGACCAGCTTCGGTGGCCTGTCTGTGCTGATCAGCTCGACCTCCTCCGGTGCCATGAGCTCATGCCGGGACTGTACGGTTTTCGGTGTAACTCCTGATCAAGGAGAACGCACCTGATGAGTACTGTGATCCAGGCATCGACGGAGATCGACCTGGAGGACA
>NZ_JBEZYD010000096.1:0-3921 GCF_040638335.1 Nonomuraea sp. NPDC026600
TCAACGAACTCGCCGCCGCCTACCCAGGCCGCATCAGGTAAAGCAAGACAGCACACAACACAAGATCGTCTTTACACATCTGAGGTTACAAGCTCAACGGCCGGACTGAAGTTGATGGGATCCCGTCTGAATCATTGCGATCGGGCGGGATCTTGTCGTTTCGGGGGTTTCCGAATCGGGTTCGTCCTGGTTTGGGAGCTGCGGAGCAGGTGCCCGGGAAGGTCCAGGTGGTGTCAGACCGCTGGTCGAGGACCGAGTTCGCGTCGTTGGGCATGGCGAAGCCGACGCCGGGCTGGGTGCTGCGACAGGGTGATCTGAATTGCGGCTTATGGGATGGGTGGTGGCCTGCTCCGACCTGGGAGCGGCATGCGGTCGACCTGCTCTGCTGGGATTTCGATGACGTCGGCCGAGGTGTCGGGCTCGTCTGGAGGCTGCTGGGTGTGGCGCCAGGCGTCGAGGAAGTGGTCGTTGGCGACGGCGACGATCAGCGCGGCCAAGATGGTCTGGGCGACGCGTCCGTGGGCGAGTCGGTTCTTGGGGTCGCCGAGGTCGAGGTCGTGCCCCTTGACTCTGCCGTTGATCCCCTCGGTGTTGGCGCGGACAGTTTTGTAGGTCCCGATCCAGGCGGGGCTGAGGTAGGGCAGGTCCTGACGGAATTTGTCGAGATGGCCGAGGTCGCCTTTGCTGATAGTGACGGTCTGCTGGCGGCAGATCTTCGCCAGTTCGCCGGGCTTGTGGTCGGGGCTCGGGGGCAGGACGCGGGGTTTGGCCGCCGGGTGAGCGGCTCGCTGCCGGGCGTCGGTCAGGTCGACCGTGGTGGGACGGCTGGGCCTGCGCTGGTGCAGGCGGTCGAAGCGGGGGCAGGTGACCGATGGGGAGGTGCCTGCTGCCGGGCATTGGAAGCGGACGGTGCCGCTGGTGTTCGGGCTCTGCTTGAGGCGCAGCAAGTACGGCTCCCGCGCGCTGATCAACGCGGTGAGTTCCTCGGACGGGGCGCGGATGGCGGCGTCGTCCAGGCCGGTCGCCTGGGCGAGTCTGTCGGGGATGAGCGGGCAGGCGAGGCTGCCGTCGATGAGCAGGGCGCCGTGGGCACTGCCCTGCACTCCGCGCTGGTCGACCTTGTAGTCGAGGGCGAGTCGGTAGCCGAGTTCGCGTGCGGGTTGTGCGAAGTGGGCGGGTTGCGCAGTCGACGACGGCGAAGGCGGTGGGGAACCCGAGTTGGGTCAGGGGTTTGAGGGTGGTGATGGCGTTGGCGCCGATGCGTTTGTGTGGGGTGTCGAGGACCAGTCCGAGCGCCAGCTGTGGGAACGGGCCGCCGACGGTGGTGGCGGGGCGGGCGGCGACGGTGAGGGTTGCGCTGTAGCCGTACTCGGGTGGGCCACTGCCTGCGGAGTGGTGCCAGCCCGCGGTGATCTCGGTGGAGGCGATCAGTTCTCCGGTGGAGCGGCGCACTCGTGGTGGGCGGGCGAAGACCGGGGCGGCGGTGGTGTCGATGCCGACGTCGCCGCGGAATCCTTCCATGTAGCCGCGGCCTTTGCTCCAGCCGACGGGGGTGAGCACGAGCGCGGTGACGATGTCTTGCAGCAGCTTTCGCTTGCGGGTGTGGTCGGGGTCGTTGTCTTCCCAGGCGGTGGCGAGCAGGTCGGCCTCGTGCTGTGGCAGGCGGGTTCGCCGGTCGTGCCGGGCAGGGTCCAGCAGGCTGGTGAGCCGGTCGAAGGCGCGGTAGAAACGTCGGTTGTCGGCCAGGGTAGCGTGCGGATCGGCGGGATGTGGCCGGTCGGGGCCGAGCCCGAGGTGCTCGCGGGCAGAGTCAGACAAGGCGAACGCAGACAGTCGCCAGGCTTCGGCCAGGGTGGCCTTGCCAGCGTGATGGATCGAGACCATCAGGCAGACGAGCACCGCCCGGATCGGCATTCCGGCCGGGCCGGGGCGTGGGTCGAGTCCGGCGTCGATCAACGTCATGATGCCGGAGCCGTCCAGCAGCCGGGTGTAGTGGCTGGTGACGGAGTCGGGGACCTGCATCGCCTGCTTGAGGGGAGGCTTGGGTCGGGAGTTTCGGGCTCGGGTGGTGCGCGGCGGC
The DNA here is from genome assembly GCF_040638335.1 of Nonomuraea sp. NPDC026600. Taxonomy (NCBI): domain Bacteria; kingdom Bacillati; phylum Actinomycetota; class Actinomycetes; order Streptosporangiales; family Streptosporangiaceae; genus Nonomuraea; species Nonomuraea sp. NPDC026600. The sequence continues at coordinate 2,081 of NZ_JBEZYD010000096.1, forward strand.
CAGGCGCGTGGCTTCGCCGTACTCAACGGGCCTGTTCGTCGGGCCTGCCGCGCAGCAGCGCGACTGCGGTCTGTTCGTCCAGGGCGGGGACGAAGTGTTGGTAGCGGGCCAGTGCGGAGGCGCTCATTCCGGCCGCGGCGGCCACCACTCCCAGATCGATGCGGGCGCTCAGCAACTCGACGATCCACGAGGAGCGCAGCCGGCGCACCGACAGCGCGGGCAGGCCGCCGGTGGGCTGGTGGCGGGCTGTCCAGGAGCTGAACAGGTTCTTGGCGTGTCGGGCGGCGCGTCTGGGCCGGAAGACGAAGGCGTCCCCGGGCCGGTCTGCGGCGTGAACCAGGACGTCCTCCCAGGTGGCGCGGCAGACGATCAACCGCTCTGTGCCGGGGACGGTGACCACGACCGCGCCGGAATCCAGGCAGCGCAGATGCCCGATCCGGACGGCGGCCACCTCACCGGAGGTCAGGCCGCAGCCGAAGGCCAGGGCCATCAACGCCAGCGCGTCGCCTCTGGCCTGGCCAGGCAGGCGTTCGGCCCAGCCGCGCAACCGTCCGAGCTGGGATGGCGAGTACGGCGGGCTGACCTTCTTGGGGGCTTTCATCGGCGGCGGCGCCTGTTCGCCGCGTTCCAGCCAGGCCAGCGTAGCGCGCATGTGCCGCAGCCAGGCCCGGTAGGTCTGCGCCGAACTCGGGGCCAGGCCGGTGCAGCCGGTCAGGACGAACGCGTCGATCGTCTCGTGCCGCAACCACACCTCCGGATCATCTGGCAGACCGCGGCGGCGGCACCACACGGCGAGCCGGGTGGTGGCGTGCAGCAACCGCTCCACGTTGTAGGGGGAGCGGTCGGTGCTGGCGGCGACCAGCATCCGCACCGTGTCGGCGACCTGCTCCCACTCCGGTGGTGGGACGCGGGGCCGATAGCGGGTGATCTTCGCCGAGGTTTCCGGGTCGAGGGTCACACCCCACTCATAGCGGCAGGACAACCTGCCGTTACGCAGCGCGACGACTTCGACCGATAGGAGAACATTGTCATGGTCGGCGGCCGAGCCCGCTCCATCGCGCCCCGGGACCTGGCCGACAACCCGCAGGCCTGGCCCCACGCGGACCTGGCCGGACACCCGGCCGCCGCCGTCGTCCAGGCGATCGCCGCCACCCTCACCGCTGAACTCGCCGCGCGCAAGCTGAGCCGGCGCGGCCTGGCCACCCTGTCCGGGGTTAATCGACAATCCATCAACGACCTGCTCGCCGGGACGTCTTGGCCGGACGTGGCCACCATCGCCTTGCTGGAGACCGCCCTCGGACAGCCGCTGTGGCCCACCACCCGGTAAGGCAGCAGGTGGAGCGGTTGGTGATCGACCATCACTTGGGGATCGGCCATCGACAGGTATGACAGGCATCATCGTCCTCTTTCCGCTCTGCCGGACATCGGACAGGGCAGGCGAAATAGGCTCGACGGCCCCCAAGCGACCGCATCGCGCGTTACGCTCAGAAGCGCGCGAGCCACCGTCAGTTAGACCTGCAGGGCGCTCACGCAACCCGGGTGCCGCCGAGCTGAACTCTCGGCGGCACCCTCTTGTCGTCGACCCGGACCATTTGGCTCAAGCCCTCGCAGCCAGAAGGATGACGACAAACTCATCAATGGTCAGCGGCGGCCCCGTTCAGCGCGGCGCCGTTGAGGCCCTCAACGATCGAGAACTGTCCGCGCTGGTGTTCTGCCAGCCATCCTTTGTCGATCAGACGCTTGAGACTGTCGACGATCACGGAATTCCCCTGCTGTGAGGGGTTTCCGATCAGGTAATTCCCCTGGCGCTTCACGGTTCTCCCCTGGAGGAGGACGTGGGC
>NZ_JBEZYD010000097.1:0-3517 GCF_040638335.1 Nonomuraea sp. NPDC026600
TCCAAGATCACCACCCTGCAGACACAGCGGACACGCCGTTCAACTCTGCACGTTTACCTGTACCTGGCTCTGCACTGGAACCCGTACGCCGACAGCGCAGGTCCTGCTCATACGGATCGCGGGCGATCAGCTCGCATTTGGTGGCGCTGGCGTACTGCACCAGCCGCTCCAGCGCCCACAGCTTGTTTCCGAGGATGGCCTCCAGTTCCCGCTCGATGAAGGAAAAGAGCTCGGGAGAGGCGATCATTCCTTTCTTGATCACCTCGGCCAGTCCTGCCCGGATTTGCCGTGCATCCAAGGTGGCGAGGTAAGCGACATTGGTCACCACGCCGACCGGTTGGTAGAACGCGCCGATCAAGTTCTTGGCCACGGCGTGATCCACGGCCACCTTGCCACCGATGGCCGCGTCCACTGCGGCCAGGAGGGTGGTGGGGACATTGGCATACGGAATGCCGCGCATGTAAGCGCTGGCCACCCAACCCGCCGTGTCGATCACGACGCCCCCGCCGAAGGCGACCAGCAGGTCACGACGCCCGACCGAACTGTGGGCCAGCCGGTCGAGAAGATGGATGGCGGTGGCGATCGCTTTACTGCGCTCACCCGGCGGAATCGTCAGCGTCGCGACGTCCATTCCTTGTCTGGTGAGTGCCTCTACGAGCGATTCGCCGTGCAGGCCTGCCACCGTTTCATCTGTCACGATGACCACACGCGAGTTGGATGTGAATGTTTTCAAGTGATGCGCGGTGGTTTCGGCGTCGGCGGAGACGAGCACCGGGTAGGAATCGGTCCGCGTGGCCAGGCCCTCGATCGGACAGCCCGGTTCGGGCAAAGGAATCCTGTCGCGGACCAGGTGAACATCTGCGGGTATCATCTGGTCCTCCTTATCGGTGATGGGACAATAGCTCTACGCTGTTACGTTTATCTGAGCGAGCTGTTTTCAATGCATTGTCTGAGGTGGCGTCAAAGGCGATCGATGTCCTCAACGTGCCGTTGTGGCCATACTCGGAGAAGACTCTGCCGACGCCGCCTTCATCCCAGAATGAAACGGTCCCCGTGATCAGCTGGTCAATATCGAGAACCCCGCTGTCCACCAAATTCGTCGCCACCTTGATTACATGCGCCGTTCTACTCATCGGAAAGGCTCGGACATCGAAGGGGGCTGCGACAAATTTCAAGCCTTTGGCCAGCAAAAGCCAGGTGTCGATGGCCTGGGGGATCGCTGTCGCGCCGAACAGCACGTATTTTCCTGTGGCCTTCAGCAGTTGCATGGCTGCGGCGCGTACGCCACTCGCCTTGGATGTGCTGTCGACATGCGGTAGCGCATCGAAAACGTAGTCGGCGAAGGCACCCAGGTGGTCATCAGCCAGTCCTCGCAAGGCGTCAGCGTCTGTTATCGGGTCGAAAACCAGATCAGCGCCGAGCCGAAGCGCCGTCGCGCGCCGGGCCGCATCTCGCTCCACCACGACCAGCGAACCAGCCGCGTGGCAGTGACGTAGGACCTGGATCGCGATCAGTGCGGTCGGTCCGGCTCCTAAGATCACGATGGTGTCCCCTGGCCTGGGTGGATGCGACAGCACTGTCCGAAGAACCGAGGTGAGCGGCTCGATCAGGGTCGCGAGCCGGTTCGGCAGGTGCGCTGGCAGCACTACCGCGGCCGCCTGATGCGCATCGGCGAATCCTCGGTCGGTGAGCCAGCTGGTCTCACGGTTCGAAACACCGGGCAGCAGCGGTCGCACGGCCCTGTATTCGGCCAACCCTCCAAAGTCGGTCTGCCCCCAGTAGGTGATGCGCTCTTCCTGCCGGATTTTGCCGCGAAGAGCAGTCCCTACTTCCACCACCCGACCTACATACTCGTGCCCGGGGATCACCGGCCATCGTTCAGGAACTAAATGCCCGCGAAAATATGAGACGTCCGTGGAGCAGATGCTGACCGCTTCCGTCTCGAGAATGATTTCCTCTGCCCCGCATTCCGGGTCAGGGACGTCGGCCATAGAAAGACGGCCAGCTTCATGCAAGAAATAGGAACGCACCGTGCCCCCTGTGATCGTATGTGCTTAACGGAGACGCTCTCGCAAGGTCACATCCGTTGAAGCACTGTTCGCATTAGATCCCTCGCCCGACAGACTTTACGATCACTCAAGTGATCTTGTCAATATTCTTTGCAAGAACAGGCAAGGTGTGCGATGAGCGCCATATTGGACGGTCCGTCAACAAGGTAATTCCTAGGTCGCCTCTTTTTGTTCTGCCCGATACATGATTTTCGGGCGCGCCGGACGCGTCTATCCTGATCACGGCAACCAGCACCGCATTTCGCTATTTGGGCAATGTAAATTCCACATTAAAAGCGATTGAGGTGGCGACCCCATGGCAAGATATATAAGCTCCTGCAGTGCATGTACGGGTGCAGCGACCTCGACGTGGCCGCACAGCCGCGACAGAGCTGTTGCGCGGCGAAAAGCCGCCGACCGCGATCGTGGCGATCAACGACATGCGCGCTCGGAGTCAGCGCAGGGATCAGGGACGTCGGTCTACGCGTGGGCGAGGACGTGTCCGTGGTCGGCTTCGACGACATCGCGCTGGCCGACCTGGCCGCGCCATCGCTGACGACGGTGCGGCAGCCGCTCGCCGCGATGGCCGCCGCCGCCTTGACCCACCTGCGCGAGTGCATCGAGTCCGACGAGTATCCCACCGGACGGTCGCTGCTCATGCGGCCTAAGCTCGTGGTGCGCAGCTCCAAGGGCCCGCTCACCCGCTGAGCCGTATCCCAGCCTTCACATCAAACTTGCCAGCGTGACCGTCCGCGGAGTCGCTGCCAAAGCCGCCACCGGGCGGCAAGGACCCTACGGCGCCACCCCCGCCCGGGGCGACCAGCCACAGCCCGGCCACACGACCCGCATCCCTTGGCGCCGCGCGCTGCTCAACCGCACCTTCATCGGCTGCTTCATCGCCTACTTCGCCCAGAACGCGCTCGCCGCAATCATCTTCACCTGGCTGCCCTCCTACTTCGAGAACGCGCTGGGCTTCTCAGCGAAGGCGGCCGGCTCGCTGTTCGGGCTCCCCAGCGCGCTGGGCATCGTGGCACTGATCACCACCGGAGCGGTCACCGACCGGCTGCTCCGCACCGGCGTCACCTCCAGACGGGCTCGCGGCCTGCTCGGCGGCGCCTGCCTCACCAGCGCCGGCATCCTGCTGACCTGCCTGCCACTGATCCACACGCCGCTCCCCGCCATAGCCCTCCTGATGCTCGGCCACGGCATCTCCGTCACCGTCAACACCCTCGCCAACCCCGCCGTGGCCGAGCTCGTACCGCCCGCCCAGCGCGCCGGAATCCTCGGCGTCTTCTCCGGGCTCAGCGTCACCGCCGGCATCGCCAGCCCCATCATCACCGGACGGCTCCTGGATCGCGCCGCCACACCCCCGAGGCTGTCGACGATCACGGAATTCCCCTGCTGTGAGGGGTTTCCGATCAGGTAATTCCCCTGGCGCTTCACGGTTCTCCCCTGGAGGAGGACGTGGG
>NZ_JBEZYD010000098.1:0-2642 GCF_040638335.1 Nonomuraea sp. NPDC026600
TGTCGGCGTACTACTTGGAGTGCAGAGCTGAGTACGGGTAAACGTGCAGAGCTGTCAGCGCTGGTCGGTCGAGAGTGGTTCGGGTGGGTGGCGTAGTCCGGCAACGGAGAAACTGAACAGGTCGATGAGGGTGCAGGCGGCGAGCATGCCGTTGCGGGTGGGGCCGGCGGCCTCGGTCGTGGTGAGGAATGCGGCGAGTTGATCGCGGATGGTCGGGCTTCGTAGGAACTCGTCGATGGTGGCGAGCAGGTCGAGGTGGCTGGCGAGGTCGTCGGCGGGGTGGGAGGCTGTCATCCGGTGGCGGCGATATCGGCGTCGAGGTCTTCGACGGCGGCGATGCGGTTCTTGAGCCGGTAGCTGGGTCCGTTGATCGCGATTACTTCGCAGTGGTGGAGAAGCCGGTCGAGGATGGCGGTGACCAGGACGTCGTCGCCGAAGACTTGGCCCCATTCAGAGAAGGCTTTGTTACTTGTCAGTAGGGTTGAGCCCTTCTCATATCTCTTCGAGATGACCTGGAAGACCAGATTGGCCTCGTCGCGAGCCAACGGCTGGTAGCCGACCTCGTCCAGGACCAGAACGTGGGGACGCAGGTAGCCACGTATTTTGGCGGCGCGGCGGCCGATGGCGTCGGCGGCTTTGAGGTTGCGGACCATGTCGTCCAGGGTGGTGAAGTAGACGGAGTAGCCGACCCGGCAGGCCGCGACGGCCAGCGCGACGGCCAGGTGGGTCTTACCCACCCCGGGCGGCCCCAGGAACACGGCGTTGGCCCTGGCTTCGGCGAACGCGACGGTGGCCAGATCCTTGATTTTGCGGGGGTCCAGAGTCGGTTGGTAGGAGAAGTCGTAGTCCTCGATGGTCTTGTGGTGGGGCATCTTGGACACGCGCAGGGCATGACGGACCCGGCGTTCTTCACGGACGGCTTGTTCTTCTTCCAGCACCAGGTCGAGGAAGTCGAGGTAGCCCATCTGGGCGGCGGCGGCGCGGGCGAGGTGGTCGGTCAGGTTCGCGGCCAGATGCGGCAGTCCCATCGTGGTCGCGGTGGCGCGGATGCGGCTGGTGACAAGCTCACTCAACGTCGAAGTCCTTCAAGCTCGATGGTGTGTTGTGCGCGGTCGTGTGCCTGCGCTCTGTAGGTCCGGGTCAGGAGAAGGGGCCGGTGCCGGTGAGCTGGTCATAGTCCGTCAGCGGCCGGTAGCCGACCTCGACCTGCGCGGCGTCCGGGCGGGCGAGCAGGAACGGCAGCGATCTGGCTCCTGGCCCGCGGCGGCGGCGTGCCGCCAGCTCGTCAGCAGGATCCGGGTAGTGTCCACCGCTGGTCGTGGCGCGGGTGTGCCCGTCGGGAAGCGCCTGCCAATGGGCGGGGTCGACCACCCGGGCGCCGCGACCCAGTGCCCGCGGATGCACGGCCAGCAACGTGACCCCATGCGTGTCGGGAACGGTGGCGTGCAGGCTGACGGTGGCCGAGGACGCCCGTACTTCCACCAGCTGCCGGTGGAACACCTTCGTAGCCGGGACGGAGTAGAGGTTGGCCTCGAACGCGATCAGGCAGTCCTTACCAACGTGCCGCAGGTGCCGGTCGGTGACCAGATACGGCCTAGCCGGGATCGGTTTCAGAGCGGCATGGTCACGGCGGGCCCGGACCCCGATCACCTCGCCGTGGGTGCGGTGGGTGGTGCGGCGGCGGATCGGCACCCAGGACGAAAACGCGTTGTCCATGTCGGTCAGCGAGGAGAATCCCCGGCCCGCCAACACGTGATCACGGATTATGGTGACCTGCCGCTCCACCCTGCCCTTCCCTGTCGGACGGTAGGCGGCCAGGACGTCGATGTCGAAGTCGTAGTGCCCGGCGAACGCCACCGCCTCGGGATGCAACGGCACCGCCTTGCCCGGGGCGACGTGCCGGCGCACCACGGTCTTGCACCGGTCGTAGACGATCGACCCCGGAACACCCCCGAAATGATCGAACGCGGCCCGATGACAGCCCCAGAACGTGGCCAGGTCCTGGCTGGTGGTGAAACACACGAACGGATCCCGCGAGTAGGACAGCACCATGTGGAAGGAGTAGACCTTCGCGATACCAACGTGGGCGAGGATCGCGCCCTCATCTCCCCAGTCGACCTGGGCTTGAGCACCCGGCACTACCTCGAACCGGCGGTGCAGCCGGGCCAGCTCGCTGGGTGTGTAACCCAACTCCTGGGCGATCCGCGGCCGGGCCTCCTGCAGATACAGCTTGACCCGCTGATAGTTGCCGGTGAACCCATAGGACTCCACCAGACGTTCGTGGATCACCGAGGCCTTCAACAACAGCTCGGCCCGCAACCACGCATCGATCACCGACACGAACGGCTCGATCACCTGACGACGCCGTGAGGGACGTGGCGCCGCCATCGGCGGAACCGGCGGCCCATCGTTTTCCAAGTATTTCTTCACCGTGCGCCAGTTCAGGCCCGTCTCCCGGGAGATCTCCGAGATGCTCGCCCCCGCATCCCGCAGCACCCGGAACCGACGCAGCTCAAGCCACCGCTCAGCCTCCAGCACCATCTCGACCACCCCGCCAAGTGAAGATCACCAACACTCGGCAGACTCCAAGATCACCACCCTGCAGACACAGCGGACACGCCGTTCAACTCTGCACGTTTACC
>NZ_JBEZYD010000099.1:0-2470 GCF_040638335.1 Nonomuraea sp. NPDC026600
TGTGATGTGACTGCGTGCCTTTTGAAGAATGAGCCTGCGAGTTATGGTGTGTGGCGAGGTTAACCCGTGTGGGGGAGCCGTAGCGAAAGCGAGTCTGAATAGGGCGTTTGAGTCGCATGCTGTAGACCCGAAGCGGAGTGATCTACGCATGGGCAGGTTGAAGCTCAGGTAAGACTGGGTGGAGGACCGAACCCACCAGGGTTGAAAACCTGGGGGATGATCTGTGTGTAGGGGTGAAAGGCCAATCAAACTCCGTGATAGCTGGTTCTCCCCGAAATGCATTTAGGTGCAGCGTTGCGTGTTTCTTGCCGGAGGTAGAGCACTGGATGGCTAATGGGCCCGACAAGGTTACTGACGTCAGCCAAACTCCGAATGCCGGTAAGTGAGAGCGTGGCAGTGAGACTGCGGGCGATAAGGTTCGTAGTCGAGAGGGAAACAGCCCAGATCACCGACTAAGGCCCCTAAGCGTGTGCTAAGTGGGAAAGGATGTGGAGTCGCAGAGACAACCAGGAGGTTGGCTTAGAAGCAGCCACCCTTGAAAGAGTGCGTAATAGCTCACTGGTCAAGTGATTCCGCGCCGACAATGTAGCGGGGCTCAAGTACACCGCCGAAGTCGTGGCATTGACTCCTCTTCTGGGGGGGTTGATGGGTAGGGGAGCGTCGTGTATGCGGTGAAGCGGCAGAGTGATCTAGCCGTGGAGTGTACACGAGTGAGAATGCAGGCATGAGTAGCGAATCGAGGGTGAGAAACCCTCGCGCCGGATGACCAAGGGTTCCTGGGGCAGGCTAATCCGCCCAGGGTAAGTCGGGACCTAAGGCGAGGCCGACAGGCGTAGTCGATGGACAACGGGTTGATATTCCCGTACCCGCTTCAATGCGCCCATATCGAACCTCGTGATGCTAAGAGTCCTTAAGTCCTCTGATGTCCTTCGGGACTAGGGGTGAGGCTGAACGCTCGATCCGATCGGGTAGTAGGTAAGCGATGGGGTGACGCAGGAAGGTAGTCCAGCCCAGGCGATGGTTGTCCTGGGGTAAGCATGTAGGGCGGAACGTAGGCAAATCCGCGTTCCATATGCCTGAGATGTGATGCCGAGCCGATTGTGGTGAAGTGGATGATCCTATGCTGCCGAGAAAAGCCTCTAGTGAGTGTTGTGGCGGCCCGTACCCTAAACCGACTCAGGTGGTCAGGTAGAGAATACTAAGGCGATCGGGTGAACTGCGGTTAAGGAACTCGGCAAATTGCCCCCGTAACTTCGGGAGAAGGGGGACCTCTGCTGGTGTAGGAGCGTGCCTCCGAAGCTGGTGGTGGTCGCAGTGGCCAGGGGGAAGCGACTGTTTACTAAAAACACAGGTCCGTGCGAAGTCGTAAGACGATGTATACGGACTGACGCCTGCCCGGTGCCGGAACGTTAAGGGGACTGCTTAGTCAGCGTGAGTTGGCGAAGGTGAGAACTTAAGCGCCGGTAAACGGCGGTGGTAACTATAACCATCCTAAGGTAGCGAAATTCCTTGTCGGGTAAGTTCCGACCTGCACGAATGGCGTAACGACTTCCCCGCTGTCTCAACCGCAGACCCGGCGAAATTGCACTACGAGTAAAGATGCTCGTTACGCGCAGCAGGACGGAAAGACCCCGGGACCTTCACTACAGCTTGACATTGGCGTTTGGAACGTCTTGTGTAGGATAGGTGGGAGACTGGGAAGCTGTCACGCTAGTGATGGTGGAGTCATTGGTGAAATACCACTCTGGTCGTTTTGAACGTCTAACTCTGGTCCGTGATCCGGATCGGGGACAGTGTCTGGTGGGTAGTTTAACTGGGGCGGTTGCCTCCTAAAGAGTAACGGAGGCGCCCAAAGGTTCCCTCAGCCTGGTTGGCAATCAGGTGTCGAGTGTAAGTGCACAAGGGAGCTTGACTGTGAGACTGACGGGTCGAGCAGGAGCGAAAGCTGGGACTAGTGATCCGGCATCGGCGTGTGGAAGCGGTGTCGCTCAACGGCTAAAAGGTACCCCGGGGATAACAGGCTGATCTTCCCCAAGAGTCCATATCGACGGGATGGTTTGGCACCTCGATGTCGGCTCGTCGCATCCTGGGGCTGGAGTAGGTCCCAAGGGTTGGGCTGTTCGCCCATTAAAGCGGTACGCGAGCTGGGTTTAGAACGTCGCGAGACAGTTCGGTCCCTATCCGCTGCGCGCGCAGGAGACTTGAAAGGAGCTGTCCCTAGTACGAGAGGACCGGGACGGACGAACCTCTGGTGTGCCAGTTGTACCGCCAGGTGCACGGCTGGTTGGCTACGTTCGGAAGGGATAACCGCTGAAAGCATCTAAGCGGGAAGCTCGCCTTGAGATGAGGTCTCCCACCATGAGAGTGGGTAAGGCTCCCGGTAGACGACCGGGTTGATAGGCCGGAGGTGGAAGCACGGTAACGTGTGGAGCTGACCGGTACTAATAGGCCGAGGACTTGACCACAAAGC
>NZ_JBEZYD010000100.1:0-2407 GCF_040638335.1 Nonomuraea sp. NPDC026600
CGGCCTTCGGCGACTCCTCCCGAAAAGCCCGGAACGCCACCAGCGACGTCCAAGAAATCCCAATCGTCCCGAACTATTTCGCTGAGATCACCTCACTGACTGACTGGACACACCCGACCTCCTGGGGCGAGAGTCTTGGTGGGAATCGTTGCAGTTCAGAAACGGATGAGAGTTCCTTGGCGAGATTCCCTATAGTCCGGAGAATGAGGTGGTCGCGTAGGGAGTAGGTGCCTTGGGTTTCCGGACCATCGTCACTGTGCTGGATGACTATCAGCGTGCCCAGCAGCGGCAACTGGCTGCTGAAAGGCGGATCTGGCAAGAACACCACAGAGCGCAGGCTGCGGCCATGAGGGCGGAGGCCCGGCAGCAGCGGGAGACGTGGAGGGCTTATCAGCAGTGGCGGGAGCAGGAAGCAACCCGGGCGACCGCCGAGCTGGAGTCGCGGGTCGGCTTGCTGCGGGGGGTCCTTCAGAAAGTTATCGCGAGTCGTCCGTTGGACGGATCCGTGCTTCAGCTCAGCCCGGTGGTATCGCCGTTCGAGCCGGGAACTCTTGCCCAACGCTTGATCCCGCCAGACCAGCGCGCCTACGCGGTGGCACCGCTCACAGGACTTCAGAGGGTGCTGCCTACCGCACGCCAGCAGCACGAGCAGGCTGTTAGCGCCGCGCGAGAGCGCTACGAACGTGATTGGTACGCCTACCAGCGTCTTGAGAATGATCGGCAGCTCAGGATGGCTTCCGCTGAGCGTGAGTACGCGATCTGGGCACAAAACGAGGGCCGCCGCATCGCGGAGTACAACGCGGATGTCGTTGACCTTGAACAACGGGCCTGGCGCGGTGACGCGGATGCGATATCGGGAGTGTTCGCAGCACTGCTCATGGGCTCTCCGTCCTGGCCCGCGGACTTTCCGCGGTCTGCAGAAGTCGCTTGGGACAGTGCTGCGGGGCAACTGTTGGTCAACCGCGCGCTACCCGCAGTCGACCTCGTGCCGGCTGTGAGCCGGATTCGCTACGTCAAGGCCAGTGATCGGGAGAACGAAGTCGCCAGGCCCGTCACCGAGCGTCGGACTCTGTACCGCGAGGTTGTCGCGCAGTGTGTGCTGGGGAACCTCCATGAGATCTTCGGTGTGCGGCTCACGGACCGGACGGGACATCCGATGGTCCAGTCGGTGGTCTTCAACGGCTATGTCTTCGCGACCGACCCCGCAACAGGGCTTCCTCGGCCAATGTTCGTTTCGACGGTCGCTACCGATCGGGGCGCGATGGAGCGGATGAATCTTGGGCAGGTCGACCCGATCAGCTGTGTTGAGGGCCTCGGCGGAAGCATCTCGTCAAAGCCGGAAAAGCCGGTCGAGATCCGACCGATCCGCCGACCGGAGACTCTTCACAGCGCCGCAACCGATCGGGACGGATCGGATCTGCTGGAGATGGATCCCCTTCAATTCGAGGTGCTGGTCGCCGAACTCTTCGCGGCGATGGGATTTCAGACCGAGACGACAGTCCGCTCCGGAGATGGTGGAGTCGATGTGGTCGCGACGGACCCCGATCCAATTCGAGGCGGACGGATCATCATCCAGGCGAAGCGCTATTCGGCGACGATCCAGCCCAGTGTCGTCCGAGACCTGTACGGCACACTGGTCCACGAAGGTGCGTCCAAAGGAATCTTGATCACTACCTCGGGCTTCGGGCCAGGAAGCCGGGAATTCGCGGAGAACAAGCCACTTACCCTGATTGACGGCGTGGAGCTGGGGCGCCTTCTCGCCAGGCATGGCGTAGGCCCAAGCCGCAGATGAGTTCAGCCGAGCTTCCGCCCAGTGTCCATGCCAAGAGCCTCGAGGGTGCCCTAAAGGATCCGGGACAACACGAGGGCTAACGAGGCTTTCGTCTCTGGGAGACATGTCGGGAGCAGGAAGTCCTCAGGAATAAACCACCCTGATCAGTGACGGGTTGGATGGGGCGAACGTCGAAGACGAAATCGAAGTGCCGAGGGCTGGCTTGTCAGCTTTTGCTCCCGCGGGTGTCGTGGGCGCCCGTGGGGTCGAGGTGTCGAGGCTCATGGCCACGAGTCCCCAGGTATCCATTCAGGGGTTCCATACTCCTGACCTGGGCTGTCGTGCTGATCCGCCTATGAACGGCTCGGTGTCGTCGCAGGTCAGCGGTGGGCCTGAATGGATACGTCCCCAGTACTTCAATGCGGTGGTCTCATCGAGGCAGTGGCCGCAGACCTGACGAAGCGGCAAATGCGATCCGTTGATGGATTCGGAGCCCTCTTGTCGAGCGGTGTCGAGGAGAGCGGAGTTGGTCTCTTCCTGTGTGTCGACGACGGGTGAAAACTGACCCCGTGGCGACGGCTGAAAACTGACCCCCTTCAGTCACTCTGGAGGGTGATCAAGGTGGAGGACTGGGCG
>NZ_JBEZYD010000101.1:0-2333 GCF_040638335.1 Nonomuraea sp. NPDC026600
CGGGAGCCGCGAGCTCCCTCAAGAGGCGAACACACCCCAGCCCGCGCAGGCAAGGACGGCGGTCAAGCCTCAACCCCGATCAAATTCGAAGAGCCCGTATGAGTTGGGAGTCTTCCCTTCCTGAGGGCTTATTGATTAGTCGAACTCGCCGTCCTTCACACCGCCGATGAAGGCGTCCCATTCGCCGGGGGTGAAGATGAGGGCTGGGCCGGTGGGGTTTTTGCTGTCGCGGACGCCTCGGTGTCCGCCGGACAGTTCGGCAACCTCAACGCAGTTGCCCCCATCGCTTCCGGATCGGGTGGACTTACGCCATGTAGCCGTGCTGAGTTCCTGGGTCAGCTCGTCCATCGTTGCGCTGCCTCCTTGATCATATTCATGGATTCGCGCTGCGACAGTGCGTCGGCGCGAATCCCCTCATATCTGAATGTTAGAGCGCTGACGTCTTCTGGTCGCTCTGTTACCCGGCCCAAGATTCCGGCGGATTCGATGTAGGCCGTATCAGGTATTCCCTGCGTTCGCGCGATGGCGAACCCCCCCAGAAGTCCAGGGGTGGAATAGGCGTTGAGGGGGAGGACCTGCATGGTGATCCGTGGCGCTTGTACGAGCTCGATAAGGTGGCTGAGCTGCGCCAACATCATGGCAGAGCTACCGATCGGACGATGGAGGATCCCTTCGTCTAGGACCACCCAGAGCATCGGGGGCTTGGTGCGCTGGAGGATGCTTTGGCGCTCCATTCGAGCGGTGACCTGCTCTTCGATCTGTTCTGGCCCCACGCCTGGTTCGCCGCTCAGGATGGCTCTGGCGTAGTCCTCGGTCTGAAACAGGCCGGGGATCATCAACGGCTCCCAGGCGCGGATCGCCTCTGCTGTGGCCTCCACGTCGAGCCACGGCCGGAACCACATGGGGGCCGCCGTGCGACTGACCATCGGCCAGAGGCGCGTCAGTGCTCCCTCCGCTTCCAACGCTTCGTCGCAGTAGCGGGCGAACTCTTCCGAGGGTGACCGTTGTGCGGTCTCGATCATGCTGATGGTGCCTACGGAGTAGGGCACCGTCTTCGAGAGTCGAAGCTGGGACCAGCCTCGGGCCTTACGGTGTCGCCGCAGCTCGAAACCAAAAAGAGCAGTTGGCGAATCCGAGGGGTATAGATCGCTTTCCTTCGGCATCTGACCTCCCAGGGGGCTTTCACCAAGGTTTCAACAGACAGCGAGGGAAACCGTTGATGACCGGTTGAAGTCGATTGACTACTCAATGTAGCCGAGTCTTGGGATGGTTGGAAGGCCGATCGAGGCCGACTTCTTCGAGTGAGTGAAGCCATGAAAGCAGCGAGCGCGGAGCCGAGGGTCATCGGCTCGATCCATCTGGTGGGCATTCGCGAGTCCGTCGCGCACGCCCGCTCCGAAGTGCGCAGATGGCTCGGAGACGATCACCCTTCTGTCGACGACGCCGTGCTGGCGGCCTCCGAGCTCGTGACCAACGCGCTCCGGCATTCCGCCGCCAGGCCGTACGACTTCGTCGGCCTCACCGTCACCGCGACGGAGGGGATGGTCTACGTGGAGGTGCGTGACCCCGGTTCCGCGTTCTCCGCGCCGTACATCCGGCAGGAGTCGGAGGCGGGGGACGGTCGTGGACTGCTGATCGTCCGTGAGATCTCCCAGGACTGGGGGACCCGAGAGCACGGCCGTGGGCTTGGCCGTACCGTCTGGTGCGCCATCCGGGCCGTCCCTTGTTCCCCTGATCCGTCCGCCCCCGAACCGGTCTCAGGATCGGCCGGCGGACGCGGCTCTGGCTGAACGCGCAGGCAGTCAGAGCCGGGCGGCTCCGCCTTCTCATGGAGGGGAGCGGCGGAGCCGCCACCGAAACGTCCGGCCGGGCTCTTCCCCCGTAGCTCCAGGCCGGACACAGCCCCCGATGAGCGAACTCGTCCCACCCTCATCGGGGGCTATCTCCATAGCCGCAGGCCGTACCGGCTCGATGGATCAGGCGGGGGCGGCGAGTCCGGCGAGTCCCAGGGCACGGAGGTGTAGGGTCTCCGAGCGGATTCGCCTGCACGTTCATCCCGTGCACACGGTGCTTGCCAGAGTAGTACGGCCGGTCGGCCTTGATCCGGTCGGTGCGAATCAGCGTGCCGTCCAGCACCAGGTAGTGCAGCCCGTCCTTGCCGGCTTTGCGCAGCGCCTGCCCCAGCTTGGGCGAGCGCGCCGACAGCAGCATCACCGTCTCCTCCACATAGCGCCACGCTGTCAACGACGGCTGAATCTGGACCCCCTGGCGTCGTCTGAATTTTGACCCCTTGATGTGCTTGATTGTTATTGGTCGTTGGTGTGGCCAGCTGT
>NZ_JBEZYD010000102.1:0-2097 GCF_040638335.1 Nonomuraea sp. NPDC026600
CCGCGGGACAAAGCACAGGTGGAAAGGCCGATCCCGTATATTCGCGACTCGTTTTGGAGGGGCCGCGACTACTGCGGGCACACCCTGGAGCAGCTCCAGGCCGCCGCCGCGGCGTGGAGTTCGGAGGTGGCCGGACGGCGCGCGTGCCGGCCGCTGGCCGGAGCTCAACCCGTCAAGATCTTTCACGCGGTCGAGGCCGGGCGGCTGCGCCCGCTCCCGCCCGGGATCTTCGAGCTGGCCGAATGGTCGACGGTCACCGTCCATCCCGACATCCACGTGCGGGTCGGCAAGACGCTGTATTCCATCCCGTGGAAACACATCGGCAAGCAACTGCATGCCCGGGTCGCGGGCGGCAAGGTGCAGTTCTTCGACGGCGGTGAGCTGGTCAAGACGCACCTGTTCAAGATGGCCGGCAAGCAGATGGACGAGAGCGACTACCCGCCCGGCAAGATCGCGTTCTTCCAGCGGACCCCGGCCTGGTGCCGCCGCCGCGCGCGCGAGGTGGGCCCGCACTGCCAGGCGTTGATCGATGAACTGCTGGGCGAGAACGCGTTGTATCGGCTACGGGCCGCGCAAGGAGTGCTCGGCCTGGGCGGCAAATACGACGATGTCCGACTGGAGGCCGCCTGCCGCAAAGCGCTGGCCGTCGGCGATCCGACCTACAAGACGGTCAAGGGCATTCTGGCCGCCGGGCTGGAACACGACCCGATCCCACCTGCGGCAGGCGACGGCGGCGCCGGCGCGTTCCTGCACGGCCCGGCCCGGCTGTTCGCTCTGCCCGGCGGCCGAAACGACCCCGCAGGCCACGGCGACGACGACCCCGACAGCGGACGGCAGGCCGTCTCATGACCGCCACCACCACCGTGACGACGGCCACGCAGGTCACCGCACTGCGCCGCCTGGCTGATCTGCTCGCCACCACCAGCCTTCCCACCTTGCACCTGACCATCGGCGACGACGTCGTCATCCAGGTCGGAGCCCATCTGGGCGAGGCGGCCGAGCGCACCGCGATGGTCACCCACCTGGCCGCCCTCATGGGACTGGCCCCAGCCGGCTACGACCCCGACAGCCACCTGGCCGACTGGATCGGCGCCCAAGGCAACTGGGCCGGACATCGCATCCACGTCTTCACCCCGGCCGCCCACCCGCCTCGATCGGAGAACCCATCATGACCCGCACCACCGCGACACCCGCGATGACGGGCGACACACGCACCGACACACGCGCCAGCACCCGGCCAGGCGGTGCCGCAGCCGCCCTGGTCGATCTGACCGCTCTGCAGTCGGTCCTGCGCGCGCTCAAACTCGGCGGCATGCTCGACACCCTGGACGCCCGGCTGGCCCAAGCCCACGCCGGCGACCTCGGCCACCTGGACTTCCTGCAAGTCCTATGTCAAGACGAGATCACCCGCCGCGACAGCAACGCGCTCGCGCGACGCCTGCACCGCGCCCGCTTCGAACACCAAGCCACCTTCGAAGGCTTCGACTTCACCGCCTCCCCGAAACTGCCCGCCGCCCAGATCCGCGACCTGATGGCGCTGCGCTGGCTGCACGCCGGTGAGTCCGTCGTGCTCTACGGCCCCGTCGGCACCGGGAAAACACACCTCGCCCAAGCCCTGGCCCACCTGGCCATCCGCCACGGCGCAGAAGCACGATTCTTCAAGACCAGCCGTATCCTGGCCGACCTGGCCGGCGGCCACGCCGACCGCACCTGGGCAAGGCGACTGCGCGACCTGGCTCGCCCGGCCATCCTCATCCTGGACGACTTCGCCATGCGCGAACTCACCCCCGCCCAAGCCGACGACCTCTACGAACTGATCGGCGAACGCACCGGCACCTCGATGATCCTGACCTCAAACCGGGCCCCGGTGGACTGGTATCCGCTCTTCCCCAACCCCGTCGTCGCCGAGTCGCTCCTCGACCGGCTGATCAACACGAGCCATCAAGTATTCATGAACGGACCCAGCTTCCGTCCGAACAACAGACCAGGGCGTGTCGCCTCGACAGACAAACCCGACACCCACTAGAAAAGGATCAAGGCTAGGACCTGGGGGAATAACCTGCAACGAACCCCAGGGGAATTACGTGGCGTTCCACA
>NZ_JBEZYD010000103.1:0-1964 GCF_040638335.1 Nonomuraea sp. NPDC026600
CCCGGCGAGAACTACGCCAGGATCCCCTTTAACCCCTCCCGCGCTTGATGGGTATTAAAGGCCCGCTTTGGTGCATTTTCTCTGACACACCTCGGGATGCTGAGGATGCTACCTTCAACGCCGTGTCCGACCAGCTGAGCGACGTCCCGTCGAGCATCAGATGCAATTCGTCGGGTTCAACGGTCCTGATCGTCATCCGCGGCAACTCGGGATCGGGCAAGTCCACCGTGGCCCGGACCGTGCGGGAAACGTACGGCCAGCGTGGCATGGCCGTGATCGGTCAGGACGTGGTACGCCGAGAGATCCTGCGGGAAAAGGACGAGCCTGACGGTGTGAACATCGGGCTGCTCGACGTCATGTGCCGCCACGCCCTGGACGCCGGCTACCACGTCATCCTGGAGGGCATCCTCGCCCGGAGCCGCTACGGGGAGATGCTGCAAGCGCTGTTTCGCGACCATCGCGGCACCAGCCTCGGCTATTACCTGGACGTCTCCTGGGAAGAGACGCTCCGCAGGCACGAGACGCGGCCCCAGCGCGCCCGGTTCGGCCCCGATGACATGCGGCAGTGGTACCTCGGGCAGGATGTCCTGCCCGACGCAATGGAGACGATCATCCACGAGAGCAGCACACTGGACGAGACCGTGGGGCTGATTGTCCGGGACGCCGGTCTTCTGGTCGGCGAGGCGACCCGCCTGTGAGCAGCCAGGCTAGCTGACGTCGGCTCCAACCTTCCCGCAATAGGCACAGGCTTCTCCGCACGGTTCCCAAAACCACTCCTTGCGAGTCCGTCACTCATAGCTGCGTGCTTCGGTAGTGTGCCGGCTTCGGTCATGCGTTCGGTCCAGGAAACCGTGCCGCGGTCGGCGATCTCCTGCCACAGTCGGGCGCCGGCTCGGTGTCGCCTGCGGGGCCGGTTCCAGTGCGGAGTTGGACGGTGATGCCAGTGGTTAAACCTCCACACGAAATGACTGGGTGAGCGTTTCTGCAGGGAAACCACGGGCCCCGGGGGCGAACGCCCCCAGGGCCCGTTTTCATTGATCCACCCAAGAAGGCCCGTAGCCCATCCGGGCTGCGGGCGCCGTTGCAGCGCAAGGGAGTCAGTACCGCAGGTGCGCGGCGGTCACTCCGCCGTCCGCGCCCGCGCAGGCAGCCTGTAGCGCCGCCTGGTGCACCTGCTCGGCGGAACGGCCGGCCAGCGCGACGGGGCTTCCGGTGAGGGTGTACCACTCCTCGGCCCCGGTGTACTGCACCTGCACCCGGACCGCCTGGGCGTCGTAGGCGGCCTTGCCGTCGGCGCGCAGCTGCTGCACCAGGGCGGGGTTGGGCCGGAAGTGGTCCTGGATCAGGGACTTCCCGCCGGAGACGACGATGGTGATGTCGGTGATGCCGGAGGCGACCAGTTCGTGCACGGTGTGCTCGATCACCGGTTTGTCGCCGACCGGCAGCATCTCCTTGGGGATGGCCTTGGTCAGCGGCAGGAGGCGGGAGCCGAGTCCGGCGGCGGGGATCACTGCCCTGCGGATCGTCGGGCGCATCCGGTCTCTTCCTGTCGAGCGGCACACCGCGCCGACCAGCACGGCACGGTCCGACGCTAGCAACGCTCCGGCTCGAGTGTGAAGTTGGCCCGCCGGTGGAGACAACGCGGACCGGCAGCCGTCATCGCTCAGCGTTGCGCTCGTTCACCACCTGGGCGACCGGCCGGGGCGCCGACTCAGCGAACAGCCTCTCCTGCGATGGTCTGCGGCACAAGCACCGCTCATCGAGCTCGGCGTGCTTCGCCATCTCCACCAGTTCCGACTCTGGGATCAACCGGTGGATGTGGAAGCGGTCCTTGACCATGCCTTGCTGGCCGATCCACCTACACCCGGTCTTCTCTGAACTAAGAAGTTGATCTTAGGTGCGGCAGGTGGCGCCAGGTTAGGCGGGCATCTGTGGGGCCGGCCCTTGTTCACCTTCCATGGGTT
>NZ_JBEZYD010000104.1:0-1913 GCF_040638335.1 Nonomuraea sp. NPDC026600
GGCGAGTAGCCGGGGGCATCTCAGCCCCCGGCTCTCTCAGAACCGTGCGTAAACCTCTCGATTTACACGGCTCCCATCATCCGGTCGTTCACGGTCACGGCTTGACGAGTTGCCAGTGGGCGAAGCCCCTGGGGTAGAGCGCTGCGGCTCTGCCCAGGGCGTCTCGCGCTCGCATCCGTCGTCGGCGGTACCGCTTGTATTTCCGCACGATCCACCGGACCAGGTAGTCGTTGATCCGGTTGAGGCTGGGGACCAACGCGGACGGGTAGAACCGACCGTAGTAATTGATCCAACCTCGCACCACGGCGTTGATCTCGCGTGCGAGGTCCTTCAGGCTTGATCCACTGCGCAGGTGCAGCCGCCAGGCGCGGATCTGCGCGCGGATGCGTTTGGCGGCCTCGTCACTGATGGCCGGATTGAAGCTGAAGAAGTAGTCACCCTTCTTCGTCCGGACCTTCCGCACGCGAAACCCGTACCCGAGGAAGGTGAGCGAGGTGTGTTCGTACGAGCCACGCCTCTTGCCGTCCTTGCAGTACACGATGCGGGTTTTCTCGGGATGCAGCTGCAACCCCCCGCATTCGTCCAGTCGCTGCGCGATCGCCTCCCGCACCTGGTGCGCTTCGGCTTCACTACGACAGTGGATCACCACGTCATCGCAATACCGTTCGAAGGTGACGCCCGGGTGTTCCCGAGCCATCCACGCATCGAACGCGTAGTGCATGAACAGGTTGGCGAGCAACGGTGAGATCGCCGAACCCTGCGGGCTCCCGCGATCTCGGGCGATCAACGTGCCGTCCTGCCGCTGGAGCGGGGCCTTGAGCCATCGCTCCACGTACAGCAAGACCCACTTTTGATCGGTGTGATGGGCTACCGCCTTGAGAACCAGATCATGATCGAGATTGTCGAAGAATCCTTTGACATCAAGATCGATGACCCAGTCGGTCCGCCAGCAGCGCTCTCGGCACGCCCCCACCGCATCCAGCGCGCTCTTGCGGGGCCGATACCCATAGGAGTCAGGGTGGAAGATCTTCTCCACCTCAGGCTCCAGGACCATGGCCGCCACCGTTTGCGCGATCCGATCAGCAACAGAAGGAACGCCGAGAACCCGAACCCCCTTGCCTCCCGGCTTAGGGATCTCCACCATCCGCACCGGCGGCGGGAAGTAACAGCCCGACGACATCCGATTCCACAGCTTGTACAGGTTTCCCTTCAGGTCCTGTTCGAACTGCTCGATCGACTGTCCGTCGACTCCCGCCGCGCCCTTGTTGGCCTTCACCCTCCGGTAAGCCTCGTAGACCATGTGTTTGGAAATCTCGAACGACTTCGGCCCGCTCATCTGGCTCCTCCCGGCAACGCCGGTTGACCACCGAACCGACCAGGATGACCCGTCCCCTTCGCTCCACCCGCATTACCGGGTTTCATCGCTACTACGAGACGGTCCGCCCCCGTGCCCCGCGACGGTACTCGGCCTCTTGCGGCGTGGACCGCTTGAGGATCTCCCTCTCGCCGCCACCCATACGGGCCGGCGACAGTATCGGGGCGACAGGTTCCCACGTTCCGCGCAAAAGCCCAGGCCAGGCTCGCGCCGCCTACATGCCGGACGCCGTCTGGGCAGTCGGCAGGCTCCCCCCAGACTTGTCCCGGAGTCCAGGTCATGCTCCGGTTTCGACGCCATTGAAGTTTCTTACGACACGTCATCAGCGGTTCGCTCTCGCTCGCCTTCCTGACCCACACCTGACGCGATCACGTCGCGCCTTTTCCCGCAGCGCTCACCACGAACGGCACTTAACCGACGCAGCCTGCGGTGGTTTGGAACCTCCCCCTGCAGGGCGATCCCGGAGGACCTACCTCCATCTCTTGCACAGCACCGCTTCCAGAAGCTCTTACATCAACGCCTCCTTCAGCGTTCGTGG
>NZ_JBEZYD010000105.1:0-1887 GCF_040638335.1 Nonomuraea sp. NPDC026600
CCACCCTTCCCTTCCCGCACCGATCACGCTCCGGACTACACCACCTTCCTCACCGACGAGGAGGCCGAACGACTAGCCCGCATTACCGGGACCGACGTCGACCTCTTGCACGCCATGACGTTGCGCCGCTACGACGGTTACGCCCTGGCGCTGCACGACAGCCGTCGGGTGGTTCGTCGCGTCAGGCTTTGGGGCCGTGGCATCGGTTCCCGATACTGCCCACAATGCCTGACCGAAGGTGACGGAAGATGGGCCCTGCGCTGGCGGCTCACCTGGTCGATCGCCTGCACTCGCCACCAAGTGCTCCTCGCCCACGCCTGTCCGGCATGCGGCCAGTGGCCGCACCGCCGGAGATTCTTCACCCACGACGTTGCTCAGCATGAGTGTTCGGCGAGGAAGCCCGGCACAAGGACGATCTGCAGAGCTGATCTGACCCAGAGCCCGGTCATCAGTCTGACGTCCGACAATCCGGTCCTATCCGCGCAGAAATGGATCAACGGGCTGCTGGACCAGATCGAGGCCGACGTCCGCGACCCCGGCCTGCGCCATGCCTTCACCAACCTGACAGCGATCGCCACGCACAGCCTCCTGCGAGCCGAACCGGGAGACTTCTCAGATTGCGGGCCAGAAATTGAACACGCCCGCCAGCACCACGGGAACAGCGCGCTCTATGCCCCCATCGACGCGGCCGTGATGGCCGGGCCTCTCACCCGCGCCGTCCAGGTCACTCGCGATCCCCTCGACGATGCCAGCTTCACCGCGATCCGCGTCCTGACCGACCGGGGCGCCGCACTGCAGAAGAAAGGAAACATAGAGCAACTCCGCCGCGACACCGCGAGAATCGCTTCGGCCGCCCTGGAACAGCAGTTCTGGCGCGCCATCGACCCTCACCTGGCGACCGAGCCCCGCCTTCGCTACCGGACCTGCACCACCCACCCGAGCAAGCCAGTGCCCGGAGACAGCAAGGTCACCGAGCGCCCACGATCACTACCGCATCTGCTGTGGTTGAACTGGGCCCTCTTGCTGCTCCCGCCGGCGATCCTGACCAATAGTGATGACTACCGCCTCTGGCGCGCGGCCCTGGCGGCAGTCGTGCTGCTCCCCGGTTGGTGGCAGGACGGCAACAAGCCGGTGGTCGCGAGCCTTCACGGACACCATCCGCTGCGTCTCGGAGGTCATCTGCCCAAGATCGCTCAAGGTGGCACCGACGTGCTCACCGCGATCTGCCTCCTCGCTGAATACCTGGACGACCACGGAGCCCCCATTGACTACACCCGGCGCCGAACCCTGAACGGAGTTGGGCTGCTCCCGGAAACTGCATGGAACGATATCCGCCGTCGAACCGGGACAGACCCCGGAGATTGCTTTCGGCTTCCAGCAGTGCGGCGGTTCCTCTATCGGCGAATGACCGGCTCCCACCTCTATTCACCCTCGCAGTCCTTGAGGCTAGATCTCAGCCCCGGATCCCGGGTCCTGCCAGCAATTTTGACGGAACCCCTGCTTGCAGCGCTTGATGAGCACGCCGCGGACCACCTCGCCGCCCACGACATCAGCGAGCCTGTCAGCTGGTCGCCACCACTCGCCCTGGTCGACCACCTCGACCTGCCCGGCCGGAGCATGTCCCTGCCGGACACCGACCAAGCAGCCAGGCTTATCCGGACACACCAGATGTCTCTGGCCGCCACCGCGCAAGCGATGGGCACCAGCCCGGAACACCTCAGGCTTGCCTTCGAGATCCGATCCACTCGACTCGAGCTTCCCAGCGGGCCAACATGACGAGAGGATTCGACACGCCTTCGCGGACTAACACGTCCGACAGATCACGCGGACTGTCCATCAACCGCAGGTCCAGACGCTGCCATCCGACACGGAATTGCGGATCCTACA
>NZ_JBEZYD010000106.1:0-1833 GCF_040638335.1 Nonomuraea sp. NPDC026600
CCAGTCCTCCACCTTGATCACCCTCCAGAGTGACTGAAGGGGGTCAGTTTTCAGCCGTCGCCACGGGGTCAGTTTTCACCCGTCGTCGACAGGCGGCGGCAGCCCGCCTCACGCAGCGACTGCTGGCGTAACGAATGTCGTAGACATCGGTTACCGTGACCGACATGTCCGAAGCTTCATTTTTAATGGTGCATGTCAGCCAAAGCGTTACAGGACAGGACAATCTTGCCTTCGGGCTCGAGACTCGATCCTGGGGATTTCCGAGCCGCCTTGAGGACTATTCGGGCATCAAGATGGACTTCGTCATCCTCGGAACAGGCGCGAGTCCCCGAGTGGGCCTTGAGACTTGGCTGCACGACACGATCGACCTGTATGTATGCCAAGCAGTCGGCAACATGTATGAGGGCGCAGCTCCACACTGGCCTGACGAGGTCGATGATCACCGCGTCATATATCCGACGCGGTTCGGCATCGAGCCGCTCGCTGGGCTGGCCACCGTTCCTCTGGGCCCAACTGGCCCATTACCCGAAGCAGCTAGCGACGCGATCCGCCAGTCGGGCGTCCACCGTGGCTTCGGCAAGCCAGTCCGATTTGATCCCGACAAGCTGTTCAAGCTCATGGACGTCACTCCCAAGCTCACCTCTGCCGGCAGCGCTCTGGTCATTCCGTTGAGCCAAACCCGCCCGGTCTCGCTGCCGGTCCGTTCCACGCTCCCGCGGAGGGTCAGCCGCGGTAAGGGTGCCGGACGGCAGATCGACCCGCGAAAGCGCGAGGCTATCGAGCGCCACGCGGTCGACCTGGCGATAGGGCACTACGAGCAGGCCGGCTGGAAGGTGGAAGAAGTCGGCAAGCCCTACGACCTGCGTCTTACCAAAGCTGGCGCCGAGCGGCGTGTGGAGGTCAAGGGCACCACGGGCGCTCCCACGTCGGTGGAGCTGACCGTCAACGAAGTCCAGCACGCCCGCGAGTTTCCCGAAGTCGACCTATTCGTGGTCAGCGACATCACCGTTGCGGGCATTACCCCCGACTTCACCACCAGCGGTGGCGCCGTGACCTTGCTGCCCGATTGGGAACCCGCTGAAGAGGATCTACGGCCGACTCGTTTCGAGTACCGCATTCCCTCATGACGGTCGCACCGTACGGCCTCGACCACGACCCCGCCGCGACCGGATTCCCATGAGGCGTCCGGCCGGTGCGCACTCGTCATCTCACCTCCACGAGGAGCTACGAGGGTGAAGCCCCGCTACCTGCTGGCACGCTCGGCTGGTGACCTGGCCGCGATGGACACCGAAGACCTCGTCCGGGCACTTGTCCGCCGGGCCGGCGAGGTGTACCAGATTGCCGTCAGCGATCCAGAGAAACAATCATGGCGCGCCAGCATCAAAACGGTCGTCGACGTCCTACTCATGGCCGGGCTCGGCGACGTGATGGTGCTGCTGGAAATGAGCACTCTGAGCAGCGACGCACGCATCGACATGCTGCTTGTGGGCTCCCACCCAGACACCGGCGAGCTGTCGGCCGTCACCGTGGAGAACAAGCAGTGGTCGAAGCTCGCCGTAAATCCGCTCACCCGCAGAATCACCCACCTCGGCGCGGGACCTGAGGACAGCCAACACCCAGTCGAGCAGGTTTGGGACTACTGCAGGGCGCTAGAACGTCAAGTGCCGATGCTACGCGGGGCGCTGTGGGGCGTGGCGAACCTGCATAACGCCACAGCCACAGCCATCGCCAAAATTATGTAAGCATTCAGGAGCTCAAGATCGCGATGGCGTGAGCAGCGCCCGCGCGGTGGGATGATCTTCGGGTGCCGAGGACCCCGGATCGCCGCCCGTC
>NZ_JBEZYD010000107.1:0-1702 GCF_040638335.1 Nonomuraea sp. NPDC026600
GGTAAACGGGCTCTGTCGCTGATCTTGTGATGTTGGGTTTAGGCCCGGGCGAGGATGCGTTTTCGGAGCAGGTCGAAGTTGGCTCGGCCATAGCCTTCGCGCTTGATGAGTTTGACGCGGGTGTTCTGGCCTTCGGCTTGGCCTGAGCTCCAGGGGATGGTCAGGCCGGCGGTGACGGCGTCAAAGTCGTGGGTGAGGCCGGTGGCGAATTGCTGCAGGTGAGGAAGGTCGTCGGTGTGGACGTCTGCTATCCACTTGCCGAGCCGGTCGCCGCGTAGATAGCGGATCATGACGGCGAAGGCGCGGACATATCCGATGGTGGCGTCTAGTTCGGGGCAGCCAGCCTGCACCTGCTTGAGGTCCACGATCTCCTCGGGATGCAGGTGAGCGGGGTCGGTGAGGATCCAGCCGGTGAGCTTGCGGAGTTTCGGCACGAGACGGGCGGGCGGCGGGCTGACACGTCCTTCCTTGAGGAGCCGGGTGTAGAGGCCGACGGTGCTGGAGCTCCCGCGATAGCCCTGGGCGCGGATCTCACGAAACAGCTCCATCGCGTTGCCGCAGCCGTCGGTGATCCGCTGGTGCAGGTAGGGCTTCCACGAATCGAGGAGGCTGGCGCGGGTGGTGGCTTTGACCAGGAGTTCCTCCAGGCTCTGCGCACGGGCGTAGCGGCGCACTGCGTAGTAGTCCAGTTCCAGGTCACGGCTGATGCCCTTCAGGGATCGGCCCTGGGAGACCAGCTCCTGCACTGCGGTGTACCGGTCGGTGACGATGGCGATCATCCGGCGTTGCCGACCGCGGACATCGAGGTGCCCATCGGGTGCCTCGACGGGCGGCAGTGCGGGTTCTGGCTGCTCAGCCGGTAGATCCGCGAACGCGGCCTTGACGCAGCCATAGTGGGACGCGACGCTCTTCTCGACTGCTTCGGACAGGTTGTGCCATAAATGCCACCGATCAGCGACCTGTCTGGCCTGAGGCGCGCCGACCCTCGCGGCTTCGGCATACCCGCGAGCACGATCGCGACAGACGAACTCCACCTCCCGACGCCCGCTGAGCCACTCTGCCAGCGGCCCGGCCTCCCTACCCAGCAGGACGTCGACCGGCCTGCGAGCCTCAAGGTCGACGATGATGGTCGCGTACTTCTCGTGTTTTCGGAGTGCGAAGTCATCCACCGCCAACACCCGCACCGTGCCGACCTGAGGCTCGGGCATTGCCCGTTCCATCCGCAACAGCGTGTCCTTGGCAACCCGCAGACCGAGCCGGGCGGCAAGCCTGACACCCGGCCGCGCGGCCATCGCCAAGCAGATCGACTCCAACATCGCGCGGAGCACCAGGGTGAATCGGGCGAACGGGCTGGTCAATCCCTCAACCTGCTCGGCAAATGTCACCGCCACGCAACCGCTGTTGCGGCACTTGAAGCGACGAACGACCAGCGAGAGCACCGTCCGCACCCCCGCGACGGCGGCGTCGGCCAGCCGGCGCACATACCGACCGTGAACACGCTCGGACTCCATTCCGCAGTGCGGGCAGACACCGCCACCAGCCCGAACCCGCGCATGCAGCGTCACCAGCCCCGCCGTCCGCTCCACCAGCTCTACGACAACTCCGGCTAAATGCGGAAGAAGCCCTTCGATACCTCCATGAACGCACTCCGTACACGATCACCTACCGGACCGCCCCATGTCACAAGATCAGCGACAGAGCC
>NZ_JBEZYD010000109.1:0-1595 GCF_040638335.1 Nonomuraea sp. NPDC026600
CCGAGGTGTGTCAGAGAAAATGCACCAAAGCGGGCCTTTAATACCCATCAAGCGCGGGAGGGGTTAAAGGGGATCCTGGCGTAGTTCTCGCCGGGCTGCAACCCGGGCTTCATGTGCGGCCGTCAGTCCTGCTCGGCGGGCGGCCCGGATGGCCTCGCCGCGGCCGTGGTGCTCGTCGTCAGGGGTCACGTAGCCGATGCCTTCATGCAGGCGGACGGTGTTGTAGAAAGTACGGATCGCGTCGAGTTCAGCCTCCAGCTCGAATGGGTCGGTGATCTTGTCCAGGTGCGGGTGCTCGTCCTTGACGTGCCCGAACAAGCTCTCCACCCAGGCCTGGTCGTTCGGGGTGCCGGGACGGCCGAAGTGCTGAGCGATGCGGGCTCCGGCCATGAACGTGCGCGTGGCCGAGGAGGTCATCTGCGGCCCGTTATCGGACAGGGCCAGCAGCACCGGCAGATCGTCGTGGTCGGGCACCTGGCCGCCACGCAGCTCGGCCAGCAGTCGTTCGTCATCCAGCAGGTGGTCCTTGCCCAGTACCTGCAGGGCGCGGGTGTAGGCGACCTCGACCTGGGTGGAGGTCTCCTCCGCGCTGAGGACGGTGGCCAGCCAGTAGCGCGACACCACATCCAGGACCGCGATCGCACACCACCGCGACAGGCCACGGAAGTGGGTGAAGTCGTAGATCGTGATGACGCCGGGGACCAGGTCGGCCCACTCGGGCCACTCGCGGCGGGGACGCCGTTGCCGCGCCGGGCGCTCGGGCACCGCGACTCCGGCGGCCTGCAAGACCCGCAGCACCGTCGATTCGGAGGCGTAGAAGGACTCCAGCCGTGACCCGCGATGGGCGAGCTTGCGGTGGGAGCGGTCGATGCCCATCCATTCCTCAGCGATCTTCACGATGGCCTCGCGCTCCCAGGGCAGCAGCGCGTGCAGCGCGATCTCCGGGCCGGGCTTGGTGTCAGCCAGCCGCCCGACGACCGCGCGGACCTGCCAGCGCAGCACCCGTACGTGGTCCAGACCCAGCAGCGCCGCCGAACGGCGCGTCGACCAGCCGCCCTGGCAGGCCGCGTGCTCAACGAGCTCCAGCAGGCCGGCCTTGACGGATGCGTCGACTCGCGGCGGGACCAGGCCGACGTTCAGCCCCAAAGCGATTTTCCCTGGTGCAGATGGAGCGCGACGGCCTGCTCGGTCACCGTGGCCCGCAGCCGCTCGATCTCCTTGCGGGCCGCCTCCAGTTCGGCGGACTCGGGGCTCTTGCCCGGACGGCCCGGCGTCGAGGTGGCCGCCAGCGCGTCCAGCGCACCCTGCTTGGCCGTGCGGCAGATCGCGTTCACCGTCATCCGGTTGACGCCGTACTTGTCGGCCGCCTCGCCCTGGGTCGCCTGCCCGGTCAGCACGTCGACGAACACCTGGTACTTCATCGACGGCGCCAGCCGCGTACGCTTACCTGTCCCGCTCGTGCGGGCCTGCGCAGTCTTGGGGTCCTGCTGTGGTCCTGCCACCTGCTCCAACCTCTTCCAACGGGGCGATCAAACTACCCGCGGTTGATAGGTGTTTCGGACCGGGACTGGTTCATTAACTCTGACGCGGAAGGA
>NZ_JBEZYD010000110.1:0-1565 GCF_040638335.1 Nonomuraea sp. NPDC026600
GTAAGCATTCAGAAGGATCTGTGACGCTGGGTGATTCGCGCTGATCAGGCGTCGAGTGCGACGGGTGGCATCCACAGGTTGCCGGTGAAGGCACGGTAGATCGCGTCGAAGGCTGACAGGCCGTGCTTGCGGGCGCTGTCGAGGTAGGAGCGGATGGTCAGCCAGACGGCGGCTCCTGTCTCGGACTGATGGCAGCCCGAGATCTTCACCTGCGTCTTCACCGGACGGAGCGCCCTTTCCGCCGCGTTGTTCGTGAACGGCACCCAGCCGGGGAAATCGGCGAAACGCAGCACGTCACAGGCCCGCCGTTGGAGACGTTCCAGCAGGTTGCGGGCCGGGGACTGTTTGCGCCCGGACACGCGGGGATGCAACGACAGCCCGACGCGCAGACCGTGGTGGAAGGACTTGAGGTAGATCTTGGCTCGCTTGGGTGGAATCTCGGTCAGCCCAGCCGCGCGGGCCTTGCCGGCCTGCTTGTTCAGCTCCGCCAGAGCCCAGCGGATCTGTTCGGGCCACCGCTGGCCGGGGTGGTCCTCGGCCGCGGCGGTCAGCTCTCTGACCAGGTGAGATCCACACAGTTGGTGCCGGGCGCCGGGGTAGCCGTCATACAGCGACAGCGAGTCGTGGACCAGCACGCCGCGGAAATCGGGCAGGATGCCGAGGGCGTTCACGCCGTCGCGGGAGCGCTCGCCCAAGCCGAGCAGCGTCAACCGGCTGGTGCAGGCCACGTGCAGCCAGCGCCGCGTCGTCCCGATCCTCGTGGTGGTCTCATCGACGTGCAGCACATGGGCGAGTGTGAGGAGGGCACGGATCAGCTCGACACTGTCGGTGATGAGCATCGCGGCCTCAGCGAGGATCGAACTCACCCAGCCGGGTGACACGCGGGCTCCGGTGACATCGGCGATCAGCCGAGCGCAGCGCTCTACCGGGATGTGCTGGAAGACCAGCAGGTAGGCGGCCAGCGCGCGCAGGTTCGGGCCGTACGACGACGGGGATCCTGCCACCTGCTCGGGCAGGACCGCCGCGGTGACCCGGCCGCAGCCCTCACACCGGCACCGGTGCGTGCGATGCTCGGTCACCGTCACGGTGACCAGGGGAATGTCGCGGACCTGACGACGCGCGAAGCCGACGCTGTCGGCGGCCGACAGCCTCTTCCCGCAGCCGCCGCACGCGTCAGGCAGGTGCTCTTCGACCTGGTCCGGGGTCTCGACCATGGCCAAGCCCGCACCGGGCGCCCCCGGCTGGCGGCCACGCTTCCTGGTGTTGACCGGCGGCTTCTTGCCCGGCCGGACGAACGTGTCGCTGGACGGCGGCAAGGACGAGTTCCCAGAATTGCGGCCAAGCCTGCGCTCCAGCTCGGCGACCCGAGCGGTCAGCCCGTCGACCGTATCCTCCAGCCGCGCGATCATCTCGCGCTGGGCCTCGATCGTGTTCATCTGCCGGACCACCAGCGCCGCGAGCTCGTCATATGACGGGCGGCGATCCGGGGTCCTCGGCACCCGAAGATCATCCCACCGCGCGGGCGCTGCTCACGCCATCGCGATCTTGAGCTCCTGAATGCTTAC
>NZ_JBEZYD010000111.1:0-1555 GCF_040638335.1 Nonomuraea sp. NPDC026600
GGGGGTATCTCTACAGGTGTGTAAGGAGTGATCTTCTGGGAAACAAGTGACCTGTGGGGACACCCACTTCTTCGGGGGGAGAAGCACCATCGTGTCTGTGATCGAGGATGTCGACGGCCCATCGTCGACTACTGGGAGTAATGGTTCGTCTACGATTTCGGAGGCTGTCAAGCGTCCGATCCGTGAGCTGCTCGACGATCGGCAGCTGGATGAGTTGCTGGCCCGTTCCCGGGACGAGGCCGGCGGGTTGCGGCTGACCGGTGAGGGCAGCATGCTCGGAGACCTGGTCAAGGCGGTCCTGGAGCGGGCGCTGGAGGCCGAACTGACCGCGCATCTGGGCTACACCAGGCACGCCACCGGCGGCTACAACTCGGGCAACTCCCGCAACGGGGCGATCAAGAAGACGGTGCAGACCGGCGTCGGGCCGGTGGAGCTGGCAGTGCCACGCGATCGCGCCGGGTCCTTCGAGCCGGTGCTGGTGCCCAAGCGGGCAGGCAGAGTGGCAGGCGGCCTGGACGACATGGTCATCTCGTTGTACGCGCACGGCATGAGCGTGCGCGACATCGTGCACCACCTCGAGCAGGTGTATGGCACCCGGCTGTCGGCCGAGACCATCTCAAGAATCACCGAGCAGGTCATGGAAGAGGTCAAGGCCTGGCAGCGGCGTCCGCTGGACCCGCTCTACGCCGTCGTCTTCCTCGACGCCATCGTGGTCAAGGTCCGCGACAACCACGTCGTGCAGAACAAGCCCGCCTACCTGGCCATCGGCATCGACACCGACGGCGACAAGCACGTCCTGGGCATCTGGATCGCCAAAACCGACGCCGGGAACTCCGCCGCGGGGGAAGGCGCCGGGTTCTGGCGCAGTGTGGTCACCGACCTGCGCAACCGCGGCGTCCAAGACATCCTCATCGCCTGCTGCGACGGCCTGACCGGCTTCGAGGACGCCATCCAGGCCACCTTCCCGCACACCACCGTGCAAACCTGCATCGTTCACCTCATCCGCAACAGCCTGCGGCTGGTACCCCGCAAGGAACGAGCCGACGTCGCCGCGGAGATGAAGAAGATCTACACCGCGCCCGACGCGGACGCGGCCTTCGACGCCCTGGACGACTTCGCCGGCAGCGCTCATGGCAAGAAGTATCCGCAAGCGGTGAAGGTCTGGGAGAACGCCTGGGACCAGGTCACCCCCTTCCTGGCCTTCACCCCTCCGGTGCGCAAACTGCTCTACACCACCAACAGCATCGAAAGCCTGAACTACCAGCTACGCAAAGTGACCAAGGCCCGCGGACACTTTCCCAGCGATGACGCCGTCGTCAAGCTGCTGTGGCTCGCGATCATCAACATCGAGGACAAACGCGCCCGCGAACGCGCCACCCACCGCGGCCAAGACGGCCACCGCGCCGGTTACCCCGGCCGCCTAATCGAAGGGCAAAGAACCCACGGCTGGCGCGAAGCCCTCAACGAACTCGCCGCCGCCTACCCAGGCCGCATCAGGTAAAGCAAGACAGCACACAACACAAGATCGTCTTTACACATCTGAGGTTACAAGCTC
>NZ_JBEZYD010000112.1:0-1485 GCF_040638335.1 Nonomuraea sp. NPDC026600
GGGCTCTTCGAAGTTAAGCGGGGTTGAGGCAACCACGGCTCTTTCGGGTGGTGGCGCAGCGAGTGCGGAGTCGTTGTGATTCGGGGTTTCGGAAACCGTAGGCGTCGCGGGCGACAGTCTTGATCACCCGGTTGGTCCCCTCCGAGCCCGCATTGGTGATGCCGGTCCGGATGAAGGCAAGGATCTGTGGCCACCAGGTCTCGATGGTGCCGGCCAGCCGTTCGAGTTCGGGCAGGCCAGAGGCGGCGCACAGATCGTAGAAGCGGAACAGCCGGTCGGCGATCACGCTCCGGTCGGGGTGCGTGCGCGCCAGCGCGAGCACGTCCAGCAGATCCTCCTTGGCGTTCCACGCGGTCAGGATTGGCGTTCCGAGCCGCTTGGGCAGGGCCATCAGATCGTCGATCATCGGGTCGAGCTGCGAGCCGTGCATCCGGGCGGCCGAGCGCGTCAGCCGGTTGCGTAGTTCCCATTCCCGGTTGCCCTTGCGGCCGCGCCGCCCGCGGACCTGCACGGTCAGGCGGCGCCGAACCTCGGTGACAGCGGCGTTGGCCAACTGCACCACATGGAAATGATCGACAACGAGGACCGCGTGCGGCAGGGCGGCCCGCACGGCCGCCTTGAAGATCGTGCACATGTCGATCGCGACGTGCGCCACCTGGCTCTTCCACTCCCGGCCACGCGCGTCCAGCCAGTCGATGACCGCCTGCGAGGTACGGCCCTCGACCTGGCCCAGCAGGCCCTGACCATGCGAGAGGTCCACGAACCCGACATGCCAGCGATCCACCACCGTCTTCCACGCCTGCGCGGCCTCGTCATACACCCAGCGGGGACGACCCCGGCGCGTCTCGTCGATCCCCAGCACGGTGACCGGCTGTGGCTCGGCCGGCAGCACCTGAGCGGCATGAGCGGTGAACGCCGCCGAGACCACCGGCCAGGACACCCCGTGATCCCGCGCCGCCTGCACGATCGTGCGACCGCCGTCGGCCACCGCCGCACCGCTGGAGCGGCGTAACCGCTCGGTCAGCCTCGCCCGCGCCGGGATCTGCGGCACCTGCTCAGTGAACGTCTTGCGCGGGCACGCCGTCTTCGAACAGATCCAGCGCCTCTTGCGCCACAACAGCAGACAGCGGCGCCCGCCTACCGGCAGATCCCGCGGCCGAGTGGTCACCCACTCCTTCATCCGGGTGGCCATCACCCCGCAACCGGGGCACACCCGAGCCCGCTCATCCCTCGTCGCCAACCAGACAATCGGCCCCTCACCAGCGTGTTCATCTCTTGCGATGACCTCGACGACGGCCAGACCATCCAGGCCCAGCAACCGCGTCGTATCGTTGACCATGCTCGCGGCTCTTCTGTTGTGATCTTCTGCGTAGACAACAGAAATGATCGACGGGAGCCGCGAGCTCCCTCAAGAGGCGAACACACCCCAGCCCGCGCAGGCAAGGACGGCGGTCAAGCCTCAACCCCGATCAAATTCGAAGAGCC
>NZ_JBEZYD010000113.1:0-1416 GCF_040638335.1 Nonomuraea sp. NPDC026600
AGGTGCTGGTCCAGATGCGGGTGCGCCGTTTCTTCTGCGACAACACCACCTGTGACAAGAGGACCTTCGCCGAGCAGGTTCCGGGCCTGACCAGCAGGCACGGCCGACGCGCGGCGGGGCTTGCGTTGATGCTGCGGACGGTGGCGCTGGCGTTGGGCGGCCGTCCTGGTGCCCGTCATAGCGCGCGTCTGGCTTGTGCGGTGGGCCGTTCGACGCTGCTGCGGCTGTTGCGGAGCTTGCCGGACCCGCAGGTGGCGACTCCGCGGGTGCTGGGGGTTGATGAGTTCGCCTGGCGCAAGGGCCATACCTACGGGACGGTACTGGTCGATGTGGAGGGCGGGCATCCGGTCGATCTGTTGCCGGATCGGTCGGCGGACTCGTTCGCGGCCTGGCTGGAGGCTCATCCCGGCGTGGAGGTGATCTGCCGGGACCGGGCCGGTTGCTATGCCGAAGGTGCTCAGCGCGGCGCCCCATTGGCCGTGCAGGTCGCTGATCGCTGGCATTTGCTGCACAACCTGTCCGGTGTGGTCCAGCGCGCTGTGTCCCGGCTTCGCGCGCATCTGCGTGAGCCGGCCAAAGCCGAGGCCGAACCTCCTGCCATGCTGGAACCGGCCTGCGATGAAGGAGCCTCGGCAGCTCGGACCCGGACTCGGCATGCCGAGATCCACCAGGCGCTCAGCCGAGGGATGACCATCACCGAGATCAGCCGTGACCAGCGGTTATCCCGCAAGACCGTGCGCCGCTACGCCACAGCCGCCACTGCCGACGAGCTCATCGTCGATGAGCGCACGCCGCGTCGGACGATCCTCGATGCCTATCTGCCCTACCTGCAGGAACGCTGGGAGCAGGGCTGCCGCAGCACCGATCAGCTCCTGGTCGAGCTGCGCGAACGCGGCTACCTGGGAAGCGGGCGCACGCTACGACGTCTCACCGCCAAGCTCCGCACGACAACGGCCGCGATCACACCCGCTCCCGTGCCGAAGGTCCGGGAGGTCACCGGCTGGATCGTCCAGCCACCTGGCAAGGTCGACGCCCAGGACCTGGCCAAACTCGAACAGATCACCGACCGTTGTCCAGAACTGGCCTCGGTCACCGAACTGACTCGTCAGTTCGCCGAGATGCTCGTGCATCGTCGTGGCGAGCAGGACCTGGACAGCTGGGCTGCGCGAGCAGAGGCCAGCCCTGCCCGGGAACTACGCGACTTCGTCGCCGGGCTTCGCCGTGACTGGGCGGCGGTCAAGGCCGGCCTCACCCTGCCGTACAGCTCTGGAGCAGTGGAAGGCAACGTGAACCGCATCAAGATGATCAAACGGATCATGTACGGACGAGCCAACCCCGACCTTCTCCGCATCCGCGTGCTGCACGGTTACTGATCACGGAAAGTGGGCCAGACCCACACGCACTTGGCCGTTGACA
>NZ_JBEZYD010000114.1:0-1342 GCF_040638335.1 Nonomuraea sp. NPDC026600
CCAGGGCGATTTCAAAGTCGAACGGCTGACGGTTCGATGTGACTCTGTGTTATCAGTGGGAGAGCTCGGAGAGGGTTGCGGCCAATCGCCTGAACGGTCTCCTTGATCTTGGAAATGCCATGAATGCTGAACAGGCCGAGGGCAAGGTTGCGGAGGGTGGCCAGCACCCGTGGGCCATGACCGAGGTAGGCCTGATGATCGTCTTCGAGCCAGACGGTGTCGCGGGATCGATGCTCCAGATTCTCGATGCCCCAGTGCGTGCGAGTGTGCGCCGAAATCTCGGCTGCCGACAGGTGGGCGCGGCTGGTGATCATGATGACGACTTCCTTGCTGCGAGGGGATCCGGCCAGGTCGGCGACGTCGCGGCGGATGACGGCCAGGCGCGCGGCGTGCGGTAGGCCGAGGTCTTCATCGATGGTGGCGGCCCAGGTGGCCCACCGGTTGATGCGCCCGTGACCGCGTTCGGTGATGACGTGGTGTGGGTCGCCGGCGATCAGGTCGCGGGCTGCGGTGACGGCGGCGGCGTACAGGCTGGACCGGTTGCCCTTGACGGCGAGCAAGTAGTCGGCGTTTGCCTCTTCCACCAGGTAGCGTGCGGTCTCGGCACAGGTGTGTGCCGCGTCCGCGGTGACCAGCGCCCCGGTGAGGTCCAGTTCCATAGCCTCCAGCAGGGTGCGCACCTGCGTGGTCTCGGTAGTGCCGGCGGGCACGGCGACCTGGCCGAGCACGATGGCGTCCTGCCCGTCGCGGCGGTGGGTCATCGCCGAGAACAGCACCAGTCGCCCGTCGGCGTTCCAGCTGCCATTGAGATCCTTGCCGTCCAGCGCGATCGTCCAGCCCTGCGCATGGCAGGCCGCGTGCCTGCGCAGCCAGGCGCCCACGGCGGCGTCCAGCGCGTCGGCATCCACTTCGATCAGCACGCGCCGCAGCGTGGCGGCGCTGGGCGGCAGGCACCGGCCTGAGACCGGATGGCGGCGGCAGCGCAGCAGGTCAAGCAGACGCTGGGGCAGATCCGCCGCAGTCGAGCCCATCTCCCGGTAGTTGGCCGCTCCCGCCAGTGTCACCAGGACGGCCACTCCCAGCACTGCCACCAGCGGATGCCGCACTCCGCGTGGATCGCGCGGGTCGGCGATGCCCGCGATCATCTCCAGCAGCGACGAAACCTTGGCTTGGGCATGGGAAACTGGCACCGATGACCTTCTTGTCGTGATCTGGGAGCGTAGAGAACTCCATGATCACAGACGGAAGGTCATCATTATTTCTGCGGTCACGCTATGTAGCGACGATGGATCCGGACATCACGTGACCATCACCTCACAGCGGCGACCTTGAAATCGCCCTG
>NZ_JBEZYD010000115.1:0-1334 GCF_040638335.1 Nonomuraea sp. NPDC026600
CAGGGCGATTTCAAAGTCAGCTGCTAATTGTGGATTGTAACGCTATGTAATCAGCGGTAGGGCGCGCTGGGGCTTGCGACCGATGGCTTGGATGGTCTCTTTGATCTTGGTGATGCCGTGCAGGCCGAACAGGCCGAGGGTCAGGTTGCGCAGGGTGGCCATGACCCGGGGGCCGTTGCCGAGGTAGGCCTGCTGGTCGTCTTCGTGCCAGACGGTGTCACGTGCTCGATGTTCGAGGTTTTCAATGCCCCAGTGGCGGCGGGTGTAGGTGGAGATCTCGGCTGCTGACAGCCCGGCGCGGCTGGTGGCCACGATCGCGATCTCCTTGCTACGGGGGCGGTTGGCCAGGTCGCAGGTGTCGCGGCGGATGACCGCCAAGCGGGTGGCGTAGGGCAGGCCGATGGTGTCGTTGATGTCGGTGGCCCAGGTGGTCCACCGGCTGATTCGCCCGTGCCCGCGTTCGCTGTTCACATGGCCGGGCTCGCCGGAGATCAATGCGCGTGCGACGGCCAGGGCGGCGGCGTGCAGAGATGAGCGGTTGCCTTTGATCGTCATCAGGTAGTCGGCGCGGTGTTCTTCGACCAGGTAGCGGGCGGTGGCAATGCAGGTGTGCGCCGCGTCGGCGGTGACCAGCGCGCCGGCGATGTCCATCCCGGTCAGCAGGGTGCGCACCTGAGTGGTTTCGGTGGTGCCCTCGGGCACGGCGATCTGTCCGAGCACCACGGCGTGCCGGCCATCGCCGCGGTGCGTCATCGCCGAGAACAGCACCAGGCGGCCATCGGCGTTCCAACTGCCGTTGAGATCCTTTCCGTCCAGCGCGATCGCCCATCCATGCTCGTCGCATGCCGCGTGCGCGCGCAGCCACCTGCCCGTGGCCGCGTCGAGCTCGTTGGCGTCCACGTCGATCAGCACCCGTCTCAGGGTGGCGGCGCTTGGCGCGACATACCGGCCGATGGCCAGGCGCCGGCGCGCGCCCAGCAGGCCGAGCAGTGACTGCGGCAGATCAGCGGCCGTCGAGCCCAATTCCCGGTAGTTGGCGGCGCCCCCCAGCGTCGCCACCACGGTGACCCCCAGCACGGCCACCAGCGGATGCCGGACCCCGCGAGGGTCACGCGGATCGGCGATGCCCGCCAGCATCTCCAGCAGCGAAACAACATCAGCCCGAGCATGAGAAACTGACACCGATGACCTTCTTGTAGGTGATGTGGAAGCGTGAGAACTCCCATGATCACAGACGGAAGGTCATCCTCGTTTCGGCGTCACGCTGCGCAACAACGATCGATCCGGACGCCAAGCGACAATCCCCCCAGACGGGCTACTTTGAAATCGCCCTG
>NZ_JBEZYD010000116.1:0-1305 GCF_040638335.1 Nonomuraea sp. NPDC026600
TTGGAGAACACGATGTACTGCGGCACGACCGTCACGTGGTAGGGCAGCATGATCGAGCCGAGCATCAGCGCGAACCACAGCTTCTTCAGCGGGAAGTTCAGCCGGGCGAAAGCGTAGGCGGCCAGCGAGCAGGCGACCAGGTTGGCCACCACGGTCAGGCCCGTCAGCACCGCGGAGTTCCACAGGTAGTAGCCGAAGGAGTGCTTGAGCGCGCTCCAGCCCTCGCTGTAGTTCTCCAGCGTGAACGTGCTCGGCCACAGGCCCGGCTCGCGGAAGATGAGATCCTCCGGCTTCAGCGAACTGGACACCATCCACAACAGCGGATAGAGCATGACCAGCCCGAAACCGACCAGCAGGACGTGCTTGAGGAGGCGGCTGCCCCGCGGAAGCGGCCGGAACAGCACCGGAACCGCTTTACTTCGTGTCGCCATAGAAGACCCAATACTTCGACGCGAGGAAATTCACGCCGGTCAGCCCGGCGATGATGAGCAGCAGGACCCACGCCATGGCGGCCGCGTAGCCCATCTCGTAACTCTTGAAGCCCTTCAGGTACAGGTAGAGCGTGTAGAAGAGCGTGGAGTCGACCGGACCACCCGTGCCGCTGCTGACGATGAACGACTGGGTGAACGACTGGAACGACTTGATCACCTCGAGCACGAGGTTGAAGAAGATGATCGGCGTCAGCAGCGGCAGCGTGATCGAGCGGAACTGCCGCAGCCGGCCCGCCCCGTCCACCTGAGCCGCCTCGTAGTAGCTCTGCGGAATCTGCCGCAACCCGGCCAGGAAGATCACCATGGGCGCGCCGAACGTCCACACATGCAGCAGGATCAGCGTCCCCAGCGCCGTGTCCGGATCGGAGACCCACCCGGCGCCCTGGATGCCGAAGACGTCCAGCACCGCGTTGACCAGCCCATCGGAGCCGAAGATCTTCCGCCACAGGATGGCGACCGCCACACTGCCCCCCAGCAGCGAGGGCAGATAGTAGATCGAGCGATAGAACGACAACCCGCGCAGACCCCGATCCAGCGCCAGCGCCAGACCCAGCGCGAAAGCCAGCTGCATCGGCACCGACACCACCACGTAGACCGTGGTCACCTTCAACGAGGCCAGGAACCGCGTGTCGACGGTGAACAACTCGCGGTAGTTGTCCCACCCGACCCACTTGGCCGACTCCAGCAGGTTGTAGTCGGTGAACGACAGATACAGCGACGCCAGGATCGGACCAACCGTGATCACGAACAGACCGATGAACCATGGCGCGAGGAAGACGTAGGCGGTACGCGCCTCACGCCGTCTGTGAGCGTT
>NZ_JBEZYD010000117.1:0-1281 GCF_040638335.1 Nonomuraea sp. NPDC026600
TGAAGTTCCCCCCGAGGTGAGGACACCCCTGACAATGGATCTTGTCCATAGAGGGGAGCCTTCGGGTGGCACGACCGTCCAAGTTCGGCGATGAGTTCAAGCGAGACGCGGTGAGGCTGGTCCGTACAACGGGCCGGACCTGCGCTGATGTGGCGCGAGAGCTCGGGATGAACCGCGAGACCTTGCGTACCTGGGTGCGGGAGGCCGAGACCAGCGACAGCGAGTCGGGAGTGGGCCTGGCCAAGGCCGAACGCGACGAACTCGCCCGGCTGCGCAAGCGGGTCGCCGAGCTGGAGACCGAGAAGGAGATCCTCCGCAAGGCGGCCGCCTATTTTGCGAAGGAGATGGATCGTTGATCAGCCGCTTCAGGTTCATCTCCGCCCACGCCTCTTACGGCATCGCGCGGCTGTGCAGGGTCTTGAACGTCGGACGCAGCGCCTACTACGCCTGGCGGGCGCGCGAACCCGCCCGCCTGGCCAGGGCGGCCGAGGACGAGCGGATCGTGGCGAAGATCCGAGCCTTCCACACCGACTCGGGTGGGACCAACGGTTCCCCGAGGATCACCGCCGACCTGCGCGATGACGGAGAGATCGTCAACGAGAAGCGAGTAGCCCGGCTGATGCGTGCCGCGGGCGTCGTCGGCCTGCACCTGCGTAAGGGCAGGCGGACCACCATCCCTGATCAGGCGGCCGCTGCCGTGCCCGACCTGCTCGGTCGCGACTTCAGCACGGGCGCGGTGGACGAGCGGTGGTGCGGCGACATCACCTATCTGCCGGTCGGCGACTCGTGGCTGTACCTGGCCACGGTCATCGACATCGGATCACGCCGGCTGATCGGCTGGTCGATCGCCGGCCACCTGCGCACGGAACTGATCAGTGACGCGCTGACCGCGGCGGTTGCCACACGGGGCGGCGACGTGAAAGATGTGATCTTCCACTCCGACCGCGGTTGTCAGTACACCTCGGCCGAGTTCGCCAGGCTGTGCTCGGCCAACGGCATCCGCCGGTCGAGCGGAAGAACGGGAACGTGCCTGGACAACGCGCTCGCCGAAGCGTTCAACGCCACCCTCAAGCGCGAACTGCTCCACGGACCCGGCAAACGCCGCTGGAGCGACGAGGCCGAGGCCCGCACGGACATCTTCCGCTGGATCGCCCGCTATAACCACCGCCGAAGGCACTCCTCGATCGGAAACCTGCCCCCGACCGTCTATGAAGATCGGCTTGCTAGACTGACCGCACTGGCTGCATGAAACCGGGTGTCCACACCCCGGGGGGAACGCCA
>NZ_JBEZYD010000118.1:0-1257 GCF_040638335.1 Nonomuraea sp. NPDC026600
AACGTCCCGCTGACGTCAGCATCACCCACGCCAGCCCGCCAACGATCAAACTCGAAGAACTCCCATCAGCGGCTTAACTTAACGGCATTGCCTCTTGTGGACAAGGACGCGCTTACCAGCCCATCGCTGTTCTTTGAAAGCAGCTCCCTCCTCCTACGGCGTCGGTCTTCGTCGGCTCCAACGCGATCGACGCCCACTCGCTAACGGCAATTAAGCCACCAGAGTCTCGCCGAGGCGAGCCGCATGGCGACCACCACTAGCCATTAAACGCAAACCTCCATCCTGACGCCCAGCGGCAGTCAAACCGCTCGAGGTCGTGTGGGGTTGAGGCCGACCATGGTCAGCGCCACCTCGCCGGAGTGGAAGTCGGCCGTCCTCGCCGCCCGGATAACCGCTGCGCAAAAAATCGGGGCTAATGGGACAGGCGCAGGGTTTCAACCGGAAGTCGGCCGTAGCAGGATCGGTACTCCGCTGCCAGTCGTCCAAGATGCGTAAAACCCCACTTGTGTGCCACGGACGCGACGGTGACGCTGCGAGGGTCGGATACCTTCAGGTCATCGTGAACCTTGCGGAGTCGTACTCGACGGGCATAAGCCATCGGGGACATGCCCAAATGACGTTGGAACGCTAGCTGCAGGGTGCGCGTACTGACATGGCATCGCGATGCGATCTCTGAGACGGTGAGGGCCATGTGAGCGTTGTCTTCGATATAGTCGCCGGCGGCCCGGACGATCGCCGATCTCGGCAGCGAGGCCGCCTGCTCGATCTGCCGGCTGAAGGGATGGCGGCTCGCCAGAAGAAGGCCGCGCGCCAGACTGTCGGCAAACGATGCGGCGACGAGAGGATGCCCGAGCAGATCGGCCGCGTGGCTGATGTTCGCCACCAGCTTCATCCAGCTCGCGGCGAGCTCGGAATGCAGCGATAATTTGGGCGTGAATCCGATCGGTTCACTGACGTGGGCGCCGATCATTCCCGCCAGGGCGGCGGCGACAATGCGAGTGTCGAGCTTCATCATCAGAACGCGGGTACCGCCGGGCCAGCGCTTGATGGTGACGGGGTCACCTGGGGCGAAGATCGACGCATGGTCAGGATCTGCAGTGTCTTCGACGCTGCCGTATCTGTAGTCAACCGCCCCGTTCGCAGGCCGGGTGATGCGGTATCTAGAGGCAATGCCGTTAAGTTAAGCCGCTGATGGGAGTTCTTCGAGTTTGATCGTTGGCGGGCTGGCGTGGGTGATGCTGACGTCAGCGGGACGTT
>NZ_JBEZYD010000119.1:0-1211 GCF_040638335.1 Nonomuraea sp. NPDC026600
AGGGATCTTCTGCAGGTCGGGGTGAGTGCGCTGCGTGGAGTGGTTGTGGCCGGTAGGTTGCGGTCGTGTCTGGAGCGCAGGAGCCGCTGATAGGCGGCCGTTTGACCGATCACATTTCGCTGGGCGTGCTGGCCGCGGCGTTTTCTCGGGATCTGATCGAGGAAGTCGTTGATGCGACCGGTAAGCGTGAGAAGCGGTCGAGGTTGCTGCCGGCGCATGTGATGGTCCGGTACGTGATCGGCCTGGGGTTGCTGTTCGGCCAGCCGTATGAGGAGGTCATGCGGCAGATGACCGGCACACTGCAGGGCCTGGGCTCCTGGGAGCGGGACTGGAAGGTACCCTCTACCTCGGCGATTACCCAGGCGCGGCAGCGGCTGGGAGCCGAGCCACTCAAGGAACTGTTCCACCGGGCGGCGCTACCGGTCGCGGGTAGGGGTACCCAGGGCGCGTGGCTGCGCGGGCGAAGGCTGATGGCGATCGACGGGACGAGTTTCGATGTGCCCGACACCGACGGCAACCTGGCGGCGTTCGGCAAGATGGGCAGCGGCCCAAAGGAGTCGGCTTTCCCGAAACTGCAGGTCGTGTCGCTGTCGGAGTGCGGGACCCATGCTCAGATCGCCGCCGCGCTGGGGCCGTGCCGCACCGGAGAACGCGAACTGGCCACCGAGTTGGCCGGTCATCTGCAGGCCGACATGCTGGTGATGGCGGATGCGGGCTTTTTCTCCTGGCAGTTGTGGGAGCACTATGCCGCGAGCGGTGCCGCGTTGTGCTGGCGGGTCGGCGCGGCCGTTGCGTTGCCGTTGGTGCGGCGCCTGCCTGATGGCTCCTACCTGGCCCTGATCTTCGCGCCGGACACCACGGCCAAGCGCAAGGCCGCACTGCTCGCGGCGGCACGGGCCGGTGAATCAATCGATGGTGACCGCGCCCGCCTGGTGCGGGCGGTGGAGTACACCGTGCCCGACCGTGGCGGCCCTGACGGCGAGCTGATCTGCGTGATCACGACGATCCTGGATCCGGCCGAGTTGAGCGCCGCACAGGCCGCGTTCGCCTACCACCAAAGGTGGGAGCACGAATCCGGGCTGGATGAGATCAAAACCCACCTGCGCGGCGGTGGCGGGATCCTCCGCTCCCAGAGCCCTGACCTGATCGAACAGGAGATGTGGGGCATCTTGCTGGCCCACTACGCGATCCGAGAGCTGATGTGCCGGGCC
>NZ_JBEZYD010000120.1:0-1179 GCF_040638335.1 Nonomuraea sp. NPDC026600
GGGACTGTACGGTTTTCGGTGTAACTCCTGATCAAGGAGAACGCACCTGATGAGTACTGTGATCCAGGCATCGACGGAGATCGACCTGGAGGACACCGCGGTGGCACGCAAGGAGCCCAAGGACGCAGATCGCGAGCTTGTCGGCCGTCTGGTCGAGCAGGCCCGTGCCGAGGGCATGGAGCTGGTCGGTGAGAACGGGCTGCTGGGCCGGCTGACCAAGCTGGTGCTGGAGTCGGCCCTGGAGGGTGAGATCACCGACCATCTCGGCTACGACAAGCACGAGCGCGCCGGCAGCGAGACGGGCAACTCGCGCAACGGGACCCGGTCCAAGACCGTCATCACCGACGTCGGGCCGGTGGAGATCACCGTCCCACGTGATCGGGACGGCAGCTTCGAACCGAAGATCGTGCGCAAGCGGCAGCGACGGCTGTCCGGCGTCGATGAGATGGTCATCTCGCTGGCCGCCAAGGGCTTGACCACCGGTGAGATCTCCGCGCACCTGGCCGAGGTGTATGGCGCCGAGGTGTCCAAGCAGACGATTTCCACCATCACCGACAAGGTCCTGGAGGGCATGACCGAGTGGCAGAACCGGCCGCTCGACCTCGTCTATCCGGTGATCTTCATCGATGCCATTCACGTCAAGTTGCGTGACGGCCAGGTGGCCAACCGGCCGATCTACGTGGCGATGGCGGTCACCGTCGACGGCGAGCGCGACATCCTCGGCTTGTGGGCCGGCGACGGCGGTGAGGGCGCGAAGTTCTGGCTGCACGTGCTGACCGAGATCAAGAACCGCGGCGTCGCCGATGCGCTGATGGTGGTCTGCGACGGCCTGAAGGGGCTGCCACAAGCGATCGAGACCGTCTGGCCGCAGGCGGTGGTTCAAACGTGCGTGGTCCACCTGTTGCGCGCCTCGTTCCGGTATGCCGCTCGCCAGCACTGGGACGCCATCGCCAAGGCTCTCAAGCCCGTCTACACCGCGCCGACCGAGGCCGCCGCGCTCGAGCGGTTCTATGAGTTCGCCGAGGTCTGGGGCGGCAAGTACCCGGCGATCGTGAAGCTTTGGGAGGACGCCTGGGCCGAGTTTGTGCCCTTCCTCAACTTCGACACCGAGATCCGCCGGGTGATCTGCTCCACCAACGCCATCGAGTCGGTCAACGCCCGCATCAGGAGGGCGGTCAA
>NZ_JBEZYD010000121.1:0-1054 GCF_040638335.1 Nonomuraea sp. NPDC026600
TACACAGGCTGAATTCGTAGGGTCGGTCATGTGTTCAAGGGGTGTTCGATTATCAGGCCGGTCTGGGCGAGACAGCCGTCGAGTAGGTGGGGCCGGTATTGGATCTTCTTGAGTTTGCGTTTGATGATCCGGACGACTCCGTGTAGGTCGGTGACGACGAAGTTGGCCATGCTCCGGCGGAGTAGAGACCATATTCCTTCGGCCGGGTTCAGTTCGGGGGCGTAGGTGGGGAACTGATAGATGCGCAGCCAGTGGGCGTTGGCCTGGGCGAACTCGGTCAGTTCCGTGGCCAGGTGGATGTTGAGGTTGTCCCAGCACCACACGAGCGGAGCGCCGAGCTGCAGGTGGGTAGAGATGATCAGGTCGCGGTAGTCGCTCCAGGTGAAGCTCTTCGGCTCGTTCTTGCGTCCGTGGTAGATGAGCAGCTTGTAGAACAGATGCGGGCGCTGGCCGGGCCGGAAGCAGAGCACGCCGGCCATGTTGACCCGGCCGGTTCGTTTACCTCGGACAGTCATTTGAGGGCGGGCGCCGCGTGGTGCCCAGGTTCGTCCTTTGGGCGGCCTCAGCCCCTGACCTGCCTCGTCCTCGAAGCAGATATAGGCGCCCAGGTCCGCCGCGGTGGCTTTACGGCCGGCCACACCTGCTCTTTCCAGGCGGTGATCGCCTCTTCGTCGCGCTCCAGCGCGCGTTGCACCGGTACCTGCACCGACCAGCCGTGCCGGTGCAGAAGCTTGCCGACCCCCTCGATGGTGTAGCCGATGTGAAAGAGCCTGCCGATCAGCGTCTTGATCCGGGCCAGCGTCCAGCGCTGGTCATCGGCGAACCCGTGCGCCAACGGCCCACGACCCAGTTCGGCCTCCACCCGCGCCCACTGCGCGGTGCTCAGCTTCTCCCGTGAAACAGGCCCCTGCGACCGCAGCGCATCGATGCCGCCCCGCTGCCAGGCCGCGCGCCAGCGACCGACCGACCGCTCACTGACCCGTAACTCCCGCGCGATGTCCCGGGTGGACTCCCCGTCCTCGAACCGCTCGGCTGTCTGCAGCCGTAACCGCTC
>NZ_JBEZYD010000122.1:0-1037 GCF_040638335.1 Nonomuraea sp. NPDC026600
TGAGGGTCGTGAGGGGTTGGGTGTGGTGCGGGGTGTGGTGGGGGGTGATGGGCGTGTGGTGTTGGTGTTTCCGGGTCAGGGGTCGCAGTGGGTGGGGATGGGTGTGGGGTTGTTGGATGCGTCGCCGGTGTTTGCGGGGCGGTTGCGGGAGTGTGCGGGGGCGTTGAGGGAGTTTTCGGATGTTGATGTGGAGGGGGTGTTGCGGTCGGGGGTGGTGTTGGAGCGGGCTGAGGTGGTTCAGCCGGTGTTGTGGGCGGTGATGGTGGCGTTGGCGGAGTTGTGGGGTTCGGTGGGGGTGGTGCCTGCGGGGGTGGTGGGGCATTCGCAGGGGGAGATTGCGGCTGCTGTGGTGTGTGGTGGGTTGTCTGTGGTGGATGGTGCGCGGGTGGTGGCGTTGCGGAGTCGGGTGTTGGGGCGGCTTGCGGGGCGGGGTGGGATGGCGTCGGTGTCGGCGTCGGTGGGGTGGGTGGAGGAGCGGCTTGGGGGTTTTGCGGGGGTGTCGGTTGCTGCGGTGAATGGTGTGGCGGCGACGGTGGTGTCGGGGCCGGTTGGGGGTGTTGAGGGTTTTGTTGGGTTGTGTGTGGGTGAGGGG
This sequence comes from Nonomuraea sp. NPDC026600, assembly GCF_040638335.1. Taxonomy (NCBI): domain Bacteria; kingdom Bacillati; phylum Actinomycetota; class Actinomycetes; order Streptosporangiales; family Streptosporangiaceae; genus Nonomuraea; species Nonomuraea sp. NPDC026600. The sequence continues at coordinate 593 of NZ_JBEZYD010000122.1, forward strand.
GTGTGGGCGCGGCGGATTGCGGTGGATTATGCGTCGCATGGTGTGGGGGTGGAGGAGGTTGAGGGTGAGGTTCGGGGGTTGGTGGTTCGGCCGCGTCGGTCGGGGGTGTCGTTCTTTTCGTCGGTGACGGGTGGGTTGGTCGATACCGATGTTTTGGATGGTGATTATTGGTATGCGAATTTGCGGGAGCGGGTGCGTTTTGTTGATGCGGTGGGGGCGGCGCGGGCTGCGGGGTTGGGGGTGTTTGTTGAGGTAAGTCCGCATCCGGTGTTGGGGATGAATATTGATGGGGCTGTGGTGGAGACGCTCCGTCGTGGTGAGGGTGGGTTGGATCGGTTTTTGTTGTCTGTGGGTGGGGCGTTTGTTCGTGGGGTGCCGGTTGAGTGGCCTGGGGTGGGTGGGGTGTCGGTTGATGTGCCGACGTATCCGTTCCAGCGTCAGCGCT
>NZ_JBEZYD010000123.1:0-1023 GCF_040638335.1 Nonomuraea sp. NPDC026600
TACCCGCCCCTCTGCCCGTACCTCATATCCCCGGCATACACCAGAGACAGCAGGCAGTCACGACTCTACGACTCTACGAATTCATTCTGTGTAGCGACCAGCCCTGAGCATTGCGCAGCCTGCGCAGCCTGCGCAGCCTGCGCAGCCTGCGCAGCTCAAGGCCGAAAATAATCTCTGGGGAGGAGGCCGGCGGCAGATCTGGCCCTGCTGGCATTTCGACTCTCCGTTCGGGGGGACAACAGGAGTTGCGGACGGCAACAACAACAGCCGCAACAGGATTGTTGAAATGTGTGACAGCCGTCCCATCCCAAAAGTAGCTGGCCAAGAGCATTCTTGGAAATGCCTTTCGGGGAACGAACGACGGCGGTTCAGTCGTCCATAACAGGGCAACTCTGTCTTAGTTATGATGCGGGCCGCATATCAAACACGGACATAGTCGGTGATTCTGTGCCAGCGCAAATAGAGGAAATAGTCGTATCGAAGTTCATAACGCTGCGTCGAACTGCCAGAACGCCCTGGCAGGCGCGGCAAGCGATCAAGATATGGCTTGCTGCCAGTGACCCGGTACGAGACGACGTACTCCAAATCGTCTCCGAGCTGGTGACGAACGCCTGTGTGCACGTGCCGCAAGGCCGGCAGCGCGACTGGCTCAAACTACGGATGGGCTTCGGGAACGGCTTCATCCGTCTGGAGGTGATTGACCCCGGCGCCCCGGCGCCGGAGCCACGATTCATCCCTGGCCAGTCTCCGCATGTCGAGGCCGAGTCGGGCCGCAGCCTCGACATCGTAAGCAGGCTCTCCATGCGGTGCGGCACGTACGTCACTCCGCTCGGCCGCCGCGTTGTGTGGTGCGACCTGGAGATCCCCCACGCTCTGCCCGACCAGGAGCCCAGATGACCCCCAACATCTCGCAGAGAAGTTCGATCAGTGAACCTTTTTCACCCTCGTGACGGCGGTCCGCTGGTCACAGCATGATCGCGAGCTCGGCGTTCGCCTGACGAAGCAAAGAACCCCTGGTAGACG